>JBBSBS010000195.1:0-11170 GCA_038251045.1 Aggregatilineales bacterium | reverse complement strand
CGGCCCGGCCACAAAAAATCGGGTCACAAAAAATGCCCCCGCCACTGCAACAATCACAAATAACAGCCGTTCTCGGTTTGATAAACTCACTTTTTGACGCTCAACTCCCAGACTGATTGTCGGCAAAATCCCACCATTGTTTGCGGGTCAGCCACAAAAGAAAAAAGATGGCTATTGGTAAGGGCAAATAGATACTCGGGTGCTCAAATTGTTTTTGCACCGTCAAAAGGAAATGCGCCCACGGCACAATCACCAACCCCAATAAAAGTACGACCACCCACAAATTTCCTCGCCTACGATTGCGCCTGACGATGCTCGCGAAATAAAACATTAATGGAATGATAAACACTATATAATGCGGTGTAGCAGTACGTGGTGCAATCAAATGCGTGACAGTCAACGTCAAAACCGCCGTCCACATAAATTGTTCGGGATGCCCTCGTAACAACCAGTACCACGCCAATAACATCGTTAGTGCGAATAATCCGCTTACAAAAATCTCCGCGGCACTGCCTAATCCCAGATAATAGCTGGTAATAATCCACACGGGAGAACCGAAAGCAGTATATGAAGTATAGTTGCTAAGTTGCCCTAACCAATCACTTAACCATGATGATTGTAGTACAAACGAGACTACAAATAATCCCAACATCATCACACTAAACGAAATTAGGAATTTCCACCGTCGCTCACGCAACCCCCACAATAAAAAGAATGGGACGATCAAGAAGCCCATCTGCGGCTTAATCGTAGAAATCGCCAGAACAAATCCGGCTAATCGGTCATGTTTTTTGACCAATCCCCACAGCGCAACCAGTTCCAGAAGATAAACCACAACGCCAACCTGCCCGAGAATCAAACCGCGTGCTGAATAATAAAATAGCAGCACCCAAATACACAGGATACCCAGCAACCAGGACGCCACCCGCCAGCGAAACAAATCAAGCAGCAAAAACAAGGATCCGATTAAGCAGCCCGCCAACAGTACCATCCAGATTGCCGAAGCCCATGCATAATCCATATATACCAGAGGCCATATTATCACCGCCGTATACATCGGATAAGCAAAATAGCCGGGGTCTTCACCTGCTTGTGCAGGCCGCCCATATATTTGCTTTTGAATATTCAAACTAGCTTGCTCGCCGTACGGATTCAAGCCATCAATCCAAAAAGATCGTGCCCCTTCCCACCGTGACATAAAATCATTATGTCCGGGGTACGTGGCAGTCAGCATATTATGTGTCATGATGACCGCACCGATAAAAAAAATTCCTACAATCAAAATCAAACTTAACGAGCGAAAATGGCTTCGTGCCATTATTGTCCTCAATTCACATGGTAGATAACGACACCATTTGAGGTAAAAACAGACGTGAGGTAGCTCGCATCTGCAGGATTCCATCGCCCCAATTGACGTGCATAATCATCGTACCAGATATAAGCAGCATCGATTTGCTTAAGAAACGCTTGCCGTTCATTATCAGAAGTAGTTAGGTCATAAAAGTCCTTGACTTGAGCCATTTTCTCGTCAAAATGAGCAGTTTCAATCCAATGACCTATAAAAACACGCATTCCGGTTGCAGCGACCAACTTACCACCGCTGCCTTTTCCCGATTGATCGAATGTAGTTACCAACAATTCGCTAGCCGCGGCATGATCCCGTAGCCAAGCGAAACCCCGCACTTCATCCGGCTGATAAAAAGCGTTCAGACTCTTCTCTGGCGTTGAAAGTGAACTTGCATTCGCGACAATGATGCCGATCAGCGCAATTGAGGCAATTGTAAAATAAACGATTGTAATCAGCGGGCGACGACGCATCTTAAAACGTGGAAGTATCGACCGCGACCAACCAACCGCGGCTAATATTGCCAACGGCGTTTGCACACCCAATAAATAACGCCGCTGGGTAGGAAGCGGTGCATAAAGTAAAATAGCGACGAGTACCACCCACAATATGGGCACCACCCAACGATCATCGGTCGAAAGTAATGCCAAGCCTTTCAGGCCAAATCCAATAGGTATCAGAAATGGCAAGTATCCCAACAAATAATAAATGACAGGCGGCGAAAGTGTAATGTTTTGCGCTGTAAAACTTGCCCAAACAGGGTCAGAACTCAGCACAATATATTGATACAATACCAGCGACGAATGAATGCCAAACGGAATAATGAGCCACAATGCCCTCTGCAAACTGATCCGTTTAGCACGCAGCACATGATAAGCCGTTAAAAGTGAAAGTAATGGAATAAGCAGCAAAATACCATAAGGCTGCACAATGCTTTCCAGCCCCAGCGCCACCGTAAGAATCACGAACTGCCGATTATGGTTTCCCCTCACCCAGTGCTCGTAACTAAGCACAATCACAATTTGCAGGATGATCGCTGCCGCAAAGTGAGGCATATACAATGCGCCCAACAAATTAAAGGCATCAATCAGCCAAAATTCGATCGGACCAACAGAAGACACCATCTCCGGGCTGATGAACAGCAAAAACCAGCTGCACCCTACTGCTACTGTCCCAAAAAGAGTAGCTAACCACCGCTCTGATGGCTTCTCAAAAAAATGGCTGGCAAATATCCACAAAGCCAAAACTAGCCCTACAGTCATGCCAAACCTTGTGATATGGAACACAAGCGGCAAACTAAACGGAGTAATATGCGCTATTGCACCCAAAAGCACGTAAAAACTCTGTACAAGCGGCAAACCGGTATGTGTCTCATGAGTAAATAGCAAATGGTAGTCCCATTCGCCCCGACTTCCCTGCCACATTTTCGCCAGATGACTGTCAACATCAAACTGCGTTCCGGTTGGCAGCATCGCCACCCCGCTGTACTGCCAACCATCTGGCGTGCTAAGTTGACCAACCACATAGGGGAGTGATGTAACCGATGCCATCAGCAGCGCAAAAAACCAAATAGACAGTGGTAAACGCTTCATGACAGCTTACATTCAGTCGATAAATCACCGCGAGGATCACTATACAGAACGACATTGAGATCATTAAACTGTTCTGTAGAGTCAGCGCTATAGTGACTGTCCAACCACGCAACCGCCTGCTCTAATTCGGGTCGCCCTGCCGCCGCATATTGATCTTTGGCAAAATCAAAAACCACCCACCATATACGCTTGCCATCATGAACGGCAGATTGCACACATGCATCAGCAGCAATATTCAGCGCATTTTGCGTCGGCAAAGCCAATGTATCATCACTGCTGCCCGCAATATCCCCGATAAAATACTGGGGTAGATTTCGCTGATAGTAAATGCCCGGCAGCGCGGTTAGCTTGTTTTGATGAACAATAACATCCCCCTCTTGCCAATTCTCAGCGATGTAACTACCGGCGGATTGGAATGGCGAATTGGGAAATGTCGCCAACGTGTATTGGTAATACAAACCCATACCAACCATCACAATTCCAATTCCAGCCACAATAGCTACAATTGGGCGTGGCATCCCGCTGCGCGTGAATAACCATGCTAAGGCAACATAAAGCATGAGCGCCGAAGGTAATAATGACCGCTCCAAAAAAATAGGCTGTATCTGAGACACCAACCACATCAATGCCGGCGGCGCGGCTGCCAACCACAATACAAACATCACCGGCTTGCGCTTCGCTTTTGTCCGGGGCTGGCGCATAAACATGATTGTCTGGATGACTAACAGCACCGTGATGAATAATGCCCCGATAATCGCAATGAGTGATGCTTGACTCGACAAATCAATACTGACCGAAAGAAATGACCGGATGGTTAACAGAATGCTCCCAATTCCCGGCTTATCTAACCAGTAATAGGAACTCACCTTTTGCAGTTGCCCCGGCAGATTGACTAACCACGGCAGATAGACGATCACCGCCGTAACTGCCCCTACAACCACACCAATCATTTGTTCGCGCTTTCGCGTCACGAACGGCAGTAATCCAATAGCAACAAGATAAAACGCGGCTAACTGCTGCGTATACATAGCTAATCCGGCAAGCACACCAAAAGCCACCCAGAATCGCCATCGCTGAATAAATGGGGGCTTGGTTGAGTCTGACTCGGCAACCCGCCACGCTTTCAGAAAACACCACGTCGCGGCCATCAGTATCAACCCCAGCAGCGCGTACATCCGGGTTTCCTGCGAATACTGCACATGGAATGGCGCAGCCGCCGCAATAAATGCTGCGACTAGACCCGTTCTCTTATCGAATAACGCCGTCGCCAATAAATAAATCAGAGCGACTGTCGCGACACCAAACACAACACTTAAAAGACGCACAGTAAAAGGACTTTCGCCTAAAAAGCGCATCCATGTGTTTAGCGTACTGTAATACAACAAAGGATGTATGTCCGCCGCGCCTCCAGCGACCGGGGTCAGGGTACCATACAGCATTGCGCTTAACCCCTTCTCAGCAAACAAGACGGCGAAAGCCTCGTCATACCATAGTGCTCGTCCACCCAAATTAATGAGCCTCAGCACTATAGCAAGCAAGATTATGAGAGTGAAAGGCAGCCACTGCCGTTTCGCAACCATCGAGATCATTGATCCCAAACATCAATCTTCTTGACCGAGGCCACACCCGGTCGTTTGAGGATGTACACAGAAAACTCATTAGTTGACTCAAAACTAATCATTTCCCAGCCATCACGACCAAGTTGGTTAAGCGTATAGTAAATCGGCTGGTCTTTCCAATCAGGTTTTGCTTCTCCATTGACCTTATACTGAATACCATACGCACGCTTTACTTCAAGTGCGGCGTATTGCCACGCGGCGGAATTTTCCGCACCGTCGCCATCTGATGTGGATTGTTCCACTTTTACGGGAGAAAGCTCTTCCAGCTTCTCAAGCCACTTTTGGGCTGTTGGATCATCTTTGACTTTGTTAAGCAGCATTCGTGCTTTTTCGTACTGTTTTTCGGATATGAGGTCTTTAGCCAGTTCTAGTTCCTGCCGCGCCATTCGATAATTCTCCTGAGACAATAATCATTACAATGAATTCAGATTAGCATGAATTTACGCGTTATGACCTTGACGATCTTGCGATTGACGAAGCGTTTTATACAACGCGACACAGATTCCTACCAAAATAATAGTGCGGGCGACAACAATTGCAGCAAATGGTGTAATGAACGCGTCCATAATTGCCCCTCGCGAATCAACAGTTTGAACAAAAAGAAATGAATATTCAACAAAAGAAACGACACTTAACAAAACTACAATTAGCACCCCGTCCCGTGTTGGAAAACAGAGCAGCATAAATGGAATAATTTGCACCAACCATTGCGGACTCCAACCCTGTGACTGTAAAAAGAATATCAACAGCGAAATCCCCGCAAACGCAACCAATCCTCTCTCATCAAACCTCCGAGTACGCAAAAAAACAAACGTACCCACAACGAGCGCCCCACTCAACCTTAACCAACCCGGAATACGCGCTACATTTCCCTGCGTGATAGCCGCTTTCGCCGGATCAAGACGATCTTCCAATGGGCCGAAATTCCCCGTGCGGAAATTTCCATCAATTAACGCCCACACTGTCTGATAAGAAGCTTTAGAAAATTGAGCAGTAAGCGATGGCAATGTCATCGCTGAATTCTGCAAAAAGAAGACGGCATACACCATTAGGACCCCGCCCACTGATACAATCGTTGGCACGAGCGCTCGCCGTGTCGGGCGATAACGCCATACCGCTCCTAACAGCACCACAGGTGTAAACTTCACCAATACCCCTATCATGATACCTATACCCATCAACCAATCGCGCTCCTTAAGCACCCACCATAAGCTGAGCAGCATGAAAAATGCTACGACGACTTCAAATGACCAGAACACAAAAACCAGTGGAGCCAGCAAGATCGCGTAAATCCAAGCTAACGCCTGCCCTACATCCGGCGAATAAAGCTCTGTAGCGACCTTCCGAATCAGAATCAGATTTCCCACATCCAACATCAAAAAAATGAAACCGAGCAGCATCGAGAATCCAGTATAATTCGGCTGAATCTTATAAATAAGAATCGAAAAGTATGACCACAACGGCGGAAACTCACTCCACCAATCGCGTAGCGGCAAACCCACATTGTCAGATAATGAAGCGATCTGGAAATAAGTTTGAAAGTCGCCTCCTACTGCGATGCCCCGTTCAACCCCCTGCAAAATCAAGGGCTGGTAAATCAGCAGCAGTAGAATCCGCAAACTGACAAATAAAATGAGCAGCAGTGGAAAGTCACCCAGCAAACTGTGAAGTTGAACAGGTGATTTTCCATCGGCTGGCTCATGTTTAGCCATTCATCACCAACTCACGCACAAACACCACGGCTTGTGTGTCCTCATAATCGAGTTTCCAACCGGACGCGGTTCGCAAACTCCGCGCCAACCCGCTATTTGCCTCCACTACCACCGTATTGATCTTGTACCCATCAAGTGTCGCTTCCCATCCCGGCGCACCAATAGCAGTTTCCAAATAATCTTGTGACAAAAACACATCGCCATATAAGTCTGTCCGCCCATCCACAAAAACTGGCATGTCCGGCAGCATATAGATGAAATATCCTCCCCAGTCATACGAATTAAACACATTTCGCGGCAAATTAGACGTTTTGAGGTGTTCTGTAACTGCTACCGGCAAATGCGCGCGCTGTGCCTCGTCCAACGCTTTAGGTTCAAGCGCAAGCACAACATTTCCAAGCGATGCCAGTATTATTACCCCCACCAATACCGCATTTAAACGTGCCATCTGCGGAGTCGCCTGCTTCACTGTGTTTATTACCCATCCCCGTTCGCGCAGGACATCATTCAGATAATGGGTCAGCACCGGTGTTGCCACAACTGCAAATACCGAGATATTTCGTCCTGCCAATAATCCCATGCACAAGGTTCCTGCCGTCAATACAAAGTCCGTCCAGTCAAGCCGTTTTTTGCTGGCTCCCAATACACCAATTAATCCCACTATCAGGATAATGAAAGGCCACGTTTGCCGTTCATGGAAGTTAGGCGAGTGCCACTCCTGTATGAAATTTTGCAATGCCCCGATACTCACCGTTTGAAATGGTACCGCTAACATTTGCAACCCGTATGGGTTAATGACCAGCACCGCCACCGAAACAACGGTAACTATCACTAGCTTACGTATACCAACCCACGACACGACATACTCACCTGTCAGGTTAAAAAGATGCCCTAAGACTTCGCCCGCAATCGAACCCAACAGAAAAATAAACCCGATTGAAAATCCCGCGTGTAAGTTTCCCCATAAGCAAATGATTGGGGGAATTAACCACAGTCGATCTATCTTCTTGCGTTTATGCAAATACAGGATATACAGGATAACCGTGCTTAAAAAAAACGACAGCATCTGTGGGCGAGGTGACCAGAAAACCGCAGCCGTTGAAGCCCCTATAACCAACGCAATCGCCTTCAGATACACATTTCCTGAGGACATACGGTAAACAAACCACATACCTCCGGTAGCCAAAAAACTTACATAAAGCGCCAGTCCTAAGTTACTGGCAACTTGCCACACAGCATTCAGGACAATCTGTGCCCCCCAACTGTGATTTATCCATGCCGTGCCCAATTTCGTGAACGAAAATGGATCGGCGTGAATAATGCCATTACTGAGCATGTACTGACCGGAACGCAAATGCCACCACACATCCGTATCGACCGGACTACGTGTAGCGAGCGCAAATAACAATGCAAACAGAATAATCCCGGCAGCTCGCTCAATCGTAAGTTTGCGCATCGAAAGCCTCAATAAAATTGTGTACCAAATTCAAAATGATTAACCCGTTCTATCCAACAGGAATAACAGCACTGCGTCTTTGCGATAGTCAACCTGTGGCAAATATTGCCGCTCAATCGCATCATGCAAAAATTGGGCGTAAGGGATGTTTAACAACGTGTCATCATCACTCGCTAATGGCGCTTGAATCAATGTTATTTCGGCTGCACTCAACGATTCATCTACCAGCAATCCATCACCAATAAAGTGAGCTAAGCGCGCCTTTCCAACATAAACCCACGCCTGATCAACTGCTGAAATCGCCATCTTATCCGCTTGGCTCAACCATTTAATGGCACCATCTTGATCACTTTTAGCCAGCGCCAACAGCGATCGAATCACATCACCAGCAGACGAATCCACCGGCGAGTTATTTTCCCACAACGCCTGCGCTGCCGATACGGCACCCGCGTCCATCAACTTCACAACCCGCGCCGAAATAGTCATCGTCGACGAGTCAAATACTTTTGGATTCGTCAGTACAAATTGATCTAACTCAGTATACAAGCTGGCATCAGGATTAAGCGTTAATGCCTCTTTATAGGCATTGGTCGCAGCCTCTACATTACCCATAGCCTCGGCATATCGCCCCAAAAGCGCATAGTAATTCCACTCAACCGAGTCCAGTCTGATGGCCTGTTGAAGCGCATCGATTGCCACATCCCGCTCGTCAACCTGCCAATGCAGCGCCGCCAGATTAGCCCATGCCACCGCATAACCGGGATCGAGTTGAATGAAACGCTCATAGGACTCGATACCTGCGCGTGCCGCACCAGCATCACCCTTGCTCGCAGCCATACCGTACAGGAAACCCTGTTCCAAATAATATAGACTAAGGTGAGAGTCATCATTGATAACCGCTTGCAACTGCTCTGCCCCATGACGATAATCCTCGGTATTTCGCGCTTCAACCAGTATGTCCACGTAACGGGTGTAGAAGCTGCTGCTCCACACACCACTCACCAGCACAATACTCCAGATACCAACCATCTCCAACGGATGACCGATTCGTGCCCAATCCGCATTAACCACTTCTGGTTTCGTGGGGGCAAGCGTCAGCACCAGTGCGACCAATCCCGTCAATGCAATCGCTGGCATCATCGCTGGTATATCAGTCAATTGATGTACACCAAACGCGACAACCGCTGCCGTTGACCCTGCCAATAGCAATCGTTCACGGTCAGCTGAATCCTGCCAATTACGCTGCATCGTCCGAAACCCAACATATAAAGTAACGACCAACGCCGCCAAACCCAAAATCCCTAATTCAGCCGCAATATGGAGCGGAGCATCATGAGCATGACTATGTGGTTTATCAGGATGTACATCGGGTAGTCGAACAAGCCCGCGCCCAAAAGTAAATAACCCTTGTCCTGTAATCGGCTTCTCAGTAAATAGTTCTACTGCCGCTCTATAAATTTCAGTTCGCAGTCCGGCTCCACGTCCCGGGTCGGAAAATGAGCGAACAATATTCAGCGACATTCCACTAATAACAATGATGCCAACAAGCACGCTGGCAATAACACCAGTCTTTAGCGCTTTGGTTTGACCCTGCCACCACGCGATCATCCCAACACGCGTCAGCCCACCGGAACGGCTGATAACTAACACGCCCCATACCAGCAGGCCAACAATAATTCCGATCCATGCACCCCGCGAATCGGTCAAGAACAACAACGCAACCTGAAATAAAACATACAGGCCAAGGATAATCTGTGGCGGCTTTGCCCTTAGCAGCATCATGCGTGACAGTGTTAACGGAATAACGACTATGAGAAAGGCGCTTAGGAAATTTGGGTTGCCGAAAGCGCTCACGGGACGTGGTGGTGCAATAAATATTCCGGTTGCCGCAACTTGCACCAACCACACACGAAGCTGCAAAAAACCGAACAAAACAATCACCAACCCTGCGATCAACAACGCGTCGATAATCATTTCGCGGCGTAATGCGCGGTTGGCAATCAGATCGTGCAGCACATACCATACCCCGATGTACAACCCCATGTACCACAATCCGATTGCAATGCGCCGCCATGCATCCGAATTCGCCAATAACGAAGCACCAAAAGCCAATCCCCAAACCAGAAACACAGTGTCAAGTGAAGTTCGATTCCAATTCCACCGACCATGCCAGTGCATAAACAACCAACCACCAACCAGCAGCGCCATTAATCCCAGCGATACCGGGTGAAATTCCGGATTAAAGATGCCGTTAAACGTCGCACCAACCGTAAGCCCATAACTAAAGATGACTGTTAGCACAGCAAGCCCAAAAAATTCAGAACGTTTTGCCAAAGGAAAACCTTCCCGGTGTATAGTAGAAATCTGGCTAAGCAACGAAGGATAACCGAAATGACACAAGTCCGTAGATTATTGCATCCATGGAGCATCTCTGTAGTTCTCTGCTTAGTCTACGTCGGCTTCGTGATTTTGAGCAACAAGAGCGGTGCAATGGCGCTGGTAACGATAGGTACACGGTTTAGCGATCACATCAGTGCCGAGACTGGGGGTACGGAAGGCTATGACGGTCAATTCAATTTCTATATTGCGCGTGATCCAAGTACTGCCAGTGAATACCTTGATGTGCCAGCCTACCGTTTTCAACGCATATTATTTCCAATTGCGGGGCGAATATTAGCATTTGGTCAGGCCGATTTAATCCCGTGGTCATTTCTACTGATCAGTTTAATTGCCTTAGCCGTTGGCACATTTCTGTTCGAAAACCTACTGGTGCAATTCAATGTCAGCCGTTGGTATGCCTTAACCTATGGCCTAACATTGGGCATATTTGGTTCGGTAAGGCTTAGTCTATCCGAGCCATTAGCGTATGGGCTTGTGCTGGGCGGCATCACATTGGCCCGAAATAAACGGTGGTTGTGGGCGGCGTTAATCTTCGCTTTGGCAGCACTTGCCAAAGAAACAACGTTTATTTTTGCGGGTGCATATGTACTCTATTTGTTTACGCAGCGTGAGTGGAAAAATGGTCTGATAGTAGGGTTTATCAGCATTTTACCGTTCATACTTTGGCAGGTGATCTTAATTCAATCATTGGGTACAAGTGGGGTCGGTTCAGGTGGAGCACAGGCCACATCGTTTGAAGTCATTCCGTTGGCTGGGGTATTTCGCATTTGGACAGATACACCGGTTGAAGTACGGGGCAAACTGCTGCTGATACTGGGGCCAACGTTACTGCTGTTCGTCATTACACCAACGATTTGGGCGCTGTGGGAAAGTTTGAAATCACTGCGGCGTGGGCGTTGGTCAGCCGAATTGAGTCTGCTGTTGGTCAATGCAGCGGTCATGCTTTTTGTACCATTTTCAACCTACCGTGAACCGATTGGCATTTTGCGTTTCATCGTTGGCTTACAGATTGCGGTGATTTTGTATGCTGCCCAAAATAAGCGGTT
>JBBSBS010000194.1:0-11174 GCA_038251045.1 Aggregatilineales bacterium | reverse complement strand
TGAACGACACTTTTTTGATTACCTTGCGCGTGGCATACCCGATGGGCCGGACGATGGCACCCTTGCTCCATGGGCCGTCGTTGCAGCGCTGCCGTTTGCGCCGGAGATCGTGCTCCCGACGATTCAATACTGCCAGGAAAAATATCCCCAGACCGTTACCGCTGGTGGGTTCAAAGCGAGCTTTAATCCGACTTACTTGGACCCGTCCGAAACGGGGGGGTTCTGGGTGTGCCAATGGCATTACGGAATCAATCAGGGGCCAGTTGTCCTGATGATTGAGAACTACCGCTCGGACTTGCTTTGGGGATTGATGCGTCGGTGTCCCTATCTTGTTACAGGACTGCAGCGGGCCGGGTTTGCGAATGGTTGGTTGTAAAGGTGTATTGATTGTCATTGTCAGCTTCAAATCACTTCCGCAAAGAAACCAGCTTACATAAGCACTTTATCTACGGCGTTTATGCCGGACTCGTGTTTGTCCCCATCTACAACTTCCTCGCTTGTCATCGGGATATTGCGGATGCGCATCAAATACGGGTGAGGCGAAAAAACGTAACCATTGAAGGGCGGCTGATGCCGGAAAATGCAGCGCGCGTCGAGAAAGCAGAATTAACAAAATGAATAGACACCTGTTTGTGCTTCTCGCCTGTCTGTTTGTCATCATGATCGGCTTCGGCATTACGCTGCCGGTGCTACCCTTCTACGTCGAGCGTCTTGCTTTGGCAGCAGGAGCAACCCAGCAGTCGGTGGCGATACACGTCGGCTTGGTGACCGGAGTTTACGCGCTAGGGCAACTCTTGTTTGCGCCTCTATGGGGACGCTGGTCGGATCGGATCGGAAGAAGACCGCTCATCTTAATCGGTATTGGAGGCTACGTCATCGCGCAGACCCTCTTCGGTCTTGCCACGCCGTTGTGGCTACTTTACGCAGCGCGTATTCTCGGAGGCATTCTATCTTCGGCAACACTGCCGGTCTCGGCAGCTTACGTTGCCGATATGACGACCGATAAGGAACGCGGTCGAGGGATGGCATGGTTGGCTACGGCGGTGAGTCTCGGCTTCGTTGTCGGTCCGGCGCTCGGCGGGATATTGTCGCGCACAGACCTGCATTTCGCCGCGCAATACGGGCTGTTCATGATTGATAGTTTCTCGATCCCGTTCTTCGCGGCAGCATTTCTCGGACTGCTCACATTTTTCGCCGCGATGCGCTGGCTGCCGGAGTCTCGACACTCACCGGTGACACGCGCCGCAGGCGAAGAGCTGAAGACGAATTGGCGAGGGTTAGCGCGCAGCCTCAGTCCGCTCCTCGGTCTGGCGCTGGTCTGGCGCTGGTCGGGCAATTCGGGCTGGCGATCTTTGAAGCGACCTTCGCGCTTTACGCGCAGGCGAAGTTCAGCTATGGTCCCAGTGAAGTGGGAGCCGTTTTCATGGTTTGCGGGCTGGTGATGACCATTTTTCAAGTCGGGGTGGTCGGTTTCCTCGCGGGACGCATCAGCGAGATTTACCACATTGGTGCGGGCTTTGGCTTGATGCGGACGAGTATGGTGCTGCTTGCCACAGCGCGCAGTACGGTCTTTATCTTTGCCTTTGTCGCTTTGTTCGCGTTAGGGGTGGCTTTCATCTCGCCGAATCTCGCGGCGCCGATTTCGAAGCGCGGGCGTCAACAAGTAGGTACTGCGCTCGGTGTCCAAAACGCCACCAACAGTCTTGGTCAAGCGCTCGGACCGCTTCTGGGTGGGGTGCTTTTCGCCTGGTAAATGAACGTGCCCTTCTTGTTGACCGGGGCATTGTTGGTCACGGTCGCTCTGGTCATCGGGTGGAGAAAGCACGCAATAAGCCGCGCAACTAGACTCTCACGCTGATACCGCGACAGCCAGGACAGCGAAGACCAGCTTGGGCTTTGATGCCCTGCTGCATTTCGGTGCGAAGTCCATCGGATGAAGCACTGCGAGGGTTTAGCGGTCATAAGAAATTGTCCCTTGTAACACACTGGTACTTTATCTGGAGGTTTAATATGGCGAATCAGAAAGTTCGTGTTGCTGTCAACGGATATGGCGTGATCGGTAAACGGATCGCCGATGCAATAGCGCTTCAAAACGATATGGAACTGGTCGGCATTGCCGATGTCGTTAGTGACTGGCGAATCAGGGTCGCAGTTGGGAAAGGCTATCCTGTTTTCGCTTCGACACCTAATGCCGCGCAGGAAATGCGCTCGGTTGGAATTCCGGTGGTCGGAGAGCTAGATGATCTGCTTGGGCGAGTGGACATCACCGCGGATGCAACACCGAAAAAAGTCGCTGCGAACAATCTGGAAAAGTATCGCGCCGCAGGTATCAAATCCATCTTCCAGGGCGGTGAAAAGCACGATCTCACGGGTCATTCTTTCGTCGCTCAGGCGAATTATGCGTCCGCTTTGGGACGTGATACCACTCGCGTCGTTTCGTGCAATACAACCAGCATTGTCCGCACGTTAGGGGCGCTCAAAAATGCTGGTCTGCTCAAACGGGCGCGTGGAGTGCTGATACGCCGTGCTACTGACCCCTGGGAGTCAGATCATACGGGTATTATGAACACAGTCGTTCCCGAAAAAGATATTCCTTCACATCAGGGACCTGATGCCCAGACAGTTATACCCGATCTGGATGTTGTTACGATTGCAGTTGTTGCAGCGCATACCAGCAGCCATCTCCATGCCTGGAGCGTTGAACTGACCCGATTGGTCAGCAAAGACGAGGTGCTGGCGGCTTTCCAGGCTGCTCCACGTATTGCTTTCTTGCATATGAGCGACGGTATGGTTGCCCTGAACAGCACATTGGAACTGATGACCGACCTGGGCCGTCCGCGTGGCGATATGTGGGAAGTTGGTCTGTGGGAAGATGGGCTGACCGTCGTAGGGAGTGAACTGTTTTACAACTACCAGGTCTATAACCAGGCGATTGTTGTACCAGAGACAATTGATGCCATACGCGCCTTGACCGGCATCGAGACAGATGGCGCATCCTCTATTGCCAAAACCGATCAGGCAATGGGACTGGTCAGGGAATTTGTTACATAGTGGATATATAAAGAGCAGGAAGACAAATGTACCTGGTACGCCGGAATCGCATACAGGATAAGTTGCGCTGGGCATTGAACATCGCTGGAATGGCGCTGACGGTGATATTGATACTGATGCTCAACGATGATCTCAACGGGATTTTCTACCGGGTCACAATTTGAAAATAGGAGGTAAACAAAGGTTGCTACAAGACCCTGTTCGTCCCCTTCGCATTCTGTGGGTCACGCTGCGAGAGTACAGCGCGTATCGCAAGTTTGCGCGGCTCACCCCGGAACTGAGGCTGAAGAATCAGCATATTCCCCAGCGGTTTGTGGATGACTTACTGCGCCTTGGTCCAACATTCATTAAGATCGGGCAGATTCTCAGCACACGACCCGACATCCTTCCACAAGAATATGTTAAAGCGCTCGCTGCTTTACAAGAGCGTGTGCCACCCTTCGCCTTTGAGGACGTGGCAAGTACCGTGAGAGAAACTTTTGGTCAAGATCTCAACAAGATTTTCCAGTCATTTGAAGAACAACCTGTAGCCTCTGCATCGTTGGCCCAGGTGCATTTCGCCGTGCTGTCCGATGGAACTGAAGTCGCCGTAAAAATCCAGCGTCCCCGTATTCGAGAAATCGTCAATCAGGATATGGCGATCCTAGCGTGGATGCTGCACATGCTGCACCGATTGTTCCCGAAGCGAGTGGAACGATTGAATCTGATAAATGGGTTTAACGAATTTAGACGTTATACCCTCAACGAACTTGACTTCTCGCTCGAAGGCAAAACGCTAGAGCAATTTCAAGAGAACTTCCGCGACTTGGATGACATCATTTTTCCAACGGTCTTCTGGAAATACACTGCGCCTAAAATCCTCACGATGTCGCGTGTATCGGGGCTGCGATTGAGTGAAGTATTAGACAGCTTCTCGGTTCAGGAACGAAAAAAACTCAACAAACGCATTATCGAGATGGAAATGAAAATGTTCATCTCCGATGGCTTTTTCCATGCCGATCTTCATCCTGGCAATATCTTCTTTCAGCAAGACGGCAAAATTGTCATTTTGGATGCGGGCATGTACGGCGAACTGACCGACAGCCAGCGAGATCGGTTTATGTTGTATATGCTGGGGGTGGCGCAAAAACAGACTCGTCGCGCCTTTTACCACTTGATCCGACAGTCCCAACGACTCAGTTGGGCAGACGAAGAAGCCTTCTATCGGCAGTTTAAGGCACTCGCTGACAAGTTTTATAGTAGTACACTTTTGGAAATGAGTTTCGCGCGAGTGTATCTTAATTTCTTTCTGATCGGGGCCAGGTGTGGATTTGTCTTCCCAAGCGCTTTGCTGCTGCACGCCAAAGCGATCACGACTGCGGAGGCACTCGCTTTCACGATGGTTCCTGATCTGAACTTCGTCGACGTGATTAAACCCATTATCGCGCGGGAATTCTTTCAGCGTGCCTTCGACTTTCCACGCTTGCGGCAAAAAGTGCAGCAAATCTTGCCGGAACTCCTCCTCATGGGAGAGCTGCCCCCTCAAGAAGTTCAAGAAGACTATCACGAAGAAGTGTCAGCTAACTTTTTGTGGACGACAGGCGTGAAAATACTGTCCACCAAGCTCAATGAATTCGAGCAATCTGCCGGATTGATGAAAGCAGTTGTGAATCCCTACGTGCGGAAGATTCTCGCGGATCAGTATACCGATGCTCAAGTGGATGAAATCCTCGCCCGTACCTGGCTCCGCTATCTCGATTTAGAACCTTCCATTCCTCATCAGAAGACCGTTGGTGCCCGATTTACAGTCCATGCCGCCGCCGCTATCATCGCTATACATGAGGTTTTGACAGCACTTGGTCAAACCAAAGAAAACGCTATTGCTCTTATCTATCAAATCGCCTGGGAGATCTATACCGTCATGGCCGATCTTCCCTGGTTTGCTGGCGGCACATTTACTCAGGATGGCTTTCAGCGCCTGAAGGTGGCGACAAATGCCTTTCGCACCTTTCCGTTTGGTTCCCCGGCTTATCTCTGGCAAGACGTGGATGCAGGCGAAGGAGTGGTCGGTTTTGATTGCTTACGCTGCCCGGTGGCTGAGTATTTCGAGTCGCATAACCTGTCCGAGCTGTGTGTCCAGACATTCTGCAAGCTGGACTTTCCACTCGCTAAACAGTGGGGAGCAACGTTGGAACGCACGGGGACAATTGCCAGCGGCGCGCCTCGCTGCGATTTTCGCTGGCGACATATGCCTCAAATTCAATCACCTGACCGGCTAATCTCGCCGGGCGAGATCACAAGCGACAGTTAGTTAACACTGTACGACTTTAGAGCCTGTGAGACACAAAACGCGGGAAAGTTAAGACATATTTTCCCCATCTGTGATCACTGAATGGAGGCAAGTCAGATGGCAAAAGATGAGAAGGTATCAGCCGAACAAGTGGTTAATAGAGAAATACGCCAGATAGCGCATGTTTTTTGGTGAACACCGAACTATGGTAAGACAGTAAAGCTGATGTTTTGGAGAAAAACTAACCATGCGAATTCTATTCGTTGCCCCGGCAGTCCTGATCGCAATCGGGATCAGCGCATGTTCACCTGGGAGCAATGTCAATCAAACTGTTTCTACCAATGCAGGTGAAAAGAGTGCTTCATATCAAACAATGTCCATTGATGAATTTGCAGATGTGATGGCTGATACAGACAGAGCTTTTATCGTGGTAATTGTTCATATTCCGTATCAGGGTGAAATCGAAGGAACAAACTACAACGTCGCCTATAACGATATTGATGCACTGACAACGGCACTGCCTGATAAAGATGCACCCATCATCCTTTACTGTCGTTCGGGCAACATGAGTGAACAGGCGGCTCATGATTTGGTTGAACTCGGATACACCCAGATTTACGATGTGCCGGGTGGGATGAATGCCTGGCAATCCAGCGGACACACATTAATCGACAACGAGTAGAGAGATCACAGACCATGGAACACAATCACACTCACGAACCACACACGGACCATTCACATCAGACTGCGGAAAAACCGGCAGACAGCGTACAGGAACAGGCGACGGATCATGCTGTGCATGATACGGCACAACATCATACGGAACATCAACATACACACGGCGCGCACACAGATCATACCGGACATGAAATGATGTTCCGCAACCGCTTCTGGGTAAGTCTGATCCTCACCATTCCAGTGCTGCTGTTCAGTCCCATGATCCAGGAGTGGTTCGGCTTCTCGATGCCAGAATTCCCCGGCAGTAACCTGATTGGACCCGGCTTTGCCATCGCAATTTTTCTCTATGGGGGCTTGCCCTTCTTGCAGATGGCGCTGCCGGAAGTGCAGAGTCGCCAACCCGGCATGATGACGCTGATTTCACTGGCGATTACGGTGGCGTTTGCTTACAGTCTGTTTGCAATTTTTGCTGTTCCGGGCAGCGGCTTCTTCTGGGAGATGGCGACCCTGATTGATATCATGCTGCTAGGGCATTGGATGGAGATGCGGAGTGTACGTCAGGCTTCAGGAGCGCTTAATGAATTGGCAAAACTGATGCCCGATACTGCTGAGCGTGTTCGTGAGGATGGCTCGACTGAAGAGGTTGGTGTGACTGATCTCGGCAAGGGTGACGTGCTGCTGATCCGTCCGGGATCGAGTGTGCCAACCGATGGCGAAATCGTTGACGGACATTCCGAACTCAACGAAGCGATGATTACTGGCGAATCGCAACCTGTTGCGAAGAGTGAGGGTGACAAAGTGATCGGCGGCACCATCAACGGGGATGGGAGCCTGCGGATACGAGTGACCGCCATCGGGGATGAAACCGCACTTGCCGGGATTATGCGACTGGTTGAGCAAGCCCAGGGCAGCAAATCGAACACACAGATCTTAGCCGATAAAGCGGCTGGTTGGCTGTTTTACGTCGCGCTTGGGGTGGCTGCATTAACCGCTGTGGCGTGGATTATCGCCCTTGGGTTTAAGGTTGAAGTGCTGGAACGGGTTGTTACAGTTTTGGTGATTGCCTGCCCTCATGCACTGGGTCTGGCAATTCCGCTGGTGGTTGCCATCAGTACCTCATTAGGTGCGCGGAACGGCATTCTGGTTCGTAATCGGCTGGCATTGGAAGAAGCACGACTGATTAACACCGTCATCTTTGACAAGACCGGGACACTGACTGAGGGGCGTTTTGGTGTCGTCAACATGACTGTGACTGAAGGCTGGCAAGACGAGCAGGCACTGGCATTGGTACTCGCCGTTGAAGGAGACTCCGAACATCCGATTGCCCGCGGCATTCGTCAGAAGGCTGAAGATGCCGGGGTGAAACCCGTCGCCATCAGCGAGTTTGAAGTCATTAAAGGGCGGGGAATCAAAGCAAGCTATGATGGCAAGTCAGTTCACGTAGGGGGTCCCAGATTGCTGGAATTGCTCGACCTTGAACTCACAGGAGATATGAACAATTTCCGACAAACAGCCAATGACAACGCACAAACGGTAGTCTATCTGGTAGTCGAAAACGTGGTTGTAGCGGCTTTCGCGCTTGCCGATGTCATTCGCCCGGAGAGTAAGCAGGCGATTCAGCGCTTGCATGAGA
The DNA here is from genome assembly GCA_038251045.1 of Aggregatilineales bacterium. Classification (GTDB taxonomy): domain Bacteria; phylum Chloroflexota; class Anaerolineae; order Aggregatilineales; family Phototrophicaceae; genus CFX2. The sequence continues at coordinate 3,543 of JBBSBS010000194.1, read as the reverse complement.
TGGGTGTAGAAGTAGCGATGCTCACAGGGGATAGCCAACAGGTAGCGGATGCCGTTGCCCGTGAGCTGGGCATCGATATGGTATTTGCTGAAGTGCTGCCTGAGGATAAAGACAAGAAAGTCGCCGAACTGCAAAAGCAGAATAAAAAAGTGGCAATGGTTGGTGATGGAGTCAACGATGCTCCGGCTTTGACCCGTGCCGATATTGGCATCGCCATCGGCAGTGGTACGGATGTAGCGATTGAGTCTGCCGGGATAATCCTGGTGCAGAGCAATCCCCTGGACGTGGTGAAAATCTTTGCACTCAGCCGTGCGACCTACCGTAAGATGATCCAGAATCTGATTTGGGCGACTGGTTACAACGTGATCGCGCTTCCGCTGGCGGCGGGGGTGCTGGCACCGATGGGCTTTATCATGTCGCCTGCGATGGGTGCAGTTTTCATGTCCTTGAGTACGGTTATCGTTGCGATCAACGCTCAACTCCTGAGACGCACTAACTTAGCTACCCAGACCCCATAACACGCTAAGGCGACGGCCAGCACTTACTTACGAAACGCGGATCGTGGACCGGTATGTTATCAATACTTTGATTTTGAACGGGAAGGATAGCATACTAGGTGTCTGAAATTGTTAAAAAACGCTGGCATTGATAATGGTAAGGCAGAGAAAATTATTCACGCCATTTGGCGCATGTCCTTATCAGGAATTTTAGGTAGGGTGGGTGATAGGGAATGAAATAGAAAAATGCAACTTATGGTCAACCGATTATTTTGGTTTCTTGGCGCTGCAATTCTGATGTTGGTTAGTTTAGATGCGTGTGTCTCTTCGGATAATGCACCTACTCCTGCTAATCTTCCTTTAGCCGATGATAAACCGACATTTCTGTTCTTTTACACCGACACCTGACCGCCTTGAACACAAATGATGCCCATCGTGAATGGGCTTGAAGCAGAGTTTGGCAATGATGTGGCGTTTTTCTATATGAATGCAGCTGATCAGGCTGAAGGACAACAAGCCTTCCAATCATTGAGTTTGCCGGGGCATCCGGCTTACGTGATATTCACAGCAGCGGGCAGAGAATCATATCGTTCATTTGGTGTTATCAGCGAAAATAGTTTGCAAAGCGCCATTGAAAACGCATTGAGCAATCCAGTGAGTACAGACACGCCATAGTTCAGGAGGCTGTTATGTGTATGTTTTGTGCCGCAATTCCGATGTCGGCTTCTGTGGGCGTTGCTCTGATGGGTCAGCAGAAAGAAAAACGTCGGCAAGCGGAGGCTCATGAGGAGTCTTCACCGCCGAACACCGTATCCGCTGGCAAAGTGACGCTGGTCGTAACGAGTGGATTGATAATCTGCTCTGCCGTTTACCATCTTGTGATCATGCCGCAAACTGGTGCCATTGTTTGAATTCTCATGGACTGAGCCTTGAAGTTGATGCGAGCTAGTCCAAGAATGTAAGCGTGTGGACAGCCGGATTGCCGCAGCTTAAGCCTCTGCATCGATAGCCTGTCGGAACGCACGCTGTTCCTGCTGCTTACGCCAGCCATACGAAGTCAAACCGCGCGGCTTATAGATATTCAGCACCTGGATGACCACTAATACCAGCAGTCCTACACCGGCATGAAGCAGTTCGCTTTGCAAACCTGCTCGCAGCATATCGACATTGGAGTTGTCTATATCAGTGATCGTTCCTGCCAGAAATCTCACGGATTGCATATTTCCCAGCAAGATAAGAATGGCAAGAATCGTTAATGCAAATGAGAACAGCACCCAGTAGTGCTGGAACAAACCCCATTTTGTGCCTAACGACATTACCAGCCCGGTCAACAGTGATACAATTGCCAGCGGGACAATTACTAGAGAACCGAGTAAGTCCAGCGCGATCCAGACGCCCGCAAAATCAGTACATCCTGACTCGTTATCGCCGCGATAACGAGTGCGAGAAAAGCCATCACCGCTCCAATCCAGCCAACTGAGCAGGTAATGTGTAGGGTCAGGGCAAATTTGCGTAGACCGGGATTCATCATTATGGATGCTGCCCCTGATGGTCAACGGGTGGTGTATGGACTTCCGTCACGCTGGCAGACGGCATATGGCGACCCGGATCGTGTTCTCCCCCAGACAGCAGCATGACTCCAGCCAGCAGCACCACCACAAGCGCGATCATCCCAAATAACTTGACCCAGCGCGGTGTTCCGGGGGATGACGGGAGATTATGCTCATTGTGTGTTTGCGACATGATATACCTTTTTTGTACAAGTTGAATAGCTTTATGTACAGGCTACCGTTTTTTGCCGAAGGGCTTCAATTATCAAACGCGGCGATTTGTTAGTTTTTGAACAAGCACGGAGATTTGTTCGGTTTCAATCCTATCCGTCAATCTCGACGACCCTGATGTGGGGCATTTTCCTATACTTAACCATGTCAGGATGGATCGTCTGGAAAGCTGATTTCGAAGACCGGACAACGGCGGGCAACATTGATGAATTCATCCAGCGAAGCATCGGAAGTGATGCCCAGTGTGCGTCGAAGGATAAATCCGCTCATAGGCGAGTCCAAACGGAATGGCAGGATTTGTTTCAGCACAACCCCGGCAGTTTCTGGACTCAACTCGACAGCCTTAATCGCCTGCTGCCGTCGTCCGTGCTGAAGTGTGCCTTCCCCAGCGACGCGCAAATTGCGAACCCAGTCGCCTACTCCATGACTGGCGAGCAAAAAGTGCCGATCATTATGTTGATATGGATCCACTGCGAACATGCGTGGTTGTCCACTTTTGCGTCCGCGCACCGTGAGCAGGTATACCGGATTGCCCAGGATATTTATAGGTACGCCAGCACGCAGCAGCGTCCGTAGAATGTGGTTGAGTAAGTGGAACAGCCTGAAGTTGTGAATATGCCCGTGCATGATAGGTCGCCTTTCGAAAATGTATACACATGTCGAATATCTTTACAGTTGTCGCAGATTTCACTATAGTTTTAGAAAGATCTCAGGGTCAAGAAACAAAACAATCAGGAATGTAGCCTAATCGACACTGCATGGAGAAAATGTAGATGAATTCATCAAGTCAACTGCTTGATCTGCGCGTACGTCGTACTTACAAATTCCTATGGGAAGCGCTCATGTCCTTGATGGCTAATCAGCAATTTGAGTCCATCACTGTAACCGACATTTGTGAGCGTGCGATGGTGCATCGCACGACATTCTACAAACACTATGAGGACAAATATGGGCTGCTGTATCACGGTATGCACGACGAGCTAACTTCACTGTTTGAGTCTCTGAAGTTACCTGCTGATCAGCCTGTTGAGGTCAAGGATTCTTCGAAAGGTGTGGCGCACCTGGTTATCATGTTTGAGCATATTCTCGCCCACGAACGTTTTTATCGCTTAATGCTTGGTGGTGATGGCGTTGGTAAATTCTATGCACTGTGGCGCAAATCGCTGGCGGATCACCTTGAGCAGCTTTTCAGGCATCAGTTCCGGTGGGATGATAAGCGAGCATCCGTGCCAGTGGACTTGCGTGCTCAACTACATGCGGGGGCG
>JBBSBS010000193.1:0-11254 GCA_038251045.1 Aggregatilineales bacterium | reverse complement strand
GTTGAATGGTCATTTTGTTTTCAGTCTAGATACAGTCAAATGTCGATTCAATATTTATCTGTCTAGCTGCGGTTTTTGGCGCGCCGTTCAAGTTCTTCTTTGAAAGGGTCTTGCCCCTTCTTGATGAGCACCTTACGCCCTCGCGCACCGGGTTCAGCTTCCCCGATAATGCCGAGTTCTGCCATCAAATCTACCATGCGAGCCGCACGCGGATAGCCGAGGCCAAGTCGACGTTGAATCAATGATGCCGATGCGTCGCCCTCGTTAATGACTAACTCAATTGCCTGTTCAAGCATCGGGTCAGTTTCCGCCAGTACTTCACGACGAGTCATGCCTTTTTCCCATGGCCCGCTGGTGACAATTTCGAGCTTGCCTTTTGCCTCTTGTTCTAAGCTCCAGTTTTTCCAGTAATCGACAACGGCTCGGACTTCATCATCCGAAACATAGCATCCTTGTATACGTTTCGGGCCAGCTGCGTCTGATGCTAGATAAAGCATATCGCCGCGACCCAGTAAGTTTTCTGCACCTACGCTGTCAAGGATAACCCGCGAGTCAACGCCGGAAGCCACAGCAAATGAAATACGTGAAGGGAAGTTTGCTTTAATTAGGCCGGTAATCACATCTACGCTTGGGCGCTGCGTTGCAATCACCAGATGCATACCTGCCGCGCGCGCTTTTTGTGCCAACCGTGTAATCGTACGTTCTGTTTCGTCCGGGCGAGACATCATCAGATCACCGATTTCGTCAACCATAATGACGATGTAGGGCATATAGTCGTCTTTTTGACGACGACCCAAGCGGGCATTAAACGCCTCAATGTTACGGACGGCGTACTCTTCCAGTAATTTATAGCGCCTGTCCATTTCTCGTGTACACCATTGCAATACTTCGATGATGCGTTCTTGGTCAGTCTCAACCGGTCCCAGCAGATGGGGCAGGCCATTAAATCGGTTAAGTTCTACCATCTTGGGATCCATCATGATCAGTTTGACATTATCGGGCGTGTTATTCAAAACCAACGCCGTCGCCAGTGCCGCCAAACACACCGATTTACCCGACCCTGTTGTACCTGCGATTAATACATGTGGCATCGCCGCAAGGTCAACACCGACCGGTGCGCCTGATACATCCCGCCCAAGTGGAATGAACAGCGGTGATTTGGCTTTCACCATCTGATCTTGCATGACTCTGCTCTCAACCACGGATCGCAGTGCGACCACGCTGGGGTTATGATTTGGCACCTCGATTCCGACATACGTTTGCCCCGGAACTGGTGTTTCCAGTCGCAACCGCTTCGCTGACAGGCCAAGGGCAAGATCACTTGCAAGAGCCGCTATCTTGTTGATGCGGGTGCGGTGCATAACTGTTTCGCCTTCAGCACCCGTTTCTCTAAAAGGTTGCACAGCAAACTGGGTTACCGTTGGCCCTACCTTGACATCAACTACATCAACATCAATCTCGAATTCCAGCAGCGTATTTTCAATTAGCACAACATTGTTGTTGATTTCTTGTTCACTTGGCACCGTTAATTCAATATCCCGCAGCATCTCCAGCGGTGGCAAGCTGGATTCTCGTTTGGTAGTTTTTTTGGCTTCTTTCATATCCGACACGCTAAAAAACCGCTTGATGCGCCCGTCTGGTCGCTCGACCAATTGATAGCCTTCTTTTCCTTTTTTACCCTTTACGATTCCGATCGCGTTAAAGTTCGCCTTGAGATTATCGAGTGTCAGCAAACTGGGTTCACTAAGGCCAAGCTCTTTTGCTGTCGATTCTTTAGTTGCAGGGCTGGCACCGGGACGCAATGAAGGTGGTATATTGGCCATGTCAGGGCGTATACGTAGTACATTTTGGGTCGTCCGCTTTGTGGTCGAGGCATCGACCGGAAGCCCAATTGCCAGCGGAGTCATATTCAACGCCGGTGCAGATTGTGGACGATTGATCCTTTTGGACAAGATTTCATTTGCCTGTGTTTGGAGTTGTTGACCGAGTGTACCCAGTCGCTGGCTGTTCGTTTGCAACCATATTTTTAGGTTTGACACCCTCAGCCCGAAGACAACGCCGACACTGATCACGAAAATGGTTCCGTAAAATAGTATTGCTGGGATAGATCCAAACAAGCTGCTGATCGCAATGCTCAGTCCCCATCCCACATAGCCGCCGCCTTCACCCGCGCGTGCTAATGCTTTTAATTCGTTATCGCCTGTCAACAAATGCATCAGCGCGAGCGCCGCCAAAAACGCGAGTTCAATTGACAGGATTCGCCGTGTCCCAAGTTTGATGACGACTCCCATCTTGGGTAACAACATGACGATCCCAAGTGCCAAAATCCCGCCCGAAACCACGACGCTGCCATAGCCAAATAGCAAACGCAGCGCGTTGGACCACGCTGTTGATATCGTTGCATCTGCCGACACATTTAACAATGAAAGAAACGACACAATACCGAATACAATCAGCACGATTGCGGCGATCTCGTCGCCCCATGGTGGTAGACTGTTCAGCACCGATTCCCAGAATTCCTGCTTGACCGTATACCGTTCTACCGGTTTTCTAGGGAGTGACGGCGGTGTGCCGGATTTATTGCGTCGGTTGCTATTAGTGGGTTTGTTAGTAGTTGGTTTCTGTTGTGCCACTTATGCCTGAAACCTCCTTCATCCATTTACAAAGTTTGTACCATTTCTTATTATAGTCGCCTTTTGGCACATCGCCTATTTGGTCAAAAAAGGTCAGATACACTGCTGCACCTGACCTTGTAAGTTTAATCGCGAATGAAGATTAATTTAGGTCATGTATTGATGCGTAAACTCAATCCTAAACGTCGGGCGCGGCTGTCTATACTCAGGACTCGCGCCTTCACACATTGCCCTTCACTAACCACGTTACGCGGATGCAAGAAATGACCCTCTGCCAGTTCTGAAACGTGTATAAGACCTTCTAAACCTTCTTCAACACATGCGAAAGCACCGAAGTCAACCACATTCGTGATAGTTCCCTCGACGGTTTGTCCAATTTGATAGCGGTCGGTCACTGTTACCCACGGATCAGGATGCAACCGCTTTAGGCTTAAAGCAATACGACCCGCCTGTCGTTCAATTTCGAGCACATGAACATACACTTCTTGCCCCCGTTCCAGAAGGTCAGTCGGATGCCCCACACGTCCCCAACTGAGTTCGCTAATGTGTATCAGACCTTCAAGTCCACCCAGATCAACAAATGCGCCAAAATCACAGAGATTAGTGATCTTTCCATTGACCCGATCGCCGGGTTGCAACCGTTGTAGGATGCCAGCCCGCTCTCCTGCCTGCACACGCGCTGCACGTTCCGAAAGAATGAGACGATTTTGCTCAGGATTTAGCTCTATGACCCGCAGCTTCAGGCTGGTACCCACCATTTGTATAAGCATGTTCTGCCGGACGGTACTCGTTCCCGTCGTGGGGAAATCAGTAAGCTGGCTGGCAGGGACAAATCCATGAAGTGATCGCCACTCTACAAGAATCCCACCCCGGTTATAACCAATAACATTCAGTTCCATCACCTCATCGTTTTGCATTGTTTGTTGGATGTCTTGCCAGTCTTGGTGTAATGGCGTGTTCTGGATTATGGATGTTGATTGTTGTTCAATGATCGGCTCGTTCAGTTGCCTATCACTGTATGCTTCTGGTTCCTCTGAACTTAATTCTGCGAATTCCCCTTCGTGTAACAAAGCGGACCAATACCCTTCGTCCGGTGGTGGCGGTGATTGATCTTGTCGTTGAATATTTGTGGACATACCGGTTCCTAACCAATAAAAAATACACGATGGCTCCCTATTGCCATTGTGTTAGAAACAATAAATATGAATTAGTTATTGTCCCTACCTACTTCCCACTATAGATTATATTTCGTGACGGGGTGTCTTGCAAAATTGGGGTTTATGGTGCGATACAGAGTTAATCTGTACTCTTGCTTTGTTCCATGTCGAGTAGGGTGTCTGCGATGGCTGAAATCGCAACTTTTTGTTTGCGGTAGAAATCAGGTTCACTTAATGCCAACCGATGCGCAGCATCACGCACCTTGTGGCGTTCGATAAATCGTTGATCGAGAATGTTGAAAACCATCCACTCCGGGCTAAGGAGTTTGCGTTCGCCTTCAGGGCGTTGGTGATCAATCGCCGTTTGAATAACACTACGCAGGGCGCGAGCCGGATTATCACCGTTATCATGCATCGCGTTTCGGACAATCTGGAGATCTTGTAATGCACTGCTCGTTAATCCCGGCCCTCCCCAATAATGCTTCAGAGCCGCTTTTACCTGTTCGGTAAATTGCTCTTTATCAATCTGGTCACTGCTGCCTTCGTTACCGGTTTGTCGCCCTGGACGATACTCAACTTCGGCGGCTCGTGACCGTGTAATACTTATTTGTGGCAGCAAACCTTCCAATGCCGCATAAATCTCCGCCTGTAGTCGCAAATCATCCAGCGTTTCGGCAGCGCGTTTAATCTCTTTGCGGAATACACTCCAATCATCATCGGTCAGATCGATTTCAGTGGAGCGCGCTTGGATGCCGAGAACCCCAATCAAAACACTTCCGCCAGAATCGATTGCACTTCGTTTGCTCCACAATGGCACGATCCAATATTGATGCCATTCCTCAATGGGTTGGAAGTCGTCTGTTTGATGATCGACAATCTTACTCGTCGTCAGTAATGTCCGCAGCTCTTTTGATTCTTCCACAAACCACATCGGGTTGGGAGGGCTTGACCCAATTACAGCGATTGATTCGACCTCATTAGGCGTAATTGCTGCCACAAATGCTGTGTTCACCTGCAAATAATCACAGGTGGCGGACAAGATAGCATCGAGCAATTGTTGTAAATCCGAACGGGTGAGCAATCGCTCGCTCATAGTTTGCAATTTTTCAAGCTGGTCATCATCTTCGTCGGAATAAATCAGTCGTGTTTCAAGGGCGGGAAGGGTTAGCGCAACCAGCCACTGCCACAGTAGTACCACGCCGACGACCGCAAACTGTATAAAACTGCTGCTCGGTAACCCGATCACGCGCGAGGCCGGCGCAATAAATAGAATGACTGCAAGCGCCAACAAACCGGTTGCTGGTCCCCGTAACATAAAGCGTAAAAGATCGGCCTTAACCACCCGATCAGGCTTGGAACTGCCAAAAAATGACAGCGGATACGATAAAAAGAGAAGCATCATGATGAGGGCTGCGTTCGCAATGTTGACCAGCAGCAACATGCCAATGGAACCTGTTTCACTGATTCCAGCCAACACGGAATACGGAAAAACGCCCAATGCTGGTGTGAGCATGGCGAATTGCAAATACCCCATTCGTCGCCGTGTGTCACGCGTTAAACAGCGCTGACGGGCACGCTGTACGTTGATGAAAGCAATGGAGACTGCTGCAATAAAGAAAACTAGATAAACAAAAAACAGAGTACCCGCTGTAATGTTCGCAAGCTCAGTCCCTCGTATTACCGGTTTGATAACCGTATCGGTAAATGCTGCTGCGATCACAAATAACGCGCTGACAAGATAGAGCAGCCGAATCACGCGTCGTCTGCGTCCGCGTGATGCTAAACCCGTTGTCGCTAGTAGGGCATCTGATAGATGAAAGGTAGCTGCGGGGATGAATGCGATTCCTATCCATTGCGCCCGCACAATGTTTTCGAGCGTACCTCTACTTGGTTCCAAAGAAATGAGCACATCGCACATGGACACAATTGTTACGCACAGCAACACGATACCGGACGTACGCGCCACCCGATTGTGGAGATTACGACTGAGGTTATACAGCAGCATTGAAGCTGTTAGGACAACAATAGCCGTAGTAAGCGTTTCATTTATGGAGCCAAGCAGCGTCTTTAATACAACATCCATTATCAATACCCTACGTTAGGACAATGTCTGGCTAAAGAATACCGCAATGTCCTGATTGGGAAAGTAATGGTCATTATAACCACAGAACTTGAAACCACTCTGTTGTGCAAATAAGATGCCGGGATAATTTTGGGTTGCAGCCTCGATCATCATGGTGTTGAGGCCATTCTCTTTTGCCCACTGTCGGGCAACCGCGAGCAGTCGCGTTCCGATTCGTTGTCGCCGGTAGGGCAGTGAAATGACTAAATCGTGGATGTGTGCGATACTATGCACTGGATTACGCCGCATCGTCAGATAGCCGATATACTCATTTGTTTCGCGGGTGATTGTGACCAGAAAACATTGGTCTGAAGGTAACGCGAAACGGATTCGCGCCTCGCTGGCACTATACTCGGTTTCGAGGGTACGCGGTAAATGCTGATTTAGAAAGCCGATCTGCCAATGCCCCGGTTTTTCATCAACCGTCATTTGCCAGACGAGATCAGTTTCGTAATGATGGTCGAGTTGCAGACAAGCTGGAATATCGCTTTCCAAACCGTCGCGGATGAGGAAGCTCAGTGAAGTTGACATGGTTTGCTTTTCAGGTCAGGTAAACATCCCCGAATGTCCCGCTGACTAGAACATCAACAAGCGGCGCATTCTCATTCGGATCGAGTGCTATATAAGTTAGTGTTTCAATTTGTTGATAACGATTTTCGTCAGCGTGAATCCCCAGAAAACGACCAGCTTGTATCGTAATCCGTGTTCGATAGCCAACAGGTGTAATAAAGTGAATATTACCCACTGCTGATCGCACCTGTAGCGTTCCAAACGCTTCCGGTGGTGCAATCACGCGGATGTCACCTAAACCGGAAGCCAATATCGCTTCATCGAGAATCACATCGGCTAGGTCGAGGTTAATCTGTCCAAGATGGGTGCTGATGAATATCTGCCACGGAAGGTCACGAGCCAACCCCATTTCCCAACTAGAGAGGGAATACCACGGTGTTGAAGCACGATTCATGACGAGATGGGTGTGGGTATCACTGACGCGCATCGTGGGTCGTGACGAAAGGGCGTATTGACCTGCGATCAACCGCCCCTGTTGTTGAAGTGCTCGTATTTGAACATCGACTTCACCGGCACTGATTTCCAGTGTGGCAGACTCAACGCTGCCTCGTGTGATACCAAATGTTCGTCCCTCGCTGCTGGGGAGTACATCACCCCTTACCAGAATGACAACTCCAAGTACAACCAGCGCAAGGGGCCACAAGCTTAGGGCGTTGAAATCGCCCAGTAGTAGGAAATTATTGAGAAGTAGAACGACCCCAAAAGTGGTCAGCAGCAGCGGCCAGAGCCAGGGGCCACGTGAACCTTTAGCAGGCACAGTCTACTCCTCGTACAGATAATCTCGCAGGATAACATGCGCGGACGATTGACGCAGACGGTTTAATGCCTGCGCCTCCAATTGCCGTACACGCTCACGGGTAACGCCAATGGTCTGCCCGACTTCTTCTAATGTGTAAACGCGTCCATCTTCCAAACCATAGCGCAGTTTTAGAATTTGCGCTTCACGTACCGGTAAGCGACCTAACGCTTTTTCTAACTGTTCATGTAGCAGATGCGTCGCAACCTCTTCAGTCGGTGCAGGGCTGCTGACATCTTCCACGAAATCGCCAAAGGTCGAGTCGCCTTCTTCGTCTATCGGTGTTTCAAGACTGACAGGATGACGCGCAATTTCCAGCAGCGTTTCAATTTTGTCCGGCGTGGTTTCCATCCCGACTGCAAGCTCATCAATCGACGGCTCGCGACCCAATTCCTGAATCAGGTTCAATTGTACCCGTCGCATCCGGTTCAACTGGTCGCCCATATGTACCGGAACACGAATCGTTCGTCCCTGATCTGCAACCGCACGGCTAACCGCTTGGCGAATCCACCATGTGGCATACGTGCTGAATTTATGACCACGCTGATACTCGAACTTATTCGTTGCGCGAATAAGCCCAATGTTGCCTTCTTGAATAAGATCAAGAAAAGGCACACCGCGCCCAATGTATTTCTTGGCAACGCTAATCACTAGGCGAGCATTCGCACGGATCAGGTGTTCCTGTGCCACCTCGCCATCTGCGACCAACTCGCGCAGAGTATAGACATCGTCCATTGGCAAATCTTCGCCCAACTCTTCGAGCTGTTCGGTTGCCAATTCAGCCGATTCCATACGCTTTGCCAGCGAAACCTCTTCCTCTGCGGTGAGCAGAGGGACTCGTCCCGCTTCCTTCAGATACAGCCCGACCACGTCATCCGTGTCGAGCGCCTGTTGATAACCTGCATCAGTTGTCAGGTCATTATCAATATTACCCAACGCGAACTCATTGTCCTCGTCCATCTCCATCATGATTTCATCTTGAGGAGGATGATCGAGATCGTCCGGGTGGCTCATACCGATTTGTGCGCTGGCAACCACCTCAACCCCAGCATCCATCAATTGTTCCATAACTTCATCCAGCAAACCAATATCGCGTTCAGCTTCCGGCATCAAAGCCAAAATATCATCATAGGTGACGACACCTTGAATCTTTGATTTCTGGATTAGCTGAGCACGAATTTGCTCTCGTTTATCTTGTTCCATGACCATCAACATACGCTGTTTAACCTAACCTTGCCATAAAGTTCAGCAAGGCTCAGATACTCCTAGTATACCTTGTAATTAAATTGACGACGAAAATTGATCCAGTTGGTGTTATGGCGAGGTTGTTAGCGGATTCTAGCGAACCTTAAACCCACACTGCACTAGCGTATTTGATACATTAACGGGGTTTCGCAAACTTGTCAAGTTAATGGTGGCTTATTAAGTTGAATGAGTAAGAAATCTATGGCTCGGCGTTCCAAAACATAAATCTCTGTCTTGTCATCAACCAGACCATAATAGCTCTGAAGTGACGCGGTTAAGTCGCCGATAACAATCGCGTGTGTCTTGCCATCCCGCAGCAAAAGTTCGATCGAAAATATGCCGTCTGGCATAAACCCGAAGTCAGCCAACGAAGTACTCGCCGTCACTTCAATAGTTTTCTCATACGGCAGCAATCCTACCGTTTTAGCGATGTTATCGGCGGCAGTGGGATCTAAACTCCCTTGACTATCGGTTGAGATCCATTTACCCGTAGTGTCACGGCTAATTGCAAAACTCTGATTGGATTCAGGATCACGCAAGCGAATGGCGGTTATATCATCAACGCTCATACCCAACGTCGTACCCATCAGCTTGTATTCGCTCAGAAAGTCTTCCGCATTCGTCGTCGGTTGAATCGATGGATCAAGTGTTGATTCTGCCCCCGGCGCGAAAGAAGGTCGTGTTTGCAAAAAAGCAATCACAACAAGTGCCACAAAAGTAACCAGCAGGATAAATAATGTTCGTCTGTTCATGCCCGTATCCGCCGCAGCCAGATAGCCAGTCCCATTGCAAAGATCAAACCCGGTAGCAAAATGACCGTCAGAAATGCGATGATATCCAGTGTTTGCCCGTCCACAAAAATCACCGGGCTACCCGTCGCATAAGCCTGTGGTGCAAAGTTGATCCGGTCACTGAACCCCGTCAACCACGACAATCCATCCGTAAATAGGATGCCGTTGCCACCCGTTTGCACAAGGCTGTTTGTCGCAAAGTCACTATCACCAATCAATAAGACTTTCGCTCCGGTTGTACGGTTATACGCCCATGCCACCGTCGCTAATGGCCCCGGATAATCCTGTCCATCGTCATACTGATAGGACTCAGTTTCACCGAGAGTTTTTAAGTTGGTTTCCCCATAACTCTCAGGTGATGTCAAAATCACTTTACCATTCGGTACATCGGCAGCCGGTGTATTGCTCACCTCGACCGGACGCGCGATTTTGAAAAGGGTAGGGGAATTCTGTTGATCCAACCGTCGCGCAATATCATTTTCAGGGTATATCGCAGCGCTTACCACATCGAGCAGCGTTTGCCCGTGTGAAGACTCATCAACGACCGCTGCATCTAGGGCGCGGATACCAAAATTCTCCCACATATAGCGGTTGAACAAACCATCGTAACGCATAAAGGCATCTTGATTGAACAGCACGTCCGCCATGATGAACAGTGCCCCGCCTTTTCGCAGGTAACGGTCTACCACAGCAATTTCCGCTTCCGAGAAATCAGTGGTTGGACGCGCCAAAATCAAGGCAGATGCGTCTGTGGGAATATTGCCGCCTGTCGCTGCCAGATCAGTGAGGCTAATCGGGTAGGTAATAAGGCCGCTTTCGCGGATGCCATTATTAATCCCCGAAAGTCCCTGCGGTTCAGCGCTTAACGGATCACGTTCCGCGTGACTCTGATCAAAGTAAACCGTTAAGGTTCCGGAAATCAACAACCGCGAAATGGCTTCACTCATATCGCGTTCCTGACTCTCGCTGCGCGGCAGTCGGGCAACTGTATTAAAGTCCACACTGCCATCAGGATTGAGGAACGACAGAAACACTTCGCCATCAAACGATACACTGAATTTTTGCGTCAATGCCGGTTGCTCATCAGGGTCAATATACTCTCTCGAAACTTTGCCGTCCGTTGCAATCTCATATAACCGGAAGAATTGGTCATCAATCTCACGTTGGTTCAGTACCCGCGCACTGTAAAAACCGGTAATGCGAATCGGTCGTGAAACTTGTCGCAAAATATTGCGAGTTTCTTCGCTAATACTAAAACGTTGGCCTTCAGTCATATCCAGCACAATCACTGCCCGCTGTAAGACCACGTATACCAGCGCAATAATGCCAATCAGCAGTAGTGTCCCGAATACAGCCGATGTGCCATATCGCGCTTGCCGCCCGCTGATAAACGACCGGAATTCTTTCGGACTCATCACCGCCCATGTGGCGATACCCGCAACCCCGATGCCAAGTGCCGCAATGACAAGGTTGGTCAGGCCACCTTGCCAGATTAATCCGACTAAGCCCATTAAGAGCGCGGCACCACCGATGATACTCGCCCCAAAACCGATATGACCGCGTGTTACCGTAAAATTGTCATTCCGCATAAGTTACCGCCACCTGTGAGACTCTACTACGCGGACAGCAATAAAAAGCATTATGGCAATGATGCCTGCGAAGTAGGCAATGTCCTCAGCTCGCACGATACCAAATGCGAATGAACCGGCATAATGTCCTGCCAGCGTAATCTGCCGGATTGCTCGCGCCAGATCGAGATTCGTCACAATCTGCCCTGCGACTTCACCCAGATACAGAAAGGTCAAGGTGGCGATACCCAAAAATGCCGCCACGATTTGGTTTTCGGTAAGCGCAGAGAACATCAAACCGATGGCTAACGCTGCCCCGCCATATAACCAGATACCAATATAAGCACAAAGCGTGTGCGCCATATCCGGGTT
>JBBSBS010000192.1:0-11261 GCA_038251045.1 Aggregatilineales bacterium | reverse complement strand
GACCAACCGATCTGGGAAGGTTGTAAAACCGGGTCCATCCGGGCCTATATCTTCATAGCCGATTTGGTCACCCATTCGATCCCGCAAACTGACCACCATATCATCACCGACGAATTCAATACCCGCCAGAATGGGCTGAGCATATGCGAAAAAGTTGGGGTCCACTAGCGTGTTCGGATCGCCTTCGAAGCCAGTACCTGACCCACCATTCGCTACGCTCAGGTCAGGACTCGGCCAATCCGCCGTCCACGGCTGCCAATCGGCTTGACTCCCGAGTATACCAGTCCGGCAATTGATAGGTGCTCCATCAACGAAATAAAGGGGATCAAGATCTGCACAACCACGCGGATAATTCAGTGGGAATGTCAAAACCTGCGCAACAGCATTGCTAGTTGGGTTATACGAAAAAACATACGCCTGAAGAACCGATGTGGTACCCAATGGCGAATTTTCCCCGCTGCATACACCCCCGACATAGACCAGCCCTTCATGAATACCGAGGCCGAACGGGCGATAAACACCGCCAACACAAGGTGGATTTCCGATAATCCCACGTGCCTGCACTGCGCCGCTGGTACTGTCTACCGAGTACAATTGTCGGTCATTCAGGTTGACAACAAATAGTGTTGCCCCATCCGCAGAAATATCCATATCGCCCAGACTCTGCTTACCGGGAACATCAAAGAAATTGGCATCCTGCGGATAAGGTGGCGTATGGGCTGTCGCGCCAGCATTTGGTATCACGGCAAAAGGTGTAAATGTTCCACTGACATTAGAATAGATTTGTCCCGACCTGTTCCCCGCCGCAACCGGGCCATATTCCGCCTGCCGTTTGGCAAAGGCCGATGCATAAATAACACCAGCCGCCACACCAGCCGGACGTTTATAAGCCAACCCCCACACCGTCCCCACTTCTGTATCCAAGGCTTCAGTATTGATAGCACCAGAGCCATCATAATTATGCGAAACAATAGAGTGATCTGTGCCCGTAGTTTGAGCACCCAATTGGTAACATGTTGTAATCAATTGGAGGTTTGGTGACGCGAGGCAATAATCGCTCGGTCGGTTGATGCCATAATTGACGTTTGTAGCACCTGCGTTTACAAACTGAACCGATGTACCGGAGCCAGCCCCAAACGCACCCTGTTCGTCACCAGCAGCCAAACCGGTAAATTCGAGCCGCACGCGCGTATCCGTACCCGTCCAATTAATTGTATAGGTTCCCAGAGTCGCAGGCACGCTGCTGGACACTGCTGTGCCGACCACAGTTCCGGCAGCCCCATAAGCAGTAACGGTAATACCGCCTACACCCGGTTCAGTCGCTTCTCGTGTGCCATTGGCGTTATAATCCCGAAAAACAATACCCGTGGCACTACCGGCGGCATATGCGATTCCTGTTACAGAGACAACCAACATAAGCGTCACGCTCAATACAACGAGCCAAAATGCGACTTTAGGGTGTCTTTTCGATTTAGATTTCGAGCGATGCATCAAAATTCTCCAATTACCCTGCTATTAATGTCGGCCGGAATATTTTGAACCCGAGTTATTAACTTCAAACCAATCAACGTAACGAATCTGTAATATTATAACGTGGCATGAATTTTTCGCACATTGACCAAAGTCCCCTCAAATTTTATGCGGTATTGCGGTAATAGGGTGAATATTTCTACAAATGGTCACGCACGAATTATTTGAGAATGCCATAAACATGAAATTGTTGCAACATAGACAGCATACGGATGCATTTAAGAATGAGGAAAAATAGAACGGTAATTAAATATGAACAAGTGGGGTTAAAAACAAAAAGACGCTCTAAGCCACGTTTAGAACGTTTCTATGCTAATTTTGCTAGGGTAGTAGGTGAAGTACTCTACAGGAGGCTAAAAACGGGGTCTAGCACGCTTTTTAGCCGTCAATAGGATCACCAGTAAAGTCCGATCAACGTTATTCTTCCACAATGCCTAATATCGCATTGATTTTCGTCATCAGTTCCGGAAACTTGATCGGCTTGCTTTCATATTCATCACAACCCGCTGCCAGGCATTTTTCACGGTCACCAGCAACTGCATGAGCAGTTAGCGCAATAATCGGAATATGGCGGGTAACGGGCGATGACTTGAGTCGTCGTGTGGCTTCCCATCCATCCATAATCGGAATACTCATGTCCATCAAAATCATATTTGGCATAGTCGCTTCGGCCTGTTCAACGCCTGTCGCGCCATCGGTTGCGACTATTACACTAAAGCCTCGTTTTTCCAGTCGGCGTGACAGCATATCCAAATTCATTTCGTTGTCTTCGACAATTAGTATTGTAGACATGGCTTTTTCTTAGAACTAATTTTCTATTCACATTTTCGGGCAATGTATATCACCATAGCACGACCTGTTGAAATCACAAAAACATTTCTTCTTAAGCTTTGGAGAGTGCATAATTTTCCACCCCAACACTCTTCAAAATATCGTCAGCATTCTCGATAAATGACAAGTATTCAGACTGTGCTAAACGTTGCAGCCATTCGATTGCAGACTCCCCTTTCGGCTTCTGTACTGGTTTGGTTGAGTTTTTATTATTATTGTATAATTTATATTCCGACCTCAAAAACGCAATCACAAATCCTGCCGGGTTACGAAGATGATTTCTTGACTGCATTTTTGCCAATGCCTTCTCGACCAAATGGGTGCCAAACTGATTCACCAGCTTGCGGGCATTCGACAGGCTTAAGCTGTTTACCTGTGCCTTTAGCAAACCTGCAACCACCTCGGCATTTTTGTTCAATGGCGCAACAGAAGTGTCTGACGTTGCCAACTGTGCTAGATGTCGCGCCTCGCGGTGGGCTTGATGCCGTTCTTTCCACCAGCTCTTGAGCGCCTGTGCGTTTTGCCAGATTCGAGTCGGCACGATCTCCCACGACCGCACGCAGTCGCAGCGTGTGCAGAAAGTTGGCGGCTCAACACTGATGTGGAAATCCAGGCAATCCGCACATAACCAGAAAGTCGGCTCATCCGTAGGTGTCGGAATTCCGACACCTGTTAGTGGCAAGGTGCGGTCGAGGCTCGACAATCCATGTTTGGTCGCGCTTTGCTGCACAACAGAATTAGCCGCCTCCGAATCAAATGCTGCCCTTCGGACATCACCTAACTCGTTACTAGGTGTCGGAATTCCGACAGGTATGCTCTGTCCCCGAACATATGACGACGGTATAACTGGAAAACCCTGTGCAGTTGGAAATACTTGCCTTGCCTGTTGAGGTGTCGGAATTCCGACACCTGCACCTTGAGCCGCATAACGGTTAGCCTGCTGATGTTTGAGGATAGGAGTCTTCCCCTGCTTAATCAGTCGCAGCGCCAATCCCCTCAGTGCGGGAAAGCGTTTGCCGTCTGAAGTCTGTATGAAAACGCCAAATGTCTTCTCGCCGTGATCTTCCGGCAAAGCACTCGCTAATCCCCACGAAAGCGGTTGTGCAGCAAAACTCGGCTCAACCTTAATTTGGGCAGCAGCCTCATATCGCCGTGTCGTCCAGCGCGATACACCCAACCGCTGCGCCAACCATTCACGCGGATACGATCCCGGGCGGCGCTCCAACAAGCGCTCGTGAAGTGCCTGCCGGTAGGCACGTGGGCTGCAAAAATCTGCTGACGGAATTCCGTCACTACCGCTGGCTTCAACCCCCATCATGTCCGCAACATCATCTGGGAGTGGCAAACGATACAACCGCGCCGGACGACCTCGCAACCCATTTTTGATTCGCTTTGCACCCCTACTCATCTCGCATGAGTTATTCAGGTCATCCGACCCATTGGCAGCGTTAGCGTATACAGGGGGGTTCAGGGGGGATTTCGCTATATCAAATACCAGCTTATTGCCCACCACCGCTTTTAAAGCCACCATCACGGATCGTCGTCCGATCTTAAATTGCATTAGCAGTTGGCAGGCTTCGGCCTCCGTGAACGCTTGACCTCCATCCATTCCCGCCGCATACAACCCATCGAGCACACGTGCCAATGGCATCAACCCTTGCTGCAACAACCCCTCTCGAACTGCGTTACTCAATGCTGTCGGGGACTGATTCCTAAGTTGTCGGCGCGGCCTAGCATACGCACTTGCAATGGTCCGAACGGCCTCCGCATATCGACTCTCATAAGTCTCTTTATCTTTACCCGGTTCTCTGGCATGAACATCAGCTAGCAATAAACAGGTTTCATCGCCTGTCAGCCCCGAATCACGTGCGGTAAGTGCTGTCTTGAAAAGTGCTTGATTGCGCCCGTTGCAAACCAACCGACGATACAGAGCAACTATTTCCTCACTGTGAACAGGGTGTCGGAATTCCGACACCTGCACGTCTTCAGAAGATAATTCGTTGAAGGGGTCTATCTCTACCGGACGCGCTTTGAGTGCCACCAAGAAACGTAGAATACGCCGCAAATCTAAACTCGAAAGCGCGCGCATCTGCACATCAGATTCCACCACCCACGCAGCCTCACCAACCCGTGTGGGAGGTGCGACTACATACGATCCCTCACCCCGTAGGTCAGCGCCGGGGTAAGCCCTAGTCTGTACCAACATGCCTTCTGGTAAGCGAAAGTAGAGGTGGGGGAGGCTGCGTGTGCCAGAAAGAACCGTGAAAGTCTCAAGCAAATCGGGATGTAGCTGTCGGAATTCCGACACCACCGCTGCATCGTCAAAGTCCAGCACCAGCAAACGAGACACCCGCCCGCAGACAATCCCGATACCTGCCCCATCTTGTCCCGCAAACCATTGATGTAGTTCTTGATCAGTCGGATACGTGTGTTGAAAACGCGCCCATTTAATCGCAGGCAGCTTGGGCTGCTGCGGATTTCGTGCGCCATGCAGCGGAATAATTGAAAAACCGAGGGTTTTATAACGCTTTGCAGCAGATTCGAGTGATTCTGTGCAAAAACGCCCTAAATCATGTTGATTCAAAGCAAAAATCGCCTTTCTGGGGCGATTTCCTAGAAATCCAACAGATTTCGTGTTAAACTAACAAGTGGGTGTGGGAATTGCATTCGTTTCGTGGATTGGTTACCACGATTGACAATTCGTACTTGTCAGTCATTCTTAACACGGAATCAATCTCGATTTGAAAATCAGGTTCGCAGCCTGATCTCGAATTTCTAGGAAATCAATTCCCCAAAGGAAGCTCGTATCTTCACAGATGCGGGCTTCTTTCTTTTTATGGTCGAAGCACTATTTTGTTATCGAAACAGGTTACCTATTATACCGTAGTACCGCCCCTATTATCCCGACAGTGACCATATTGAGTCTCTAAAGCAACACGACTTGCCAGGATTCGGGCTATTCATATTTCGCGCACATAAAAACAATAGTAGGTCTCAGGTAGTTTTGTATAAACATATAATAAATTTGGGATAAAATATTACTTCTTCATATTGATGCGGGCAATCTTCTCAACTTCTGTTAACCAATCCCGCATATTCTGTATTTCCCAAATGTCCACATCTTTGACTTTTCGACTGCCCTCCCCTATCGACTTGATGATCCCCATCACCTTGCGAAATCGAGAGAAAGATTTGGTCGAAAACGGCGAATCATCCTCATCATCCGGTTCATCAGGGGGTAGGGCAGGGGCAGGCATTTGGGTTATGCCAATATGGTATCCATCTGTCGAAGCCTGTTGTAAGGCCAGTCTAATTAAAAAGTTACTATCACCTTCGGACTGGCGCACAAGCTGGCGAATCCGACCCTGAGTCCAGTTTAAATCATCAGCGATGCGCCACACCTCATCGGGCAGCCGCAGCAGGTCACGGTGCTCACGCATCTGGCTTGATGTCTTAAATCCACCTGCCGTCAAAATGGCTTCACCTGTACCCTTCGGGGTAGGGTAGGCATTTCCATCTGCCACCTGCGCATAAAAGGCACGGTCGCATTCGCCCTGCCCCACTACCTGCTCGTATGTTCTAAATTTCTCACCCTGTTGATTCTCGTACAAATCCATGAACAGAATAGCCAGTTGACGTGCCTTGCTGATGGCATTCAGATTAGCCCGCGCATTATTTTCGCTGGCCTGTCGCCAAACACTAAAACTGTCAACAACTCGCGCCGGAACACGCCCCCACTTTTCTTGCTCATCCTCAAAATGGGTATAGAGCAGGTGATAGGCTAACCAACGCCGTTCGCCCGTTTCCAGACGATACCCGTTTGTCGTATTCGCCACCGTGATCGGATTGGTTAACCCATTAGAACGAATGTTTGCCGCCATCTCCAGTACCGAGATAAACGCGGCATCAATCGGCCCCATCTTTTCAGGGCGGTGTGCTTCATCCAGCGCTAGCAAATACGGCTCGATTTTGAAGTCTTGACCACGCTCTTCCACAGCCAGATGATACCAACTGTTAAACAGCGCCGATGTTGTCAGCGGGCGACCATCCCAATATGCCCGAACAGGGGATGGAATAGCGCGACGTGGTTGCAGCGGGTCAGGATAAATCTCAAAAATGCTGATCGGTTTTGCCACCTGACGACCCGCATCAACCTCTGCAATACTACCAAAAATGGCAGCATCAGTGACCTCGGATGTAAGGACACTGCCACTATCAAAGATATTGGATTCTCTGCCGCCTCTGCGCCTACTTGACACCGCCTATCGCCTCCTGAACGCGATTGACCATTGCCCATGCATCTTTAGCTGCCTGACTATCCGGCGCAAAACTAAAGACCGGACTCCGGATGGCGGCTGCCTCTGCCCAGATGGTACGCTGCGGGATAGGATCCCACACCATCTCACCAAACTGCTGCTTAAGCTGCCGAAGATTTTCAGAATGTTCCAGTGTCTTAGTACGGAACATCGTCGGAACAATCCCCAATACCTGAATGTCCGAAAGCCCCCATTGGGACCGATGTGCCTCTGCCGTTTGACGATGCTTGATGCTTTCAACTAAACCGTCAAAGCTCAGGTACTCACAGGTTGTTGGATACAACACGCCATCAGTCGCGATATATATCGAACCATGCAGCAGCGACGGCGTAGGGGAGGTATCGAAAATCACCAGATCAATCGTATTCTCCAACTCATGAAAACGCTCACTGACGGCGAACGAGTCCGAAATCGAGTTGGCAATGTTGCGGGTTTCGACATTCGACGGCAGCACGAACAACTGCCCGTTGACCGCTTGATTAGGAATTTGATAAGCCTTTGGCGGGATGAAACGCAGCACCGACTTAAAAGTCGCATCGCGCACCAAAAGGTCATACAAGCCTGGTTCTTTTTGCAGACCCAGTGAGACTGTCGCATGACCCTGTGGATCAGCATCCACCAGCAGCACACGCATCCCACGCACAGCCATACCCGCTGCGATATGTGTGGCAATAGTCGTCTTGCCCACGCCACCTTTTTCGTTGAGCAGGGTGATAATTTTCATGCTAAAGCCTTTACTTACTGACCTTGGATTCTGCGGGTGCGTGATAAACCCACTCGTAGCCGATAGGGGTACCGTTCACGCGGGACTTAATTTCGACCAAACCCTTATCCTGAAGGAGTTCAAGTAATGCAATGTCGTAGGGGGTCAGGCGGCGCTTACCAATGGCTCGCGCAATGTCCTTCCGGTTCATCCACATAATTTCGGTCGCCCGCAAAATCTCCAGCAGCTTATGTGCCTGCTCGGTCAATCGCGAAACCGGAGGATGAGTAGGAATAGGAATCTGATTCATACTTTTGCCTCTATACTGCTTACATTCAAAACATGCTAGGAACAACTGAATACTACAATACTTTAAACATTCATGCAAGAACATCGAAATTATGCGTTCATCCAGCACCACGCTTGCGGTATAGTGAATGGTGACGCAGCAACGTACCGGGCAATTCTGCGTATTATTAAACATAGTGTAAATAATGAAGCTGCGGGAGGCATCGTGGCCAACGTTTTAGATACCGTCATAACCATTGTGATTGGAACGATTACCGGTGTGGCAAAAGCCGTGACCACCACCGTCAATGTGTTGCAAGATTTTTTCTACGTCAAAGTATCCGGTGTATCATTCATCGTATTGGGTTCGCGCCAAACCGGTAAAACTACCCTTATCAATTGGCTGCAACACAACATGAATGAACTGGGTAATTTTAGCCCCGACCCAACCGCTGCCGGTGGTGATGTCGTGCCGGAGTTCACCACCAAAGTGGGGGACACCTATATGAAGCTCAAGCCCAACCGTGATGTGGGCGGTGAGTATGCCATGTGGGAAACCGATTGGGTTGAATTGTTTCGTGGTGCGCGGCCCAACGGCATTTTATTCATGATTGACCAGACCGATGCCTTCTTGCAAAAAGATGCGCTCAACTTTGTCTTGCAGATGATCGAGGACGAACCCATCGCCGCCAAATCACTGAAAGCCTTTTACATCCTCGTCAACAAGTCGGATGTCTGGGGTGACGAAACCACGCTTGATGACATCCTACAAAATTACAAGAACGAGCAGAAGCGCCTCAAAGGCCAGTCGGAGCGCTTGGGCTACAAATTCGAGATCGCTGAAGGCAGCATCATCACCAACCGTGGCGTAACCGAATTCATGAAGAAGTTCATCAATACGCTGCGTCCCGCTGGCGAAAAATAATAACGGCGGCAAGCGACTATGCGTCAACTCCTACTGGAGTATGTGTTCGAGGGGCACAAGCGCGGTTATAACTTCACCTCCCCAACCAACGGCTTCAACGACGACACCCTGAAAACCGTCTGGCGCAACGCCATGCCGCGCGGGCAGGGTTGGGGCGCGGAAGTCTATGAAGGCGCACGCTCATTAAAATCCTTCCCGCTGCTCGATGGACGGCTGGCACTGGCGGATGTAATCGTCACCGGATTGCGCGACGAAAGTGGACGCGGAGGCATCCGCCGGGCACAGATTGACATCATGCAGCCCGGTGAATATCTCGATGCGTTACGGGCGCACTTAAGCCGTTATCCGCAACGTGTGCAAGCCGAGGCCACCAAAAAACCGGGGTTTGGTCGGCGGCGGATGCCCAAAGTGCAGGGTGATTCGCAGCTCGTCCTCGCCCATCCCTACAACTCCGCCGACCATTGGCAAATCATCGAAGCGCTTATCCTTACCGAAGCGATTGAGTTACTCGACCGCCGCTGGTTGGGCAGTCGCTATATACCCTTTACAACACTCGCCCTCGAATACCGCGATGAGTCACAGGTCGTGGTGCTGCCCGAATTACGCGCCAATGAAATCCGTGCTGCTGGTACGAAAGTGCAGATCACAAAAGTATAGAGGCGCATCCGGTGCGCCTCTACCTTCCATTGTCATCGTCTAAATCTCATGCGGGTATTGCGTTTTCCCCCACCAGCGGAAAGCTGAAACGGAACGCATTTATAGGATCATACTTGGTCTTGAGCGCAATCAGTCGTTCGTAGTGATCGGCTCCATAAACTTCCTTTGCCCGTCCTTGTGCCTCGCTCCCAGCCATAAAGTTAAAGTACGCGCCACCACTCAAATAGGGCTGTAACGCAGTCATAGTTTGTTTGATGTGCGCCTGAATAGCGGGCAGCGTTTTGGGGTCAATAACCGGTGTGACAATCTGGTAAAACACCTGCGCATCACGGTTGCTAATGGCACTACTATCCGCTGGCACACGGCTAATCGCCCCGCCCACATGCCGCAGCTCCGTCGCCACAATATGCGATTGGCTGTCCGTCGCCCGCCGGACGATGATTTCTATCGCCTCATCACTGAGTTCAGTAAATTGGGCATTCGTCCCATGTGTGGCAATCGGGTTCACCGGATCGT
Organism: Aggregatilineales bacterium; assembly: GCA_038251045.1. GTDB lineage: Bacteria > Chloroflexota > Anaerolineae > Aggregatilineales > Phototrophicaceae > CFX2. Next base: position 1,495 of record JBBSBS010000192.1, on the reverse strand, counting down.
TGCTGATCGTAGCCACCTCGGAGAAGGGCATTTCGCGCAAAGTATTCGCAGCGGGTGTGCGCCAGTCCAGCCACGCCTGCATTAAAGCCGCGCCGTCTTTCACATCACCTGTATACCCCGCCCGTACCAGAACTTGTATCGTGCCACGCGCCGCTTCCGGTACTATCGGAATGTTAGGCAGCTTCAAAATGGCGATTGATGTCGTCATTTCATCCGGCAGCGTCCTGATCCAGTCACGGTAAAAGCGCATAGCTTCCAGCGCCACCATCCCCGGATAAGCGATGTTGCCGCCATAAAGTTTCGCCACCGGATACACGCTGAATGCCATCGCCGTCACCACGCCGAAATTGCCCGTACCACCGCGCAGCCCCCAGAACAAATCGCTGTTTTCGTTCGCGCTGGTTCGTCGCAGTTCACCATCCGCCGTTACCAATTCGATCCACTTTACGCTGTCCGCTGCAAAGCCATATTTGCGTCCCAGATACCCGATGCCACCACCCAGCGTATAACCCACTACACCCACATGCGGCGACGAACCGAGCAGGGGCGCTAATCCTTGCGGTGTCACCACATCCAGCACATCTTGCCAGATCGCCCCCGATTCAACTTCCACGGTCTGCGTCTCAACATCCAGCTTTACCCCTCTCATCTGCGAAGTCACGATGAGCAGGCTGTCATTCGCTGGATACGGAATCCCATGTCCTGTTGCCTGTACACCAATTGGCAAACCCGCGCTGTGGGCGAAGCGCACGCCTGCCACCACATCATCCCTATTCGCCGGAACAAGTATCACTGCCGGATAATGATTGATCGACAGATTGTGACCCTGCCGCACTTGATCGTAGTCGCTGTCCTGCGGCGTGATGACACGACCCTTTACCTGCTGTTGAAGTGCTTCCACCGCTGATGTTGTATGGTCAAAATCCATGATTCATGTCCTCATTTCCACTGTTCACTTTAGAACAAAGATACACATCACAACGTTGCATATCTCACACTATGAGGGTTAGAATAAAGCGTCAACCATCAAAGAAATGCGATTCGTTGCGTATGCGACAGAAGAGGCAAAATTGGTGCAAAACAATACACTAACAGAGGATTTACGGGTGCGCCGGACGCGCAAAATGATTCAGGAAGCCATGATGGCCTTGACGGTTGAAAAGGGCTTTGCTGGCATCACCGTACAGGATATTGCTGACCGCGCCATGATTAACCGTTCGACCTTTTATCGTCACTATCTGGATAAAGATGATCTGCTCGTCCAGTATATGGATGAGGTCACCGCTTTAACGTCAGAAGATGATATTGCGGCGGACAAAAATGGTCTCGTCGAGAAAGAAACTCCAACCGGATTGGTAAAACTTCTCAAGCACATCCAGCAGTTCAGCGGGTTCTATCGCGTCATGCTCAGCGCCAACGGTTGTCCGGTAGTTACCGACCGTCTGCGCCGCAATGCCGAAGACCGCTTTCGCTACCTGCTGACCCGTCCCGGTAT
>JBBSBS010000191.1:0-11269 GCA_038251045.1 Aggregatilineales bacterium | reverse complement strand
TATGTCAACAGTACCGACAACATCTTCCACATTGTTTATACTTATGCCAGTGCAACTAACACCCTAACTCCAGTTACCGCGCCCTTCCAGCTAGATACAACGGGGGGGGCGAGCCATCCAACGACCGCTATAGCTCCCAATAATTCGGTTGTAGTCTCTTGGATTTCTGAAACAGGCGTTATGGGTAGCATTCTGGCACGCACGCGCAGTACCGCAGGTGTATGGGGTGCAGTTGAAACAGTTAGCACTGCCGATGTATGGACTTCAACCAATTTTGGAATCAATATTGATCAAGGCCCTTCCCTGTTAATCGATGCTGCTGGTGTAAGGCATATTACATACATTGAAGACTATGATTCTACCGGGGATTATGGGCGTGTCCACTACGCAACTTCAAACGGGGGTGCATGGAGCGACAGTCCCATTACCTTTAGTGGGACGAATGCGCAGCTTATTATTAATGGGTCGACCTACAGTCATGACCCGGGATTGGCACTCGACGGTAATGGGCAACTCTATATTATTGGTCATGGCCCCAACTTAACGGGGCAAAATAACGATTTATATACTTACAGTCGCAATCTTAATGGGACATGGGCTGTACCGACACTATTCGCGAGCGGAAACAGTTTTGATTCTAGTCCCTCAATAAAATGGGCAGCAGTAGGCAACAATCGAATCAATACATATGAGTTCGTATTTTTCCTTGCTCCGGGAGGTGCATACAGTAATACAATTCTATATTACGGGCGTTTTGGAGACATCTCGGTAATCCCACCCGTAGTGACTCCGCTTCCTGTACCACCGGTTGCCGCACCTTCAAGTTCTTCCGGTAGTTCTGGTTCATCGAATACCGCCGTTGCAATGAACATAGAAGTATTTGATCCTGCGATTAGCAAAATTGGCTTCTTACGCCCCGGGCAAACCGGCGTAACCGGCGAAAAACTGGAATGGATCGTAACCGTGACCAATCGCGGGACGGGAGTTGGACTAAACATCGTCTTGAGAGATCAAGTTCCCGCGACTCAAAGGGTGGATGAAGTGCGCACCCCTGTTGGCACATCAAACATCAGCGGGCAAGACGTGACGGTCTCAATAGCGAGCTTAAATGCGGGTCAAACGGTTCAATTCAGCATCTTCACAACAGTATTACAAGGGGTAAGTGTCGAAAATACCGCTTGCCTGACTGCCAGTAATCTCAACGAGACACGCTGTGCACTGGGTCGGTCGGTACGTACGTTACCCAGTACCGGAGAAAGATCATGGTGGCGCAAGATTTTACCATTCGGATTGGCTTTCCAACGAACCCTAGAGTTTTTACTCCCAACTCATTAAGATCAATTTTTGCGACTTTGGCGCACAATGTTGGGTAAAAGATTTAGAGGAACATTGCGTAGGTGTTCCTCTTTTGATGCCAAGTCTTTCCATGTCTGAAGGAGGATGATATTATTCAGACTGCTGATCGGTCAGCTATAGACATGATCTAGAGGTAAGGTTACATTGACGACATTTCATATTCTGGTCGCGACTGATCTAGCGGAAAACAGTCTGAAAATCCTACAGGAAACAGCCAACGTTACCGTTCAACGGGTTACCCCCTCGGCAGTACGCGATCATTTGAAGGAAGCACATGCCTTAATCGCCCGCGATGATGTACGCGTCGATAAACTGCTGCTCGATCAAGCACCTAACTTGAAAGTCATCGGGCATGTTGGCGCGGGCTTGAATGGTATTGACGTGGAAGCCGCGACCAATCGCGGAATAATAGTCATGAATACACCCGGCACCAATGCCATCGCTGCCGGTGAACATGCCATCGCCTTGATGCTTGCCCTGAGTCGGCGCTTAGTAGTTGCTCATGACAGTTTGAAAGACGGTTGGTGGCTGCTGGATCGTAAACGGCAGGCTGGCACCCAACTTTACGAAAAGACATTGGGCATCATCGGGCTGGGACGTGTAGGTAATATTGTCGCCAAACGCTGCTTGTCATTCGGGATGACGGTGTTAGCTTACGACCCTTATATCAGCGAAGATCAACTGCTTGATGAACGAATTCAACTGGTTGGGCTGAAAGAAGTGCTCCAGCGCAGCGATATCCTAACTCTTCATGTAGCAGCCACGCCCGAAACTGCTGACCTTATCAACACTACTACGCTAACACAAATGAAACCGGGCGCACGACTCATAAACACCTCACACGGCAGCGTTATTGATGAGGCCGCCGTAGCAACAGCTCTCAAAGACGGTCATCTTGCTGGTGTAGCCGTCGATGTATATCACGACGAACCCCCTTACAACAGTCCGCTAGTCGGACTGGATAATGTTATTCATACCCCTCACATCGGTGATAACACAATTGAAGCGATGCAAGATTTGTCATTCCAGATCGTGCGGCAGGTATTGGACGCGTTAAAAGGTACGGATTACCGTAACGTGGTGAATATGCCCTTCGTGCCGGGGCTGGATTTTGAAACCGCCCAACCCTATATGCGGCTGGCTGAATGTATCGGCACCATGATTCACGCCCTATCCCGCAGTCCCGTGAGCCGTGTGGCGGTCGAATATCGCGGTGAGGAAATGAGTGGGCTGGTCAAAGCCATTGCTGTCGCCATTTTAAAAGGATTGCTAAACCCTGTACTGGGCGACAAAGTGAACATGATTAATGCGCCGGTGCTGGCGGCTGAACGTGGCATACAGGTGGCGCAAACCAAGGGCATGAAAGCTGGTGATTATGCCAGCATGGTTTCGTGTCAGGTGACGCTTGAGGATGGCGAGAATATTCTGATGTCGGGGACTCTTCTTGACCGGAAAGAACCGCATATCGTCCAGATTAATCATTACCGGATGAACTTTGTACCGGAAGGTCATCTGCTGCTGATGGGCAGTTTCGACCAACCGGGTGTGATCGGCAAAATCGGTACATTAATGGCAACCAACAACGCCAATATCGCCAGTTGGCACACGGGACGAACCGAACCTGGTGGGCATACCTTTACCGTGCTGTCACTTGACGCACCCTTGCCCGTACCTGTGCTGGATGAGCTGCGCGGATTAGATTTTGTGCGCCACGCCCATCAGGTTGAAATCAAGAGTTAAGTGGAGAACACACTGATTAAACGCTATATTCCCATTATGACCGATGTCCTCTGGTTGGCAGCCTTGATTGCCTACGCGGGCATCGGCTTAAAGCTTGCGCCGTTTCATGGCGACGAAGCCATGCACATTTATACCAGTCATGATTATGTGACGGCTTTCATTGACCACACACCCCAGAAACTTCCGGTCACCCCACCCTATGATATTGACAGTGATTCACGACTGCGCCTGCTCAACGGATCAGTCATGCGCTACTCAATCGGTTTAAGCTGGCAGGCGGCAGGGCTAACACAGCAGGACTTACCCCCGCGTCCGGGTTGGGATTGGGGTATGCATTATGCCGATGATGTCGCCACCGGACACCGCCCCTCCGAAGCCATGCTCATGGCAGGGCGAATAGCAGCGCTGGTATATTTCGCAGGCAGCATCCTTGCCCTATTCGGCATTGGTTGGCAGTTCGGTGGACGTTGGGCAGCCTACATCGCCAGTGCTGTATACACCTTGAATCCCATCATCTTGCTCAACGGGCGGCGGGCACTGGTCGAAAGTGCCCTTCTAGGCTTCGGTTTACTAACCATATTCATCGCCCTGCAAATTGCCCGCCGCCGCGAAACTGGCAGCAAAGGCTTATGGGGCTGGTGGCTGGCACTGGTCGTGAGCAGCGCATTAACCCTCGTTAGTAAATACACCGGAACTATTTTTGTCGCTGCCGCATTCGGCGGCATATTTATTGCCGAAGTCATCCGCGTGTTCCGTAACCAGCCCGATCAATCACGACCATTAGCAAGTCTGTTATCATCAACCTTGAAATTGACGGCAAGCGGACTGCTGGCGCTGGTACTTGTGATAGCACTATCGCCCGCCTTATGGAACGATCCGGTTAGCCGTGTCCGTGACCTGACACAAATGTTGCAGGAGCAGGTCGAAATCGTCGTGTCGATCCTCGCGCCGGAAGCGCCGACCACGATGGCGCAGCGCGTCGAAGGCATCCTGACCCAACCCTTCATGACCCCCGTAGCCTACTTTGAACAAGCATCATGGGCACAAGCCGAACCCATTACCCGCGAGATTGCGACCTACAACGCATCCCCATTGAGTGGCTTGCCTGTGAATCCGATCACTGGACTCATACTTACACTGTTGGCGGGAATCGGGCTGGTCGCTGTGTTTTGGTCGCACATCCGTCCGTATACCTCAACCTCAGTTTCAGTCGTGTTGCTAATCTGGCTGTTAGGCACAGTCGCTAACTTACTGATTAACCCCCTGCCGTGGCAGCGCTACTATCTATCACTCATACCAATTGCCGCGGTGCTGGCAGCCATCGGTGTCATGAGCATTATCAAGCGTGTTCGCGGCAGCACATCAGCAGCGGTCTAATGAATTGAACCATAGGCTCGTCATGAATGAGCATCGCCCTGCTACCTCAAACCCCACCAGTGAAACACCCGGCACATCAAGAAATCGCGGTGGCTTTTTCGGCATCCTCGATGCTGTATGGCTGATCGTGCTGGCAGTCTATATCCTCGGCGGCATCGCAATCGTACCATTTCATGGTGACGAAGCCATGCAGATGACCATGAGCCGCGACTACTTCACGGCATTTGTGAATCACCAACCTCACGCCTTACTCGTAAATCCTCCCTATCAACTAGACAGTCCTAACTGGCTGCGGTTGATTAATGGCTCGGTTAATCCGCATACAGTTGGATTCAGCCTGCATCTAGCGGGTTATATCGAAACAGGGTTGCCGGCAATCTGGGAATGGCCGTTAAGCTACGACGAAAATGTGCTGCGTGGACATCGACCTCCACAAGCCATGCTCATCGTGAGCCGCCTTCCATCTGCCATATTTCTAGCGCTGAGTGTGATCATACTGTTTGGCATCGGCCGGCAAATGCGCGGTCGAGTCGCCGCCTACACCGCCAGCGGCTTATACGCGCTGAGTCCCGTGATACTTTTGAACGGGCGGCGGGCCATGATGGAAGGTTCGGTGTTGTGCTTTGGTCTGCTGGCAATCTGGCTGGCGATCATGATTTGTAAGGGACGTGATAGCTGGCGCTGGTGGATTGCATTGGGCCTCGCCTGTGGGCTGACACTGGCGAGTAAACACAGCGGGATTGTATTCGTCGCCGCCGCGCTGGGTTGGGTACTCGTCGGACAGATTACTAAACACTTCCCGATATTGCCAATCAGACTCATCTCTCACCTTCTGGGTCGTCTAATGATGAGTCTCGTTATGATGATGATCATATTTATCGCCCTATCACCGGGGTTATGGAACGCTCCATTAGCACGATTGGGTGATCTAGTGACCGAACGCACAAAACTGCTGGACTCGCAGGTGAAAGCCGAACCGGATGCGCCCACCACCCTCAATGAGCGTGTGATAGGCATCGTAACGCAGCCTTATGTGCAAGCGCCTGTATATTATGAGGCGGCATTTTGGGCAAATGCCGAACCAATACAAGTTGAGATCGCCGCCTATGACCCGTCTGTTTGGAGCGGACTCCATAGTGGCGCGTTAATCGGTACGCTGCTGACACTGGTAGCAGTGATGGGTATAGGGATAATTGCCCGCGATTGGCGGATGTGGCGTATCGGACTGCTGGTATGGCTCACAGTAACACTAGCGAGCTTGCTGGTTAATCCCCTACCGTGGCAGCGTTATTATCTCTCCTTATATCCGCTCGCAGCCTTGCTGACCGGCATTGGCGCGACGGCCTTGACCCGGCGGTGGAGTCAGCGCCGTTCATCCGCATAACCCCGGATTGATCGAGCGTAACGTTTCATATCAGACGAATCGACGTGGGCAATTGCCAGCTCAAAAAGTGTTGTCAGCGCATCATGTTCGCGTCCGGCGCTTTCCAACGCAAACGCCAGAAACACTTTTAGCGAAGGGCGCTCAGGATATTGGCGGGCTGCTGCTTCGAGCATCGTCACAGCCTCGGCGTATTGACCTAGATTACGCAGTGTGCTTGCCCATTGGAGGTAAAGCTTGGGTAGATAATCCCCCGACAACCCTTTATCGAGCGCCTGTTGATACAAAACTACCGCTTCGGCCTCGCGTCCAGCACTGTCGAACGCCCCTCCGTATTCGTAATAAGCGCGGGGATCATCTGGATAATCCTCCAATAGCTGGCGAAAATAGCCAATCGCCTCATCTTCTTTACCCGCGCGTTGCAATTCATTACCGAGGGCAGCGCGCGATTCAAAATCAGTGGTCATAATTACTCCAAATAGCTATCGTTCATAATCCAGTTAAATCATCCATCTATAACCAGTCGTCAAACGAACAATCAGTTTAGTCACTAAAGATCGTATAGAATACCTAACAAAATGAGCCGAATATCCCTCTTGTCAGTTCTCTGAATGTCATTCACACTACATATAGCAGAATACATGATTGGATTGAGGTATGTATGCGACGTAAACTCTTTCTCATTGTTATTGGCGCGCTATTACTCGCCGCCTGTAACGGACCCGCCGCCCCCACACCGGTTGCTCAAAATAATCTTCCAGTCGGCGATGCGACGGAAACGCCACCTGCCGTCCTTGCAACCACCGGCCCGCGTGAATATGCTACCGATGGTCCGGTACTTTCGATGCCGGGGACGATTATCCCACCGGCGACAGAAGATCCCGATGCCGGTAAGATATTTGACACCATCACCTTCGGTCGCATGGGTGGCATTGGTGGAAAACCACTGGATATTATCTTAATGAGCAATGGCAACCTGACACGCGATGGCGCAAGCAGTACGATTTCGACCGATCAGGTGAAGTTGATTGACGATATGCTCGACAAAATGGGATTCTTCGGCATGTCCGGTATCTTTCAGGCCGCCGGTACCTCGGCGGATGCATATACCTACACGATAACCGTCGACCGCGATGGATCGAGCGCATCCGTTACTGCCAAGGATGGTTATATCCCGCCTCAACTGGCCGAACTCATTCAAACGTTGCAACAGCTTGGCGAATCGCAGTAAGACTCTCGACAGCACACACGCGAATCGGGGAGGCTAAACACGCTCCGATTCGCCTGAGTAATGTTATGGCAAAGCCTGTACGTTGATGATGTAATTGGCTGGGTCACCACCCATTTCCGGCACAAGGATGCGAAAAGTGGTTGAGTCGCCGGGAGCTAGTGCCGCCGATAAATCAACATAGCCAGCCGCGATTACATTACCCGCCGCATCAAACACCGTCGCCACCACACGCGGCGCAAGAACCGGTTTCTGACTCATATTTTGAACGCTGCCATCTATCACCATTGAACCGTCGGCCTCAAAGGACGAGCTATCCTGCCACCGCAGTTCGTCCTGTCCATAGATCACCCTATCAGGCTGCGACTGCCATTCCGCGCTTCCTAAAGACAAATCGAAGGTAGTGGTTAGCGCGGGTTGTCCCTGCCCGAAACGTAAACTGAACGGCGCAAATCCACCTGCTGGTAAACTGTATCCCATCACCGAATCAACAGCCTCAGCAACAGGCAGTCCATCAGCCGTTTTCAACACCGCCCGCACTGGAATATCAGTCAGTTGAACAGTCCCTCGATTGGCAACTTCACCCGTAATAAAAAAGACGTTCTTAGGCGTAGACCAGACCGAGACATGCAAGAATTCGACTGCGCCGGAGCTGGCAAAACTTAATACTTTGGGATCGGACGCTTCAAGCGTGGCATCCAGATTGACGGCAAAAGTATTGACGATTTGCTGAAGTTGCGTCGTACGTGTTACGTCATCATTCACCAGCACATCAATGACGCTTAGGAATGTACCGGACTGCTGGATGAAAGTATTGACCTGCTGCGTAATGCCACCCGGCATCTGCCGTAATCCACTGACGCGCCAACTGCCATCGCCCATAGCTTGCCGGCTGACCTCTGCATAGTGGGTAATATCAGGTCGGATTTGCTGCTGATACCGATCAAGTAAACTACCAAAAGCCGACGACTCAAAAACTTGTCCAGTATTCATCACTGCGAATGTCACCGCAGGTTGATCTTCACCGGGGGCTGAAAAAGCAGCAGTCGCGACTACAGTTGTATTTTGTTCGTAGACCGACCAGCTACGGGGAACAGATACCGTGAATACTGCTGCCGGATGGCGATAAAGCAGCGCAGACACATCCGGTGGCGGTGCAGGTGGCGCAAAAACGACCGCTCCACCGCTGCATCCGGTCAGCAAAAGCAGTACCAGAACGATTGATTTCCGCAGCACAATAACTCCATTGAAATCTGTTCAAAAACTGAATACAACAGATTATAGTACGTAAGGCAGATTTGTGTTATGCTGTGCGAAAGAGTTGTGGTGTGTGACACCTTGTGTCACAAGCTAAAGGCTGATCGTATGTACACCAATAATGAAATTCTGTTTCCGCATCCGGTAATCGTATCGCTGCGCAAATTACGCGGCGCGGAATGGCAGGCCTTGGTTGATCGCGTGAGCAAGCTGCCCGAAACCCATGAAGAAACACTGGCCTTCATGATGATGATGATCCGGTTGGATGGCTGCATGGCCTGTGAAACCGATAGCTACCGTGCCATGCGCGGCTGCGCGGCCTGCGCAATTCAAACCCTACGACGTTACAAAGGTGATGATGCTGAGTTGGTCAGCCAATTTCGTACCGCGCTGGAAGACGTACGAAAATTCGCCGAACAGCACACCACCGTTGGCATTGTAACAACATAATAGTCATCGCCTTATTCCAACCTCTAAATCCTAACTAAAGACAGGTGATTTTCGCCGTTCATTACTTATATGCTAACTGCATAAAGGAGTAAAGGCGGCTTAGTCATGCTGTTGGGAATAGACAAGACACCTGTCAGACTTTTCAGGACATCTCATTATCGGTTTCCAACATGGTCGCACACCATCAGTCCCCTTTCGTTGTGGGCGCTGCATGGTTCATGGATGATAACTGGCGCACTACTGGGACTGACGTTGGCGATAAAGCTCGCTGGATTCATCTTTTCGAATGGCACATATCCTGACCCATTCGTCCTTTACGATACTATTCTACCGGGGCAGCCCATGTCCGCACTCGATGCATACCCTTGCAACCTGAGCGAAAACCGCATGAATGGGCAAGTTGTGACTGGGCATTTTACCTGCATCATATTCCCAAATGACAACATTTTTGACACCATTCACGTTGACATCTGGAATAACCGCATTACCGAAGTGGTTTTCTATGCGACCAACTTACCATTGGGTCAAGTAGCGCTGCACTGGCGAGCGCCCTCTTCCCTCCATTCTAGCCGCGGAGCGTTAGCTTGGGACGCGGATAACTATTCAATCGAGGTTCTTGGTAAGCATCTTGAGTATCAAAAACAGATTCGGATCATCACCGTCGGACTCAAGCGCCAACAATGAAGGAGCGAATTTTCCCAGCCCAATGTTGCCCCTCACACTCCTGATTGACCTGGAGCAAGCCGTGCTTCCTCGCCCAAGCGCGTATTGACTCTGATATAGCCGTGTGCTAGACTTCCCCCACTCAATTGACAGTTGTTAAACAACTGAGAACTCTGTTAGGCAACAGAAGGGTAGAAGGCTATCAGCGCCATAAATTATCGCGTCAACGAACAGATACGTGCCCGTGAGGTTCGTCTGATTACAGACACCAACGAAAACATTGGGGTCGTACCTGTACGGACTGCGCTTCAAATGGCAGAAGAAAAAGGCCTTGATTTGGTCGAGGTTTCACCCAATGTCGAACCGCCAGTTTGCCGTATTATGGATTTCGGCAAATTTCAATATGAAAAGCGGCGGCGTGAACGTGAAGCTAAGAAACTGCAAAAAGTAATCGAAGTCAAGGAAATTCAACTGCGCCCAAAAACGGACTCGCATCATCTGGGCTTCAAAGTTCGTGATGCCCGTAGCTGGATTAATGACGGTATGAAAGTACGAGTGCGGGCTCGGTTCCGTGGTCGTGAGCGCGATTATCCCGATATTGCCTTGCAGCGCATGTTACAGATTGCAGCAGATTTACAAGACATCGCGGTGGTTGAGCAGCAGCCCCTGATGGAAGGTAATACCATGCTAATGGTGTTGGCTCCGGCAGCCGACAAGAAAAAATAACTCTGGAGCAAAATCGTGGGTAAGTTGAAGAAGTACAAGCAGAAAACACATAAGGCAACCGCCAAGCGATTCCGTGTAACCGGTACAGGCAAGGTCGTTCATACCCCACAGGGCAAGAGCCACTTCCGCCGCCGCCGTTCAGGACGGCACAACCGTTCGCTCGACAAACTGATCGGGCTGGCAAGTTCAGCCGTTGCCCGCAAGATTAAGAAACTAGCGCCCTATCTGACTAAGTATCGTCAGAATCCGGGTCGCTAACCGCATATACTGATTTGAACAGCCCGGAGTCTATACTCTGGGTATTTATTGTCCAGGAGTTCGTGAGATGGCTAGAACAAAAACTGGTTTTGTGCGCCGCCGGTGGCACAAAAAACTATTAAAGCTGACGAAGGGGCAGTGGGGCACGCGCCACCGCCTGCATCGCCGCGCAAACGAGGCAGTCCTAAAAAGCTTCTTCTATGCGTATCGGGATCGTCGCCAACGGAAGCGGGAGCTGCGTAAGCTGTGGATTATCCGCATCAATGCAGCCGCTCGACTGAATGGCATGAGCTACAGCAAACTGATGTACGGTCTGAAAAATGCGGGCGTAGAAGTTGACCGCAAGATGCTGGCAGATGTAGCTGTGCGTGATCCGGCGACATTCACCAAAATTGTGGCACTGAGCCTGCAAAATCCGACTCCACGGACACCAGCGCCAGTACATCATTACATCACGATTTCGTCACCGAGATCCGGCCCACAGGTTCAACAACCTCCACGGACGGAAGCCAAAGTATCGACCCGTCGGCAAGGCGCAGCAGCTCCTGTGGCAGAAGCAGAAGCCGCACCGGTAGCAAAGGCAGCACCAGTCGCCAAAGCCGCGCCAGCCCCTGTGGCTGTCAAAGCCACCCGCAAGAAGAAGGGTGACGGCGATGATCTGACGGTTATCGAAGGTCTGGGGCCAAAAAGCGCACAGGCATTGATTGCCGCAGGCATCACCACCTATGCCCAGATTGCCAGCATGGATGCGGCAGCCTTAGAAGAAGAAGTTAAGGTCAAGGGCGGCGTACGCGTCCTCGACGGACAAACTTTAACTTGGCCGAAGCAAGCAC
>JBBSBS010000190.1:0-11275 GCA_038251045.1 Aggregatilineales bacterium | reverse complement strand
GTCCGACCAAATGGTCACCCTTAAGCCATCTGCCTGTGCTACGCTGTATTTTGCGATGTCATTCTCTCTCGGAGACCCTATGCTAAATTGCTCTCTTTATGCCCTCAATAGTCCAAAATTAAAGAGGCGACAACATTTTGACTTGGTTTCCTCCCCTGTTTACGGGGGAGGATTAAGGAGGGGGTTCGCATGACTATATGGGTATTATTGCCGTGTCATTGTGGGAAAGAATCGATTGGCAATCTTGGCGGCGGCACACCATCCCACCATTTTTGCCAACTTTGCCAATACTTTGACCGACGATGATCGACTATTGACTGGCGAAATACCCTTTTCATTGCCGAAATTGCCACCAAGATTGCCAATGTCACCACCGATACTGACATCACTGATAAGCGAAGCAATGCCTTGGAGTTGACCATCGACTACCGTAAAGTAATCACCCAACCGGTTCCCGTCACACTGACAATCACCCCGCCACTCTTGACGAACAGTACCGGCAGCACCGGCGCATCCGCCAGCACGAACGGGATCGGCTGCCCCAGTTGCGAACCATTGGCGTAGGCCGTAATCGCTCCGGTGGTCAGGTCGCGTTCCAAACGCACCCGCACCACCACCACATTCACCGCTTGGTTGCTAAAGTTCGTTACTGTGTCGCCCGTCCGCTGCCCCAGTTTGATGACCCCCGGCTGCACCAGTTGGACGTTCACACCCGCCGTTTTGTTGGGATCAGCCACATCTTGCAGCAGCGCCCCAAAATACACCTGCTCCGGTGAAACCGCCGCCGGATTAAACGTCGTCAGCGATAATTCAACCTCCACCCGCCGGATGCGGCTGGCAGCGTTGTTACCGTAGTAGGTCTCCAACAATTCGGCTGGGATCGGCAGATACAGCGTCTCGGCATCGCCCGCCACCTCCGAGCCCAACCGCCAGTAAGACTGGTTGAGTGCTGTCACCTTGAAGAACGCGTTCGCATCCCACGGCACGCTCGGCAGCCCTTCAAACACCGTCAGTAAATTCTGCGGCCCTTGCAAGCCCTGTGCTGGCAGTGTTGCCGTCGGTGTATGGGTCGCCGTTGGAATATCCGTCGGTGTCGCCGTAATGCTCGGTGTCAAAGTCAGTGTTGCCGTTTCAGTTGGTGGCACAACCGTGTTGGTCGGTACAACCGTTTCCAGCGGTGGAGGTGGCAAACTGGGCTGCTCGGTTGCCGATGGGATAAGTGTCGCCGTCGGTTGCTCACCCACCAGCGACAGTAGTGTAGGTGTAGCCAACGTTGTGTTCAACCCACTTCCAACTGCCGGGTCAATCGTCGTCGTAGCCGAAGGCAGCAGCGCTTCCTGTGTCCCAGCGTCATCCACCGTCGCCGTCGCGGTAATCGTAACCGCTACGCTCGGCGCACCGCCCCCACCCAATGCAACCGCTGCCAGCGCAATCACCACCAGCAGCACCACCCCGCCGCCGATCATCAACATTCGGCGTGATAAACCGCTGCGTGAGGTCGCGACAACCGCTTCCTCCGGTTCATCACTGTAGCGCGATCCTTTGTAGGTATATTCAGGGATTTCCGCGTCCTCATCCACCCGTGGAGTCGGCTCATTCGTCGGAGGTGCCGGGAATTCCGGCGCGTTGTCCGTTAGATCATACCAGTGTCGGTACAGCGGATAAGTCGGATGCCGGTCAATGAACATCGCCCGAAAAAGTTGGTTGAAACGGTTGAGCTTTTCGCTCCGCCGCACGTTATCGGTGTACACCTCCAAAAATGAGGCGTACGTATCACTCCAACCCCGCAGGGTCGCCGTGTAATTCTCACCCAGCAGCCGCGCTGTCATCTCCACCATGCGCTTCATAGCATTGCGGATGTTCTCCTGCGGTTCAGCCGGTTTACTGTCAATCGCCGTATTCATCAACCGCGATTGATTATGCAGTTCAGCCGCTCCCGCTTGCAGTTCCATCAACCATGAGCGGTAAGGGGTTAATGTGATGGCTGCCGCCTGTTCCACCTCACTGATGCCGTTGATGGCATTCTCAATCTTGATTCCGGCGGATCGGAACTCACCGTCCGACCAATCGCGCAGGGCGTTTTCAACCTCGCGCAGGCTGTATATTCCGGCGGAGAGTGTGCGCGACTGTGGGTTTTCTTCCAATTTCCGGCGTGTCACTTCCACCGTTGGCATCGCCGCCGCGTTACTCACGCTGTTGAGCAGGTCAGCTCCGGCGTTCAGTTCCCGTCTGCGATCATTAAACTCCACCAGCACCCGTGTTAAGGTGTGCCGCTGCCCGTACTCGCCCAGCGTCCGTAAAGCCGCTTCCTTCCAGAAATCGGCATCTTCCAGCCGCCCCTCATTCGCGTCCAATACCCCCAGCAGGATGAAGTTGGCAAATAGAATATGCGGTGCTGCCGTACTGTTGCGCCCAAACAATTCAACCAATCCCTTGCCCATCGCCTTGAGATAAGTTTCCTTGCTCGGCATCTGCGCCGAGAAGTTGTCGCGGACAATCAACTCATCCGGCGTATACAAGCGCTCTAACCCCACCACGGCGGCCTGTGTCCCTTTTACATTACTCGCACCGTTGCGTTCTGCCCAATCGCGTGAAATCTTGCTCAGTTCACGCAAACGTCCCGCCGCAAATCGCTGCGAATCATCCCGCGCGATTTCATAGGCTTGCTGCCCCAGCCGTTCAGCATCCGCCAATTTACCGCGGTCGTAAGCCTCCCAACCATCCGCCAGCGCCCGCCCCAACCCGCCAAACAGCGCGTGCCGTTCGATATACTGCGCGTTGGTCACAATCGTCCGCACTTGGTTCAACCAACCTGCCAGCGTTGGGCTAATCGTACTGACCGAATCAACCGCCTCCGTCAGCGCCTCCACCGAACCCAACCGGTCACCTTGAATCGTCGTTTCAGCATACGTCGCCCATGCCTGCCGCGCCGTTTCCAAACCCGCGATCATCGTCACCAGCAGTTCATCAAACAATCGTTCACGGAACGGGGTCAAATCGCGTCCGGTTGTTTCCAGCCACGCCCCAAGATCAGAACCATCTGCTGCCGGTACATACGTTTGGTACGAACCGAGGAGTTCATATAAGCCATCCAGCATCCGCCCCAAACCATCCCATGCCGGGTTGGTCGGGTCAATCGCGCGGCTGCTGTCCAGTGCATGAACCGCATCGCGCGGGCTGGATGTCGCCTGTCGCCCGATGACATGCATGTTATCTGCCAGCGCCATCGCCGCGTTCATCGCCCGTTCCAGCGCTGAAACCGGCAGTTGATGATCCGGCAGCATCTGGCGGCGGTTAACCGTATCCACCAGCGTATTCATGGCTGTCAGGCCATCCACCACCTGCCGATAGCCATCACGCAGTTCGACCAAACTGGCGGTGTTTGAGGTCGCAATCCGGTCCAGCGTCACGTTGATTTCTGCCAGCACCGCCCGCGGCTCAACCACCTGTGCCCCATCCGTCGCCAGCTTATTCAGCGCGATTTCTAAGCGGTATAGGTTAGGTCGTAATAACAGGATGTCGGGCGTATAAGCCGTAATCCGTTCTGCCAGCAGCCATTGAGCCGCCCGCACCCGATCTTCCGCCGCTGGCGTAGTCACCAGCAGATGCGCGGCTCGTGCATTTTGTCCCTCGTACAGCAAGCCTATGCTTTCCTGTACCGCCATTGGTGCGGGTTGCAGCCGCGCATCATGCAGCGTCCGCGCGAAATCCAGCAGCAGCTCGATTAATGTTCGTGTCTCGTTGCGCGATTTATCACGCAGTTCATCCAGTAAATCAATCGCACGCGGCCAGTTGGCGCTTTCCAGATAGATGCGGCTGGCATCCAGATCTGACTCGACTTCCAGATCACCTAACCGCGCCATAATTTCGCGCTGCGCAGCACGGCTTTGCGGTTGTCCGGGGTCAGCCATCAGCACCGGATTTAACGTATCTGCCAGCGCGACTAATTCTTCCTTACTCCGTTGGCTTTTGAGCCGTTCCGATACCCGCCCCAGAATCGCATTGCGTTCGCGTTCCATCGGGTCGCGGTAATCGACTAGTGCCTTCCGCAAATCAGAGATGTTCTTATAGCGCAGTTTGGCATTCGGATGCGCCGCTTTGCTGATGATGGTCTTTAGCCGTGGTGATAAACGTTCGTTGTCCCGCCCGAAATCCAGCACGAAATCATCACCCGCGTCCCTCGGTGTATCGGCTCGTCCGCCTCCGGTCACAATGAAGTACAGCAGTTCCCCCACCTGAAAAACATCACTCAGGCGGCTGATGCCCTGCGGGGTAATCTCGTCCCCTTCCAGAAAAACAGCATTGCCCCAATCAATCACCTTCAAACGGTAAGTATCCCGATCCCAGAACAGATGCTTGGCATCGACATCGTTGTATACAATATCCTGCTCGTGTGCAGTTTGCAGCAGGTCGAGCAGCCCATCAACAATCACCAGCATTTCCAGTTCCGGCAGTCGCTCCTCACGCTGTGCCAGTTCACGCACCGCATCCGCCAGCACCACACCCTGCCCACGCTCCATGACGATATACTGCTGTGCCATCCCGCCGATGAAAAACTGCCCGCTGCCCAGCAAAGCCGTCACCACCGGATGTCCCGCCAGCTTTTGCAGCGCCTTGCGCTCGTTCAGGATGCTCACCTCTTGTCCGGCACGGATTGGCGGCGCATCGTTCGGCGCGGGACGTTTGACCACAACTGCCCGATCATTAGCCTGTGTATCTACTGCCCGTAAAGTCTCGCCGGAACGTCCACGCGGATAAATGTAGTCATAACGGTAGCGGTTGTCGAAAAGGCTATCAGCCATTTTGCATCACAATCTATAGAAAATCTTTTTTGGTCGATCATGTATTCAATTGCACACAGCAGCCTATTACCATTATGCGAAAATAATCGGGTGATAGGTGCTGGGAAAAAATTACTGTTGTTACAAGTCTCTAATTCTACTGATGGATTGTCCTGATGCAAAGTCAAGTTTGGGATATACGCAGATTCGACTTGGGAAAAGTCGCGATATTTACGGCGCGTCAGGGAAGCGCGCTATAATCTCAATGAAGGCTCATGAAAAATAAAAGTCCCTTTTCCGCTTTGATCCAAAACATACGTCAATTCTCTAGCGTGTGCGTTTACACCATAACAGGCATCTAAAAATTGAACATGAAAAACAACATAGAACTGATGAATTTATTTTGGACAACCGCAGGTGTTTATCCCGGTGTCGCTGAAATCAGCCGCTTTGATTTCAAAGATAGGGTAGAAGCTGCCGCTGCTGCTGGTTTCAAAGGCATCGGACTCTGGCACGCTGATCTCGAACATATCCTCCAACAGCGAACGTTGAAAGAAATGCGTTCTATCCTGGATGACAACGGTATTCTCTACCTTGAGCTTGAATTTCTCACTGATTGGTTCCTCGACGGCCCAAAGAAAGCCGTATCGGATAAGCGCAAAAGACTGTTGTTAGAAGCATCCGCCGCGCTTAATGCAAAGCACGTCAAAATCGGTGATTTTGATAATACCGTGTGTCCCATGCCGCAAATCGTGGATGCTTTTGCCGCCTTGTGCAAAGAGGCCGGGGATTACGGTGCAACCATCGGCTTCGAATTTATGGCGGTATCCATGCTCAACAATCTCAAAGACTTATTAACGCTGGTCGAATCAGCAGGCGCAAAGAACGGCGGCCTCATTTTGGACATCGTTCATGTCGTGACCCTTGGAATGAGCTATGAAGAAATTAGCCGCATACCCGCGCAGTACTTGATCAATGTAGAACTTAACGATGGAACGCTACCGGACAATCCCCTGCACGATTCATCCGGTGCGAGGAAATTCTGCGGGAAGGGCGAGTACGACATCAAGGGGTTTATTCAGAGCGTGCATAAAACGGGCTACACTGGCACGTGGGCGGTGGAAGTTTTTTCACCGGAACTGACGGGTTTGTCACTGCAAGAACTCAATACGACCGCCTATGAAACAACCGTCGCTCAATTTGATAACACCTGATCGGAATAGTATTTTTTTAAGGGAGTAGCTTGCCATGAAAGTCTTATTTATCGGTGGCACAGGGTTTATCAGTACCGCCGTCAGCCGCTTGGCGCTGGCAAAAGGCATTGATCTTTACCACCTGAATCGTGGTGTACGCAAAGCTGATCTACCCGGTGTCCACAACATCATTGCCGACATCCATCAACCCGAAGCTGTGCGTGCTGCTTTACACGGTCTTCAGTTTGATGTCGTGGTGGATTGGATCGCCTTCAAACCGGGGGACATCGAGCGTGATCTGGCGTTGTTTCGGGGGCAGGTAAAGCAGTACATCTTTATTAGCTCGGCTTCAGCGTATCAGAAACCGCCCACGTACCCCATCATCACCGAATCTACGCCCCTCTATAATCCCCATTGGGAATACTCGCGCAACAAAATCGCTTGCGAAGAACGACTGCTGGAAGCCTATCGTCAGGAAAACTTTCCGGTGACGATTATCCGCCCGTCGCTGACCTACGATCCCAATTTCCCGATAGCCATCGGTGGTTGGGGCTGCTATACCCTCGCAGATCGCATGAAAAAAGGAATGCCGATTATCGTTCACGGCGATGGGTCATCCCTGTGGGTGGTCACACATGCCGAAGATTTCGGGCGTGGATTGTTAGGACTCTTTGGCAATGAACAGGCCATTGGTCATGCCTTCCACATTACGTCTGATGAAGTGCTAACGTGGAATCAAATTTACGAGATCATTGCCGATGCACTCGGTGTGCAAGCCAACATCGTCCACATTTCGTCAGATTTTATCGCTAAGGTCGCACCTAATCTTGGCGCGGGCTTGATCGGTGATAAGGCGTGGAGTGCGATTTTTGATAACAGCAAAATTAAAGCCTTCGTCCCCGGCTTTCAGGCGGTTATCCCTTTTCGTGAAGGCATTCGCCGGACGTTGGCATGGTTTGATGCGGACGAAAAACGCCGCTGGGTCAATGCCGATGTGAACACCGAAATGGATCACATTCTCGCCGCTTACGCTGATAAATAGAGGATTGACCTAACTTCAACTCTGACGATATTGCTATAATGTGATTAGGTAAGTAACGAGGTATAAGGTCATGTCAACACTCGAACAAGAACTCATCGAAAAGATCAGCCGCTTGGATGAAGACAAACAGCGCCGCATCCTTGAATTTGTCGAAACCATTGAAAAACCCAAAACATATACAGCTCTTGAACTCTTATCGTTACCTCTTGAAGAGCGCGAACGCTACATCGCTCGATCTTTCGCGTTAGCGGCAAACGAGGATTTTGAAGTTTTTGAAACCTACAGCGAGGAAGATTTTGATGACTATACCTAACCTCAAGGTAGAAAGAGGTGATATTTGGGAAGTCCGATTCGATCTGAGTGAGGGTGATGAAATTAGAAAAATTCGCCCAGCAGTGGTCATCAATGTACCTCAAGCTGGACGAATGCAGTTACGCATAGTGTTACCAATTACAGGTTGGCAGCCCCAATTTGTAAACTATTTCTGGATGACAAACTTATTGCCGGACTCTACAAATGGCCTCAGCAAGGAGTCAGCGGTCGATAGTTTCCAAATTCGTTCAGTTTCCTTAAACAGATTCCAGCGCAAAATAGGCAACATCCCTGAAATCAAACTAAGGGAAATTGCGGCTGCCATAGTTCTTTGTATTGGATTTAGACCTGTACCCTAATTACCGTCGCCAGCGTGAGAGCATCAGTGCTACAACCGGTAAAGCCATCGGCAGCACCTGCGCACTGTTACGCGGGGATACCGGTAAATTCTCGGCAATCTGCTCGGTCAGTGGGGCAGGGACGAATACCAGCACAAAAATCACCAGTGTGATGATTGCCAGTATCCGCCTACGCTTATCGAGCGGCGTGATCATATCCAGCGGCGTGGCATATATCCGCCCGAAAAACAACAGCAGTACCACCCACAACAACCAGATATTGGAAACAAGCGCCAGCAAACCCAATCCAACGAGAAACGGATAATATAAGCGCCGCGCCCGTTCGCCCAGCAGTGCATACAACACATGCCCGCCGTCCAACTGACCGATTGGGATCAGGTTCAATGCCGTCACCAGCAAGCCTGTCCAACCAGCCCATGCCAATTGGCTGCTGGTGATATTGACATCATAACCACCGCTGGGCAGGAATTGCCCAAACACTACTGTTTTTGCCAGCGCGTACAGCAGCGAGTCGCCTTCATAGGTATAAATAATACCCGGTTGTGTGGCGCTCACTGAGGCATGGCTTAAACCAATCAGCAAAATAGGAATAGCGAAAACTAATCCTGCTAATGGACCAGCCGCCCCGATGTCAAACAACATCTTACGGTTGCGCATCGGCTGCCGAAGCTGGATAAACGCGCCCAATGTACCCAATAACGTCAGACCGGGAATAGGCATAGGAATAAAATAGGGCAGTGTTACCGAAAGTTTGTGATAACGGGCGGCGAAATAATGCCCCATCTCGTGCGCACCCAAAATCAATAACAAACCAACTGCGTAGGGTAAGCCGCGCCATAATTCCAGAAAAATCCGGTTGAAAAGCTCGATGGCTAACACTTCGTTCGTTTCGCTAATCGTAAAGATCGCCAGTTCCGCACCAACCATCAGCACACTGAAAATAGTCGCGATAAACAGAAGCAGATTAGGCCACCACGGGCGCGGCTGTGGGTTCACTCGTCCGGTTAGGATGTGGATGGTGTGTGGGTTATCGATTATCGGGCTGTCGGCTGTGGCAAGGGTCGGGCGGAACACTGCCATGTGGTTGAGCGCGACCAATTGCTCATCAAGCTGCTCATAAGCGGCTTCCGAATCACTCAACAGCCGCCCTTCAAAGCTGGCGATCATGTGGCTTTGCAAACCGAGTCCGGTTTCCACAGGCTGCGCTTCTTCATGCGGTGACGGCTCGACAAACCGTTCATGTTGTATATCCATCACCGAGGCTACCTGCTGGCGGAGTTCATTTTGCAACAGTTCCGCTTTGGAGATCGGTGCTTGTACAACCCGTACGACCGGACGATCTTCACGGGTGGAGGCGATTTCGTTTAGCATTTTGCGGTGTAATTCCTAAAACATTTCGCGGGTGGAATCTGGCTCAAGTGCTAGGGTAAGCCGGATGTGATAATTTGCCACACATCACCACCGGGTAAGAGTTGAAGAACGCTGCCATCGGCACTATTGACGTAAAGATCCTCTTTGTCTCCGGTTTTGACGACCTGTACAAAACCATCGTAACGGGTTTCAGCCGCTAACCCTAATCCCAGCCGGTTGCGTACCACATCATTACCACGCCAGACGAAGCCAATAGCCCGCACCGGTTGGAACAAATTCGGCGGTGGGACGAAACTTTCCTCGGACTCTTTATCAACAGCCGGATTATATTTATTGTCAAAACTCAACCATGCCGGACTGCGGGTGTCATTGAACAGGACGTAAATTCGATTTCGTGACTGAATATAAATCATGCGTCCACGCTCAAAGGGTTCTTCAATGACGGTTGTTGCCTCCGCCGGACCTGCCGGGCAGGCATCGGGCGCAGGTTGGAAGAACCACGGATCAGGACACGACAGCGGAATAGATAGCATCTGCGTCGTTTCGAGTTCGCCTTCGCCAGCACTGAGCAAAAAGGTTGCTTGCACACGTTCGCGTCGGCTGATGGTCACCAGCAGATTGCCATCCGGCGGCACATTCCACAGGTTGCCGCGCTCGCTGTTTGCATCCAGTCGATAAATGATGGCATTCCGAGCGCCGCGTACCGACCAGAACAAGCTCACCTGATCTCCCGGCGCGACCTGCTGCACATTGGTCGTAAAAAACTCGATGCGGGGTGCGTTTGGGTTTGGCGCACGGGTAGCGGTCGATACAACTGCTGCCTGTGTGCTGGTTGGCCCAAACAGGGGTGTGGGCGATGGCCCTGCCGCGACCGAGGCAGGCGTAAGCGTGGGCGTAGCGCCAAAACCCGGTGTCTGGGTAACGGTGGGAGTCAGTGTTGGGGTGGTCGTCGGGCGAGCAGTAGGAACGACCTGCCGCGCAGTTGCCCCGCACGCACTGATTGCCAGTGAAAGCATGATGATGCCCAGCACTCGAAGTCTCATACTGCCTGTCTAGTGTTCCAGTTATTTGCTAACGGCGCTTCGTTTATCAGCATAGTTGTAAGGCTACAATGTTTCGCCGGATGGAATTGGCATGACTTAACAAATGGCCTTCTGTCAAAATGCATCCGTCGGGAGAACATCCTCAGCATCAAACACCTACGGCCTATTTGCGGCCTTATTGTAACACAAAGCCCCGACCAGAATTCGTTCGTCAAACTGAGTATTTATCTCAACCTTGCGGCAAATACGGGTGTCATCCGGTCAAGCATTCAGCTTATAAAAGCTGATGGCATTATCGTGAAACAACTTTTTAAGTTCATCGTCGGAACAACCCTGAACAGCCCATTGTAGGCTTTCAACCCAACGCGGATAATCCGTAGCCTGAATCGCGACCGGCCAATCACCACCATATATCACGCGGTCGAAACCAAAACAGGCGATGACATGCTCAATATAAGGTTTGATTTGTTCCTTAGTCCATGTTTCATGGTCGGCTTCCGTGACCAATCCGGATATTTTGCACCAGACGTTCGGGAAACTGGCGAATGTTTTCAGGTGTTCGCGCCACGGATCAAGCTGCTGATGTTTGATGTCCGGCTTGGCGATGTGGTCGATGATGAACTGCACATTGGGGCATTGACGCACCATCTGAATGGTGTTGACCATGTGGCGCGTGTCGATGCAAATATCAAAACTCAAGTTATAGTCGGGTAAGGCTCGTACACCACGCACAAAATCCGGTTGCAAACAAAATTCCATATCCGGCTCAAATTGGATGATGCGGCGGATGCCTTTGACACGGGACATGTCCGCCAGTTTTTCGAGGTCGGCGCGGGCGGCATCGCCTTTTTCCAGCGGAGCCCACGGGATGATTCCCTGCAAGCGCGAGTCTTGATCCGCCAAACCATTGACCCATTCAGCTTCGCGCAGAAACTGCGAGAAGTCGGCTTCACACTGGATAAAGACCATACGCTCGACAGCAACAGTTTCGCAGGCACGGTTGTAGTCATCAAGCAGATAAGGCTTGTTCAACAGCGTGTTGCCGTCAAGCCACGGGTAATCCAGCAGATTCGGATCCCACACATGCAGGTGGGTATCCACAATCGGAAATGTCAATTTTTCGAGCATGATTTATCCTTAAACGGGTTCAGTAAAAAATAATTATATTATTGGG
>JBBSBS010000189.1:0-11305 GCA_038251045.1 Aggregatilineales bacterium | reverse complement strand
TGGACGCTGCCACCGTCGGCGGTGACACGGGCGACGAGTTTCCACTTTTCGCCTGCTTCGGCGGCGGCTTTTACATCATCGGCTGTAATACCGGTGATGCCCTTCACATCCATATCCTTGAAGGTGATCGAACTGTTGAACAGCGCCCGCGCCAGAATGATAACCTTACCTGCCGCGTCCCAGCCTTCCACATCCCCCGCTGGATCAGCCTCGGCGTAACCCAACTCCTGCGCCTGAGCCAGCGCATCGGCGTAGCTCATGCCGCCTTCCATCTGCGTCAGGATGTAATTCGTCGTCCCGTTCAAGATGCCCCGCGCCTCACGAATATGACACCCCTGTAACGCTTGCATCGCCAGCCGAATCGACGGTGTGCCTGCCATGACGGTCGCCTCAAACCGCAGTTGCCGTCCGGCTTGTGCTGCTCGTGCCACCAATCCGTCATAATCCACCGCCACCGGCCCCTTGTTTGCCAGCACCACATGCTTACCACTCTCAAACGCCGCGTAACAATAATCCAGCGCGGGCTGTCCGGTCTGCAAATTCGTGTGGCTGCATTCCACCACCACATCCGCATTGCACTCGCGTACCAGAGTCAAAATATCCTGATTGCGGATCAATCCCACCGCATCAGGATATAGGTCAAAATGATCGGCCTTCGCCACATCCAACAACCTGTTAATGTCCAACCCCTGCGGCTGATACAACGTCCCTTTACTACGGGTAGCGACTGCCACCACCTGCGCCTCAAAACCGGATTGTTCCAAAAGGGCTGCTTGTTTATCCCGCAGTATTTCCAGCAGCCCTTGACCCACCACCCCCAAACCAATCAATGCGATCTTCATATGCGCTGTTCCTTATTGATTCTGTGAATAGCGCATCATCTTATCCCACGCCGCCGATGTTCACCAACCATCATTCCGCCTCTCCATGTCTCTGCTTTATGCTTGGCGCTCTTGGCGATGGGTATTGCGCTCCGGTTCATACCATCTCTCGCTCTTTCTCCGCTATCGGCGGCAAAATATGCTCGCCCGTAATCAGCCGCGCCGCCCGATTGCGCGTGAAGTAGCTCCATCCCCACTGGATGAATACCAGTATCCGGCTCTGATACTGCACGATGTACAGCAAATGGATGAACAACCACATCATCCAGCCAATCCACCCGCTGAACTTGAATCGCCCCAAATCCGCCACCGCAGCCGCCCGCCCGATAGTCGCCATATTGCCATAGTCGCGATAATGAAATGGCGGCAGGCTCTGACCATCCAACCGTGCTTGTATCAACCGCGCCGCATAACGCCCTTGCTGCATCGCCACCTGTGCCACACCCGGCAGTAGTGCGCCCGTTTGGTGTGTATAATGTGCCAGATCACCAATCACCAGAATCTCTGGATGATTCGGCAGACTCAAATCCGGCTGCACCACAATCCGTCCGGCGCGGTCAAGTTCTGCACCGCTCGCCTCTGCCAATTTGCGTGCCAGTGGTGATCCCTGCACCCCTGCGCCCCACAACACGGTATGAGCAGCAATTTGCTCGATCAATCCATCGGTCTTAATCGAAACCCCGTCCGCATGTATATCGGTGACAATCGCGTTCGTCCGCACCGTCACGCCCAGTTTACGCAGTGACTCCGCCGCCCGTTCCGATAATTCTGCCGGATAGGGTGGCAGCACTCGATCCGTCCCTTCCAGCAAAATGATTTTCGCCTGTGCCGGATCAATATGGCGGAAGTTATTCTTCAACGTGTAATTAGCAATTTCGCCTAACGCACCCGCCAGTTCCACACCCGTCGGCCCGCCGCCCACTACCACGAACGTCAGCCATTTTTGAATTTCCTGCGGATCAGTCTCGCGCTCAGCCGCCTCAAACGCCAGCAGCACCCGCCGCCGCATTTCAGTCGCGTCCTCAACCGTCTTCAATCCGGGGGCGACTGCTTCCCATTGGTCATTGCCGAAATAATGATGACGTACACCCGCCGCCAGAATCAGCGTGTCATATCCAACCCGCCCATCGCTCAAGATCACCTCGTGCGTGTCCAAATCGAAGTCCTCGACCTCTGCCAGCAGCACGGTCGTGTTCTTCTGATACTTGAGGATGTCCCGCAGTGGCGCAGCGATATTCGCCGGCGACAGCGCTCCCGTCGCCACCTGATACAACAGCGGTTGGAACAGGTGAAAATTACGGCGGTCGATCAGCGTAACCTGCACCGGTGCTTTCCGCAGCGCCGTTGCCGTGTTCAGCCCACCAAAACCACCTCCGATAATTACAACACGTTGTTCAGTCATCATATCCTCCCCCATTTTCAAATTGTGCATTCCTTCACAATATATAGACGCTTCCTATTTGACAGTAATTACCTCACTTTCTCTTGAATTCGCTCTGCATTTCTCAGTGTTCTCTGTGCCTCTGTGGTAAAAAGTTTTCGACTTTGTATTTCTCTCTACGCTTTGTATCGCTGGCATCTTGCTCGCCCTCATCATCAGGCAGTATACTGAGGCTGCCCGGTTGTGCGATTTATACAACCTTTTTCCGGCAAATTGACCCAATGGAGCAAATCATGGTTATGAACACCACCACTCGTCCCGGTCCCCGGTCGCAGACTATTATTGACCGCGACTCGGCCATTATGAGTGGTTCTATCACCCCCCGTTATCCCTTCGTCATCGAACGGGGCGAAGGCGCAAAAGTCTGGGATGTGGATGGCAACGATTATATAGACTTCGCAGCAGGCATCGCCGTGACCGCCACCGGTCATTCTCACCCTAAAGTCGTCGAGGCCATCACCGAGCAGGCCAAAAAATTCATTCATATTGCGGGCACAGATTATTACTATGATGTGCAGGTCAAGCTTGCCGAAAAGTTAGCAGAAATCGCCCCTTTTGACGAACCTGCCCGTGTCTTCCTCACCAACTCTGGCACGGAAGCCGTCGAAGGCGCAATCAAACTCGCCCGCTGGTATACCAAACGTCCGCAGGTCATCGCCTTCTTTGGCGCGTTTCATGGGCGCACGATGGGCGCGCTCTCGCTGACATCCAGTAAGGTCGTCCAGAAAGATGGCTTCTTCCCGCTGATCCCCGGCGTACATCACGTCCCCTACAACAATCCCTATCGCTGTATGCATGGGCGTGAAGAAGCCGCCTGCCGCAGCCACTGTACCTGTGCCGACTTCATTACTGATGTGCTGTTCAAGCGCACAGTTCCCGCCGAGAGTGTCGCCGCCATCATCCTCGAACCCATTCAGGGCGAGGGTGGTTATGTCGTGCCGGACACCCGCTTCATCCAACAAATCCGCGACATATGCGACAAATATGGCATTCTGATGATCGTTGATGAGGTACAAAGCGGTATCGGTCGTACAGGCAAATGGTGGGCCATCGAACATCATGGTGTTCAGCCCGATATCGTCTGCTCTGCCAAAGGACTCGCCAGCGGCATGCCCCTCGGCGCGGTCATCGCCCGTCACGACATCATGAATTGACCGTCCGGCGCACACGGCAGCACCTTCGCTGGCAATCCCATTTCCTGCGCCGCTGCCCTCGCCACCCTTGAACTCATCGAAAACGGCCTGATGCAAAACGCCACCGAGCAGGGCGAGTTCATTATGGATGCCCTCGAAGAAATGCGTTCACATCATCCCTCGCTCAAATATGCCCGCATCGACGGCAAAGGCCTGATGGTAGGCGCGGAACTGGTGCTGGACGAACAGCGCACACCTGCCAAAGAACTGCGGAACAGCGTTGAAAGCATCGCCCTCGAAAACGGTCTGCTCATCCTCGGTTGTGGTGAAAGCGGCCTGCGCTTCTCCCCCGCCTTGATGATCGACCGCGCTACCGTTCAGGAAGGGCTGGAACGCTTCGAGCGCACTCTCACCCAAGCCGAACAATCCGCTGGCCTGCTCTAAATCATCCTCTATGGCGCACACGCTGCCTCTTCTTACTTTCGCGTAGGGGAGGGTCTAAGACCCTCCCGTCTTTCCTTGGATTATTTCTCGCGTTTACGCTTCACCTTCTAACATGCATCCTGTCGCGTCGTCCCGCTTTTTGCTCCCGCTTCCCCAAATAAAAAGAGCCTGTGTTATTCACAAGCTCTTACTCGCTAGGCTGATTGGATGCACCATAAGCCGATCAGACTCGTGTGCGCCGCGTAATCAGATTAAACAAGAATACGACGACCGCGACCACCAATAACACATGGATCAACGCGCCACCAATGTTCGCCACCAAACCCAACAGCCACAAAACTAAAAGTACGCCAACAATCGTCCATAACATAAGAACACGCTCCCTTATTTACCTGACTATAATGACAACTTTGAACTGCTCATACAATCACTATAGAGCGTAATGCCGTCTGAAACATCCTACTTTGAGTGGGTTATCGAATAGCCCATTAGGATAGTCGCGGCATAGTCCGCATCGCGCCTGCGTAGGGGCACATGGTTTTGCGTTAAAACCGCCGTGAATTCCGCTGCGCCGCCAGTGCGCCCGAATAAATAAAAGGTGTGAAGTGATTAATGACCGCTTCCGGCATACCCGCTTCTTCGCAGGCCGCCATCATATAATTGATCCAGCGATCACGCTGCGCATCGCTGATGCTCAAGGGTGCGTGAACCGTCACCATCGTATAAAAACCGCCGCGCTGCTCGCTGTGTGCCATCGGGCCGCCGAAAAATTCCCCCAGCCACAAAGCCATCCGTCCGGCATGGTCGTCATCCGGATTCTCAAATAACGGCAGCATCAGAGGATCATCAAAAACGTACCGATAAAATATATCGGCAATCCGCTTCATGCCGTCTGTGCCACCCGCTAACTCATATAAGGTTTCAGCCATAGAAGAAACCAACATCCTTTCTCTTGCCGACCATTGTATATCACCCGCGCACCGCATTCACAGGCACTTATACGCTCGTCAGGCTGATCTGAGGCTCAGGTCGGTTGAGCGTTATGGATAAGAAGGGCGATGGGAAATATAGTAAAGTATTGGTACATCTTTCTAATTAGCCTAGAAGTCATATCCCTTTTTACGCAATTCAGGATAAGAAAGCATTTTTACACAGTCTGTTGGATTCTCAATTATGTGTGCAATAAACTCATCGGCTTCCAATCCTGTCATCCATTTCACTGGCTGATAGATTTTTAGCGAACTATTTGGAATATAAGGGTTGGTAGCAAGCCAATCAAAAGGTTCATCCATCGTTTCATCTTGAAGCCAAAAACTAAGGTGAGTGGTTAATTCTGGGTTCGGACAAAGAAGAAGTGGACGATTGACTAGAGGTGATATCACATTTCCATCAACTTTGAGAGGTAAATCATATTCCACAGTCACTTTTTTGTCTTGGCTGATTAACGTTAGGCCAATTGAACCTGTACTTATGTGGCTTGCGATATAGACATCATTGAAACTAATCGCGTTAAGTAAACCTCTTATTTCAAATCTATTTTGAGGTAGCCATTCTTCTGGATTACTCAAATCAACGTGTAAAAGGGACAACACATCGTGTTTGAAAGTGAAATATACAGTCATAGATTGCATTGGATAAGACGCATTAAATGTAAGCGAGACTGAGCGGTGTAGAATATCTTCTTTAGACGGGGTTTGTCCGATTGTTAACTCCTTCTTCAGCGTATTGTAGATGAAAGTCTCAATTTCATTATTTGTAGTTTTCCCCGGCTTGAAAGACCAAAAACACGGTAATTCACAAGCCGTATCTGCTGACATAAGTGCCTGAGCGTTTGAAAGTGGTTTGTCATTCTCATCCGTTCTTGATGATGTTGAATTTGGTGTAGGAGTCTCTAATTCTGCGCTTACTGAGGCTGCTTTGATTGGATATTGGGAGGAGCTTATCATTAGGATAAAGAGATAGAGAGAGTAAGACACTAATCTTTTTTTCATGGTTGTCCCTTAAATCAGCATTATCAGTAATAATAACGAATCATACTGCTGCACGTATGGGTTTGAAGCCGCTTTAGCAGGCATGTCTGCTGATTAGCTGGGCGGCTTTAGCCCCAGCGGCACAACCCGACCAATATTTTTACCACATCACTTTAACCTCCGCCTTGCTCTCTGCGGTTCAATCGCCTTCCTCTGTGTTCTTCGTGTCTTTGTGGTAAAAACGCCTTGGCATTTGTATTTCTCCGCCTTGTTCTCAGTGTCCTCTGCGCCTTTGCGGTTCAACTGCCTTCCGTTTGAATCCCCAAACCTGCTCTACCGAATTCTAACCATCCACCAACCTTCGCCACCATTCCGCTCCCTCAAAACCGTTAGCGCCGACTCCCCTTAACAGTGACCAAATGTCCGACCAAATGGTCACCCTTAACTCCCTCACATCTGTTATCCTGTTTCTGGGAATGGCTCCCTTCCCTTGTTTACGGGGGAAGGGCTGGGGTTAGGGGTTCCCGCTGCTGTAATAAAAATTTTTGCCCATGATTTCTGACTCTGATTAACCAAGCAATCCCGTGGCACTGACACTGACGACTGTGACGACATTTGCGACATTCTCAACAACAACAACATTAACAACATTTGTGGCGCTTCTGTCGCCGCCGACGACGACGACACAACCCATATTGTCCATGTTTCTTAACAGTCGCCAACCCATTCAAATCGCTCTTTGCAGACGCGAAATTTGCAGAATTTGCAGAATCTTACGAAGTTTCTCCCTCAACACACATGCAAACGCATGGGTTGAAAATGCAAAAAGTTCAATAGTTGTAATATTTCGACCAACTGAAGCGAGTGCGATAACCTGCATCAATGCATTGTTTGTTAGGTAATTGATAGCTGTGCGCTCTATTCTATTTACATTATTAGGATTTGTCGCACATAGCCGTAGAGAAATGATTGGTTCTAACCAGTACTGTTCAACGTTAAAAGCTATTTTTGCAGGCGTTACGCTCAATAGTTCATAATAGTTACAGTGGAAATAGAATTGAGTCTGCCCTAGGGACAGCGCGTTAAAATTTTTGTCGAGGCGGTATGAAAAAATCAGTCGGTATTGTCATCATTTGTGGATTGTTAATAGGTGGCATCTTGCTGGCGCAGTTAGGCAGTGTAAGCGCAAACTGCACACCCGATCCTGCCAATTCTGGCGACACGGTAGACTGCACCGCCAGCGATACTAATGGCGTTGGAACCGGCGCTGAAGATAATGTCAGCGTCACCGTTCACAACGGCGCAACTGTGGATTCCTCTCCCTTGCCCGCCGTTGATCTGAATGACAATAACACCGTCGTCAACGATGGCACCCTCAATAACAGCGGGGGTAATGCCGTCGAAGTCGGTGACAATAACATCGTGACCAACAACGGCACCATCACCAGCACATCCGGCGCGGGCATCGATGCCTGTTCTCAGAATTCCATCACCAATAACGGCACCATTGATACAACCGGTGGCCCCGGCATCCGCGCCTGTAGCAACAACAACGTAACCAACACCGGTGACATCACGGCTAATGGTGATGAAGGTGTCGTCGTCTTTGATAACAACGTGGTCACCAATACCGGCACTATTACCAGTGACCTTGTAGGTGTCGAAGTCAATAACAATAACGCCCTAACCAACAACGGCACCATTGATGCGTCGGCGGGTGTCGCCGGCATTATCGCGCAGGACGGCAATACCATCGTCAACAATGGCGATATTCAAGGTGGCAGTTACGCCGGTGTCACCGTCGATGACAACAACACCCTTATCAACAATGGCACGATTACCGCCCCCACCGGCTCGGTCGGCGTTCGGGCAGATGGTCCAGCCACCATTACCAATAACGGCTCCATCTCCGGCGATGCCAACGGTATCTTGGGCAATGATGACGCACAGGTCGTCATCAATAACGGCACCATTACCGGTGTCAACGGCCCCGCCATTTCGCTCTTGGGCGGTAACGATCAAGTTGTTATCCTGTTCGGCACGGTAATCAATGGCGTAATTGATGGTGGAACTGGCATCGACAGCTTCCAAATTGACATTGATAGTTCAAACAGCGATCCTGCTACAGCAAATGCCATCGCTGCCGCCATCGCCAGCCAGTGTCCAGATGCATCCAACTGCACCATCAACGTCAACGGTGTGGTCTATTACGTGACGAATTTTGAAGGTCCTGCTGGCACACGCATAATCGTTGTCACCCGTGCTGCCAAACAAGCGCAGGTCATTTGCGATGGCGATGTCAAAGTCATGAAATCCGTCGATGAAAAGTATTACGATGTCTACAGCGGCTTTAGTAATGACCTGCCCAACGGATTTTGGGTAGGACGTATCGATCCCAAACTGGTTCCCGAAGTCTTGAAGTTTCAAGACCCCGGCAAGTTTAATCCCGGTTGGTATGTACGGGTCACACCCATCGAAAACAATCTGATGATTTTGCAAGTATATGCCGGCAGCGATAATCATCCCTACGGTAAAATCTGTACTGTACCGCTCTAATACATTTGGGCGGATCAATCAACAAGAATAACACATTTCGAGGGAGGGCTTAACACACCCTCCTTGTAATTCTCGTCTAATTTACCTCCACAAAAACCCACCAGACTCACCCTACTCGCCAGCCCAATCTCATGGTAAAGTTGGAACATATCCCAAATTTACCCTTGAATTTGGGATATATTTATACTGGACGAGACTCATGCCCAACCTGATAGACCTTTATCGACTCGATCAATTTAATGATACTTTCGCGCTCGGTCATTACGCCCGGGTGCTTGATGCACAAGACCGCCGTAACGGGCAGTCCGTTGCTTTTAAGCTCCTGCGTCCCGAACACATTTCGCCCGATGGTGAAATCAAATGGGAATATCGCGCCTTCGGGAATGAAGCCGATTTGCTCATGAAACTGGTAGGCAATCCGCATGTCGTACAACTGCTGGATTGTGGTTACATCTCCGGTAAAGGCGAAGCACCGTCCGATGGCGAAATCAAGTCGTTTCACATTGATGCGCTCGGCTTTGTACAAGCCATGAGCGAATACGCCGAAAGCGGCTGGCGACCCTATCTCGCGCTTCAAAATGTGCCCCGCCTGCACAACCTGCTTTACCTGATGAAGCCCAACCAACCCGGCACACGCTGGCGTTTGCCCAGCGAGGAAGGTTTGGCGCTGGCGTTGCAATTCGGTGAACTGCTCCGTCAGGCACACCAGAAGGGCATCGTTTACCTTGACCACAAACTCGAACACGTTTATTGGGACGGCACTCAGCTCAAAATTATCGACCTGAACAGTTCGCGCCAACTGGAAGGCAGCAGCCGTCAAGATCAACAACAATACCGTGCCGATATTCATAACCTGTGCGTCGGTATTTTGTATCCAATCTTTACCGGCCTCTCGCCGTTAAAGACCACCCTGCGCCCACAGCCCGGCAACATAACCGAGGCCGAAGCCCGCTACCAAAATGTGACCGATTTGGATTTTGGTGCTGAACCCACCTTGAGTGAAGGTATCAAAGACCTGCTCCAAAAAGGTGCAGCCATGCAGATCGAAACCGTCGATCAATTTATGACCCTACTTCATCAAGCCGCCTCGGCGCATGGCTGGGACTTCCCCAATCTATACACCAGCCCCGCCAGTCGCGACGCACGC
The DNA here is from genome assembly GCA_038251045.1 of Aggregatilineales bacterium. Taxonomy (GTDB): domain Bacteria; phylum Chloroflexota; class Anaerolineae; order Aggregatilineales; family Phototrophicaceae; genus CFX2. The sequence goes on along the minus strand of JBBSBS010000189.1, from coordinate 1,733 downwards.
GGTCAAATGCGGGCAGGGCTGACCCGCTTGCGACGCGGGCAGGCCGACTTGCGCGAAGCCCGTGATATGTTCCGTGAGGCTGCCATTCAAGATGGCATCAATGATGATTTAGAAGCCGAGCTACGCCGCTTGGTGAAATCCATCAACGACATGCTCAACAACCGCGTCATTCCCTGAGTTTTATGACCTAATACACTTAGTAAGAGCGTAGCAATGCGCCCTTACTAACGCGCCCCCCACTCCCATAATCCATAAGCGACCTTTTTATCGAGCTTGTATCCGGCCTGCGTCAACGTCATGCCGATTTCACCAATGTGATACCACTCGTGGGCAATCAAATAGCTGTAAAATGCCACCGGATGCGGTTTAAAACCTTTGATCTTCCCCGCCTCAAATCCCTGTTTGAGCGCTATTCCCGCAGCCTCCGTCGATGCCTCCAGCGCACTTTTCAACGCTGCCTTATTCAGGTTATCCGGCGAGTCAGCGGGGATTTTGCTCAGGCCGTCCGTCAAGGCAGGCGCGGCTGATTCTAACCACATCAGGCGCACATTGTGAACATGCGCAAACATCTGCCCCACGCTGCGCCCTTTAGAGGCGGATACCCCTGCTAGCGATTCTTCAGAAACAGCATCCAGCAAATAAAATGTGATTCGGCTGTGAATATGCCACGAATCGATAAGCTGCTCGATCAGTTCCACAATCACTCCCTTTCGCTTTTGAGATTGGCTCTAAAACAACTCGAACTACAGGTTATGCGGCTGGCTTATTCAGGCGTGGCTTCTGGCTTGGCGGCCTCACCGTCACTAATTAAAGGTTCTTTGGTCGGGTCAGCTAGCTGTTCGACCAGCGGTGCAAGCGCTTCAAGCGAAGTCACGCTGATGGTTTGCCCAACATAGGTTACAGGTGGGCAGTTCGCCAGTGAGCCGCCGAGCAATGCCAGCCAGTATTGCAGATCACGTGTGCGTAAATCCTGCCGCAGTGTATAAACGATTTGCCGGGGATAACCACGCTCAGGATCATAGGTCACTAGCATTTCAATCGGTCCATCACAAACACAACCGTTTGAACCGCATTGTGGATTTTTCAGCCCGTCTTCCACCCGCGCGAAAAGATTTGCGACCGTCGGCCAATTCATAGCCGGTTTGCCAGCGACCGCGCTGCCCACACTGCAACTATCCTTATGCTTGTAGCCTATATCAGTACCTCGCACCTCGAAATCCTGCTGACAGGTGTTATACGGGCGTTCAAACGTCACCACAATACGATAGTTCTGAATAGCAGAAAGTTCCCAGCGCGTCTTAGCCCTCTCCAATTCACCGATAGGATTGTCCTGTCGCAAAGCAATAATGAGCACCAATAAAATTATGAGAAAAATACAGGCAGCTAACAAGCGCCTGCGTGACAATAACATAGTCAGGTTATGAGCAAATTGGGGGATTGTCGCGGTTGAATACGCCGATTTTGAGATATTCATCTTCTGGAATGCCCAACGTCTGGTTCACGTTTGGAACGATTTGTACCAGCTTATTATACAGGCTGCCGTCGTCCCGTTTATCCACCATCGTTAGGAAATTATTGCTGATGGCATTCCGGTTACGATCAAGCCGGACTTTGCCGGTAGGGGTTTGTAATTCCAGGATACGGAGCATCGACTGGAAACGTAACTGTCCCTCCGAAAGATCGCCCTGTACATTTTTGAGTGCCGTTAAAGCTGCCATTGTATTGACATAATA
>JBBSBS010000188.1:0-11336 GCA_038251045.1 Aggregatilineales bacterium | reverse complement strand
GTTCGCCAAACAAAATAACTTTACCCGGCGATGAGGCAACAATGGAGGTCAATTTGCTGCACCTCCAGTTCGAACTAAGACACCTTTTTGTATTGAGCCGGGGTCGGTCGCCAGTTGCTGGAAGATTTTCGGAGCGTCCCATAAATCGAAACGGGTCGCCACTTTTGGATATTGGATTGCACCGCTCGCAAGCATTTGGAGTGCCTCAGGAAAGCAATCAATCGATGCTCGTGAACCCACTATTGTCATTTCCTTACGGGTAAAATCCAGTCCGGGGAATTTCACCATTGTGCCGCTTTTGACAAGGCCGACGATGCATATACGCCCCCCTGCTGCGACTAAATCTATCGTTTGCTCCATGACTTCAGGATTGCCGGTTGCTTCAATCACAACCGGTGCGCCTTCGCCGTTAGTGTGCTGCATAATTGTTTGAAGAAGAAGGTCGTCCGCCATTAGGACTTCTGCACCAAGTTGACCAGCAATTTGCAAACGTGACTCTAGGACATCAGTCGCAACCACACGAGCACCACGCGCTTTTGCCACTTCAATCAAGGCCAGTCCAATGGGGCCACACCCTAAAATGAGTACATATTCTGAACCGACTTCGGCACGACGGCAGGCTTGCACACCAATCGCCACAGGCTCAGTGAAAGTTGCATCAAAAAGCGACAATCCATATGGCACGAGATGGAGCTTATTAACAGGCACTTTAACGTATTCGGCATAGCCACCTGGAATATGGACACCGATAATTCTAAGGTTGGCACAGCAGTTTGACTTGCCAACACGGCATGGATAACACTTGCCGCAACCAATAAAGGGCTCGACCACGACCTCCATGCCAATGGAGAATTTTGTTACATCGTCTCCAACTTCAACAATCGTTCCAGCAATTTCATGTCCGGCAATCTGCGGATAAATTGCATACGGATTTTTACCCGTATAGATATACATGTCACCGGCACAAATACCTGCCGCTCCTACAGACACAAGCACTTCACCCAGTCCAGGGGTAGGTGTTTGCCACGTATTTGTTGCCATGCTCAATGGGGCATCAATAATGACCGCTCGCATAAAAAGTTATCCTTTTGTGTAGTGTCGTTACCGCCATTATTTACTCAGACAAACTTTAACGATCAAAATCTGCATCGGTTTTTGCGTTAACATTTTGTTGGTTGCACTAAAAAGTCTCTTTTTGGTATATTGGAATGCGGCATACCACATTGTCTTACGATATTCTATACAGCGTTAAGATTACTGTCAACCAGTCCGCTGTTAATGGAATCTATTTGATGGGCTGAGAGTCTTTTTCTTGAGGCATTGCTAAGCCTGCTCGGAATATTTGCTCTGAAATATCAAGGTGTTTAGACATTAAGCGACGAGCTTCGGATACATTTTGATCACGTACCAAGTGGTAAATGCGCTCATGATAATCAATCGCGTGACCGGGCGACTTTCCTGTTTTGAAACCTGTGTGGCGCACAATAAGCATAATATCCGATAGCGAATCCAACAAAACGACGAACAATTCATTATGAGTTGCTTCAGCTAGCGCAAGGTGAAAATCCACGTCATTTTGTGCAAACTCCTCCCGTTTATCTTGAACCAGCTTCATCTTTTGCACGACTGCTTCTAGCTTTAGCAGATCTTCTTCATTACGGCGCGTTGCGGCTAACCCGGCTATTTCGATTTCCAGCAATCGCCGGACTTCATTGACTTTGGTGTAATCTAAGGGAACGCCTCCCCGTCTTAGCAACAATGAGACTGATTTACTCACAGTTTCAGTGGTCGGATTGCGAACCACTGTGCCACTACCTGATTGCACATCCAATAAACTAGTCGCAACTAGTGCACGGACTGCTTCCCTTATCACAGTGCGGCTCACGCCAAATTGGCGAGCGAGTTCACGCTCGGATGGAAGACGGTCGCCGGGTTGCAATTGATTGGCAATAATCAGGTTTTCTAATTGTTTTGTGACGCGACTTGCAAGGGTAGGTTCGCGTGTAACCTCATTAAACATTTGCTCGAAACGAACCCCATCTGTTGCAGTTGGCATGTTGAGCACCAGTTAAATAGTTGTGGCATGATCTTGCGAAGCAAAGACTATATTACAGTAAAAAATGTGTCAACCCTAACCGAAATGTCGACTACATTGAGTAAGCTGAGACTACTGGCAAAATAGATATTGCCAGCATCAAACCAACTAGCTAACTGGCATCTTATGTAAGACTGAATAATGAGCTGGATTACAGCTTAATGACCTGATCTTGTGCTGCTGACTCATAGGCTTTAAACACGAGACGAACTGTCTCCAGATTGTCCTCGCCGGTCGTTTCGGCGATTTTCTCACCTCGAATAGCCGCCAATAAATCAGCATTACAAGGTACGATACTGGCATGGACTACATCGTATGATGGGTCGGCCCATGCATAACGCGGAGGCGGACAGCGACGCAACATAGTCCCAGCCTTGGTCGTAACCCTTAGCCAATAATCCGGCCCCAATTCTAATGAGCCCTGAGATCCTTCAATAAAAAGAAAGGTTTGAGGGAAATGATCATGCTCGAGATAATTTTCGGCATAGCCCATATGACACTCAACTGTGGTCTGGTTCTGCATTCTCATTACAACGGTTGCAACGTCTTCGCCTTTTATATCGGCGTGTATCCTTTGTGTTTGACAATAAAGACTCGATGCCTCACCGAAAAGGAATCGAGCGATATCGAGCACATGGCTTCCTACATCAGTAAGGATAAATTGATCAAGATCTTTTAAAAACGGTTGATTTACAAATACCGGAAACCCACTCACCATATCAATGCGTGCGCGGAAAGGACGACCAATTTGGCCCTCGTCAAGCACGCGTTTGGCTTCTCTTATCGGTGTCTGCCAACGAAAATTCTCATGGATAAAGTAGGACACTTTTGATTGGCTGCACGCTTCTACCATAGACTCTGCAATAGCTAGAGATGATGCCATCGGTTTCTGACAGATTACTGGTAGATAATGCTGTGCCGCCAATTGTACAAATTGCTCGTGCGTCCCCACATCACTGATGATGTCGACAAAGTCGAGCTTTTCGTTTGCAAATAATTCTTCGGCATTGTCATATACGGCAGGGATGCTGAATTTCCGCGCGAATGCCTCCGCTTTTGATCGGGTCCGGTTATATACAGCAACACATTCAACACCCTCTAGTTCGTACCACGCGGCCAGCTGAAAATATGACCAAAAACCTGTTCCTAGAATTGCAAAACGCAGCTTTTTCATTTCGATACCCTTCAGTCCTTAATCAGTGTTCGCAGATAAGTAACGCTTTGCCGCACCCAATCCACTTCCTTATCAATTGTCGCTTGCATAGTTGCCTCAAGGGCGGGCCACAGTTCAATAATCGCATTGAATGAACGCCCATATCTATTAAGTGACCCGAGTAACCAAGGAATATCCAACATACCCTGACCAGCCGGTACGCCGGTAACTTCAAAACCCATATTGTGCGAAAGCCGTCGGACGACAAATTCTTTTACATGTAGATTGACTACGTGACGACCAAGTGCCTGAACAACAACTTCAGGGCCTTCCAGTGACCCGAATGAATTCACGGTATCGAGGCATATACCCACATTCGGATGATCGAGCGTCTCAACTATCCCAGCAAAGGTATGCGCTTTAAACCGATCGTGATTTTCAATCGCCAGCGTAATATTGGCATTTTCCAAATCGGGCAGAACTTGGCAAATTAGACTGACAACTTCGTCCGGAGATGGATGATGACTTGCTGTATCAATCACAACTCGCAAGATAGATGAATTAAAAAAGTGTGCAAGTTGAATGTATTTTTGTAGGTGTTTGACTTCAATGCCGCGTGTACCCACTTCAACCTCAAGGCCGAGTATTTTTGAGGTCTCTTTAAGGGTGAGGCGATTTTCAGGGGTTAGCACGTCAAGCGCTACGTTATCGCCGATTTGTACCAGATTTAATCCAAGTTCTGCCGTAAATTGCATTAACCCAAAAGCGTCCATCGGTTTGGCTGGTTGTTCATAACCGGGTACACCAATGGACCATGCGCAGGCGAAACTTCCCAACCCTAAATGCATACGACCTCGTTTTTAAAGACTCTTAAGCAATACGCTTCTCTACTTCAAACTATCGGTAATATCTGCGACACTTTGCTTCAGTGCGTCGAGATTCATGATTTGTTCTTTCCAATCCGGCTTGAAGATTTTGTCATAGGCTTTTTCAATGGCAAGCTTGGCACCGTCAGAAAATGGGAAGCCGGAAAGACCAAAGATAATGGCAAATTCGATACGGATATGGCCGGAGAGAAATGCCCATGCCGCTTCCGCGGGTACACCCATTTTTACAGCTTCATCATAGGCTTCTTTGATAGCGGTCACGACTGTGGCGGCGAATGTTTCTGCTAACGCCGGTTCGAGAATAGCCATTTGCTCGACCGTAATGCGATACGAGTTCATAACCGGCGCGTACATATCGCGGGCGATCTGTTCACCAATAGGATAATTTTCTTCGCGACCATGGTAGAGCGCACAAACAATGTGGTGTTTGGCTTTGACGCCACCGAACCAATCCAGACGCGCTTCTTCAGTCACTTCATCGTTGTACAGAGGTGGATGACAGGGATGGGAAACAAAATAGGTTAAATCGTCCCGAATAGGCATGACCTCGGCATAGGCCGCAGCGGGATCAAGCCCAATGACCAGTGTACCGGGTTTCAGCTCTTCAATTAAGCCATGTGTGATCTTGCCAATAAGTCGATCAGGTAGTGCTAGAATAATCGCATCGGCTTGAGCGATTGCATCGGTTTGGGGAGTAGGCTTCAAACCACGTTTTTCGAGGTTGGCGATACCCATTTCGCTCACCTCAACGTAGTACATCTCATACTGGGGCAGATTTTTTAGATTATCCGTGATACGGCAGCCCATCTTACCGCCAGCACCCATAAGCGCAATTTTAGTTGTCATTGTTTTATCTCCTTGCATAAATGCAAATTGCATTAATCTTTGTTATCTAGTCGGACATAGGCATATGGCAAAAGTTCGATATGTAATTCAGAGTTTTGGCACTGAAGCCATGATGCTGGTGCATTTTCGAAAGCAACAGCTGACATAATCGCTTCGTCCAGCGTGGTGCCATCCATTCGTTTCATAGCAAATTGTCCATTTAATCCCTTGAGAGTTACCTGTTGAATATCCGACGTATAATTGGCGACCAGAACACGTACAACTCCATTGTGGCGAAGTACAAGTCCATCGCAGATTTGTGGTTGATTAGATGAAACATCTAAAATCTCGCCGTTAACGAATGGGGCAATATCCGCGAACACATGGTAAAGCGGATAAACACTGCCCATAAGCATGTCGTGTTGTTCAGAAAATGGTCTTTGACTGGCATTTGGCATAATACCTAACCAGCCCGTGGTTTCGTAGTAGGTCAGACTGTCCGCCCCACCAAGCACCAATGATTTGATGCTGCCAAGTGTCCAAACGGCACCAAATAATGCCATCTGCCGCATATCGGCCCGGCGAGGCATCGTCCCCGGCACTAGCTGAGGTTCGCGAGTAATCGCATTTGGATTCCAACGCATCTTAAAGGTAACTGGACTAATAGCAATTTTCGCATCCATCGAAAACTGACGAGCGCTCTGGATGGTGACAGCTTGTGCCGGTAAAGTTTCAATAAGCGACGAGTTGTCAAAAGCATGTACTTGAGGGTTGATAGAATAGGTCACCCATTCGAGTAAATCTGCGGGAGGACGATTCCGGTTCAACTCAGTAAAGAACGCATCTGTACCCGAGCCGAGCGGTGCTCCGTATGGCGCAAGGATGTGCCGCGCTGTTTCCACGGTTGTTCGATGGGTTGATGTTTCACCTACTCGGAAGATAAGCCAGCGTGCAATTTTAGGCTTGAACGCATCAACCGCCGCACGAAACTTTTGCAGATCAGCATCCATATCTGACCCAAGGTGAATAGCCAGTTCCAAAGCACACCCCAGCGCTTCTGCTTCGAGCATTGATTGGCGCAGCTTATTGAGTAAATTTTCATTGGGATGCAGGTCAATGCGTAGATGGGCAATGTGTAAACGCTTCAAGAGATCCGTTTCATCTGGAGTCAATGGTTCGCCATGAGAAGCAGTACACAGGCCAATCGGGGGCAGTGGAACGGCAGAATCGAAGTTGATTTGGAGTATAGGGCTCGGATCAGCCGTAATGATAGGTTCGACGATGCCGTTGACCTGTAAGGTAATCACCTGATGCACTTTTGTATGCGCTTCAACTAAAGCTGGAAAAGGTAAACTGAGGGGCGTACAGTAGGTTTTATAAGAAGCATCAATCCAATTGCGCTGATCTTCCATTTCAAATATATCCCCGTCCATCGTAACCTGCGCTACGATACCGGATAGGACTTGGTGGCTAATAGCACAAATATTGAAGAAGGGTTGGTGTGGTGCGATAAATTGGGGGAAAACCCCCTGTTCAGTACTGCCATCTGGGTGTTCGATTTCGCAGGTTACACCCGCAACACCCATTGGATGAAGCATACAAAACCCAATACGGTTTCGCTTAAAACTGGATAGTGTCTCACCATCAAACGAAAACCGAATACTGTTATTGGCATTGCCTTGAATGGTACCCTGCCAAATAAAGTGGATATCATCTTGAACATGTTCACTGGTAAAAGTGAGCATAAATGAGTCATCATGGTTATCAAGTTTAATATTCTGGAGTGTGCCCGGGACTGTTCCCCAATTGTGGTCGCGCACTGCCGCGTAGATACCGCGCACAATTTCGTGTTCACCGAGTCGTATGTTGCGCAAGGTTCCGGCTTCATAAAGCATGGTTAGTGAACCTGCGTGCAAGATTATGCGCTCTGGTGGAGCTTTACTCGTTCCATCATAACCATCTGTAGTCATGGGCTATTACTCGCTTCGACAGGTCGTATGAAACGCCGCTTAAGCTTTTCGAAGTTGGCTTCACGCAAGCTGTCAAAGAATATAGCCATGAAAATGATTAGGGCACGTACCATGGGCTGTAAATATAAGTTGACGAGGTTGAACTGCAAACCTGTTCCCACCATTTGGATCAATACAGCACCAATGACTGTGCCAAAAACATTGCCTACACCACCGAAAAGACTTGTTCCACCCAAGACTGCCGCAGCAATTGCGTCAAATTCGCGTGTTTCGCCAAAGCTGCGGTCAACTCGACCACCGAGTTGTGAGGCGAGAATAAATCCAGCTAAACCTGCACAAAAGCCAGAGATGATGTAGACCATTAGTGTGACGCGTTCCGTGTTAATACCAGCTTTTTTGCCTGCTTCGAGATCATTACCAATGGCGTAGACTTGTCGACCAAATGCAGTCCTCATCAGAATAAGCCATGCCACAATAACTACAGTCACAAAAACCACAATCGGCATCGGAATAAAGCCCAAAACCATCGTTTGCCCAAAAGCGTTCATGCGTTCTGGAAAATCGATCTGTTGTGATTCGGTCAATGCCGTTCCTAGACCTCGCCCGATCACTAATGTGCCAAGAGTTGTCATGAAGGGGCTAATCTTTAGTCGCGTGATACAAACGCCATTGAACAATCCAAATAAAATGCCCACGACTAGCGAAACAATCAGCGCTGGAAAGATAGTGAGGTCCGATGAACGCATAAGCAAACCAGCACACACGACCGAGAGATACATATTCGAGCCAACGGACAGATCAATTCCAGCCGTCAACAATACAAACGTCATACCAACACCAATGATGCCTGCGAATACGGCAGCTTGCTTGATAATGTTGACGATATTTTCGGGTAAGAAAAAGCGTGGCGACCAGATACCAAAGATAACAAAGAGTATAACGAATATGACAATAGTAGAGTTGTTGAGCAGCAGTTGCCCGACATTTATGCGTCGTTCGCTCATCTGACCTGCTCCTTGGGAACTGTATCCTCATCACTTGCAGTAACGTTTGCGATGTTGTTCTCGCGAAAGGCAGTTCGCAAAATGCGCTCTTTATCAAATTGCGCTGATGAGAATTCACCAAATATTTCGCCCCGACTCATAACTAAGATACGGTCACACATACCAATTAATTCCTCAAGTTCAGAGGAAATAATCAAAATGCCGCTGCCATTTGCAGCCAACTGATCAATAATGGTATATATCTCGTACTTCGCTCCTACATCAATGCCACGCGTAGGTTCATCCATAATGAAGATTGATGGCTGGGACAACAGCCATTTAGCGATGACCACTTTCTGCTGATTTCCACCGCTTAAGCTTTTGGCAGGTTGCTGTTGAATATTGCCGCTCTTGAGATTTAAAACGTTAGCTGTATGTTGAGCTGCATCCATCAGTTCCTGCCGATCGATCACTTGGAATATGCTACGAGAGAAATTTGGCAGTGAGGCAAGTCCGATATTATTAGCAATATCAATACTCATGAGCAAGCCTTCTTCACGCCGATTCTCAGTCACAAACGCAATTCGGTTGCTGATGCTCGTGCGTGCAGATGGCTTTTGGATTAAATGACCGTCAATCGTGATGTTACCTTCATCAAAGGGGTCGATACCGAAGATCATGCGTACCATTTCAGTACGACCTGATCCCATTAAGCCGAATACGCCGAGTACTTCACCACGATGCAGACTAAAGTTAATGCTTTCTACAATGCCAGTTGCTGTCAATCCTTCCACTTTGAGTGAGATTTCGTTGCTTGGTTTTGAAGTTCGAGGGGGATACAAATTATCAATATTCCGCCCAACCATCATCGAAATCATGCGGCTGACAGTGAAGTTTTCAGCAGGTTCATGTGCTACAAGATCGCCATCCCGCATAACCGCAATTGAATTAGCGACACGCAGAACATCGCTGAGAATATGAGAGATATAGATAAGTGATTTTCCCTGTGAACGCAGTTGCCTCATAAGTTCAAAGAGGCGTTCGGTTTCGCGGGCGGTCAATGATGTTGTTGGTTCATCGAAAATAATCAGCGAAGCATCTTGGTGAAGCGCCTTAGCTATCTCAACCAGTTGACGTTCTCCGGGTGATACGCGTTCCACAGGCATATCGGGCGATAAATCCAGGCCTACAGCTTTCAAAACCTCACGTGTACGCTGTCGGACAGCCGAACGGTCAATAAATTTTAAGGGGCCACGACCGCGAACCGGAAAGGCTTCAATAAAAATATTTTCAGCAATTGTCAAATTTGTGAATAAGTTAAGTTCTTGATGAATGAAAGCAATACCAGCATTGTAGGCATCTCGCGGTTTCCGAGGGGTGTAGGATTTACCTTTGAACACGAGACTTCCACTATCAGGTTGAACGACTCCACCAACCAGATTCATGAGCGTACTTTTACCGGCTCCGTTTTGCCCAATTAATCCTAGAATTTCTCCCTCACGGATTGAAAGGCTGACATCTTTGACTGCTGCAATGCCGAAAAAAGCTTTGCAAATGTGTTGAATATCAAGCAAGGAATTCATGCATGTCCCTCGCGATTGGCTAGGCGGGTGCGTGTGATGTCGAGCAGCGCTGCAATTAGAATAAATAAACCTTTTACAGCATCAATGATGAACGGCGAAAGGCGCATGGCATTAAGGATATTCAAAAGTAATACAAAGAATGCCACACCAAAGAATGTTCCACGGATTGATCCCTTGCCTCCGAATAGACTGGTTCCACCAATGACAGCCGCGCCAATGACATCAAGAAGCAGGTTTCCGCCCCCTAGAGACGGCAGTCCGAATAGGAGTCTGGCTGAGTAGAGAATAGATGCCACTGCGGCACAAAAACCGCTGAACATATAAACCAGAATAATGATGCGCTGGTTGGGAATACCTGAGATCGCAGAGGTTCGCCGGTTGGTTCCGATGGAGAACATTCGCCGACCAAACACGGTTCGGCTCAGTATAAACTGTGCAACAATTGCTAATCCGACCGCGATCATGAACGGGTAGTTAATAAGTGGCAGAAGATCGCGGCGAGGGATATTAGGCGTAAGTTTTGGACCCAGATAGATCGAAATGATGTCACCCTTACCAAGATTCGTGAAGGCTTCGGGTAATCCAGATATATTGCGTGATTGAGTGAGCCATAATGCAAAAGCTGCGAAGAAAGTCGATGTAACCAGCGTCACCATAAATGGAGCCAAATTGAATCGTGTGATGGCATACCCATTTAAAAAGCCAATCAACGTTCCTGCCAGCAGCATACTTATTATCCCAATAGGAACTGCCCATGAACTACCATGCAAAACTCCTCCGGCTTCAGTCATCAAGGTTCCCCAAAGGGGACTCTTGTCAAAAAATGCAGGATCGAGTGTTTCTGCCATGATGATTGCGCCGATAACACTGGTAATTCCCATCGTTGCCCCAACCGACAGATCAATGCCACCGAGGATCAGCACAAACGTCTGTCCAATGGCTACCGCCAGTAGAGGCCACATATTTTGGAATTGATTGGAAATATTTCCGGGAGAAGAAAGCGTTGGGAAAAAATATGAAGCCACAACAAAGAAAATAATTGTAAGATAAAGAATAAAATAATCTGAAACTAATAGGCGTCTTATAGCGCCAAATACAGAAGGGGTTTTGCGGGGTATAGTTTTAGGACTAGCATCTGCTCCCGCTGTCGATGACGGCAGGTTTATGCGTTTGTCGGATATTGACACTGTTGATCCTCAATTCCACAAGGGCAGTATCTCAATAGATCTGAATAACGCTGTGGGAACAGGAAATTAATCCTGCCCCACAGCAACGAATTAGCTACTTATTGAGGAAACCCTCGTCGTACAAAACACAGCCCCACATTTCTTTGCGCTGGAATTGAATGTTACCCGCTGTTAGGGCAAAACCTGGGTCGAGCAGAACGTCATCGACTTGAGTCTCACCGGCATCTATGGCTTTGAGCAAGCGATCCATGGTTAGTTTTGCTTCCAAGAACAAATTCTGAACACCTGTACCGTCGACAAAGCCATCGTCAATTAACTTGCAAGCCGTCGCATCGCCGTCTAGACCTGCCAGTAAGACATGACCTTTACTCCCCCCTGCAACCCACATGCCACGTGGTTCTAGCACAGAGCGAATGGTTGGAAACAGGAAGTCTGATGAAGTGAATATGAAGTCCACGTTTGGATTAGCCGTGATGGCAGCTTCCAAGTTCGCCAGTGCGGTCGCAGCATCCCATTCTGTTGCTACTTCAATGGGGGTATTAAACAAACCGGGGTAGCGTTTGTTATATCGATTGATGACGTTAAAGAAACCATCTCGCCGACCAATCGCATTGGTGTCTTGTAGTGCGCCTACTAAAATTAATGGGGTGATT
>JBBSBS010000187.1:0-11390 GCA_038251045.1 Aggregatilineales bacterium | reverse complement strand
GTGCTGTCGATGAAAATAGGGAACACTTGTTGAATAATGACCCGCAAGATTCAACCGTTTTCACCACTGCTGATTATGACTATGAGCGACAAATGCGCACCATTCAATACCTCATATTTAGGCAGCAAAATGGTAGCTGGAAGCGGAGCGAAGCGCGGCGTGTTTTACGGGCATTCCCGGTACAAGCAGTGGCCTCGTTATTGCAACGAAATGGTTTCCAAATCCGAACGATTATGAACGGCAAATTAGAAGGATACGAACCGGGAGTCTCCCAAGCTGCACGGGTAATCTTCTTTGCTGAGAAACAATCTGCATGAACTTGACTTCAGAATCAGCTACACTTCAACTCCAAGTTGATCGCGAACATAGTGGGTTGCGACTAGGGACAGTGGTTTTATTCATTGGAATCGCTGTTGTTACATTTTTAGTGACCAATGCCCTTATTGCCAGCGAAGGTTTCAATATCCTCGCGGGTTTGGTTGCATTTGGAGTTGCAGCCCTTGTCACGCGCCTTACAGAGCCAACGTTTAAACGTTTGTGGCCCAGTAAGCGAGTCCTCCAACTCGACGGACAGGGCGCGCGAATGCTTTATGACAATAATGCCCAAGCCACTATTCAATCAGACCTAACGGCAAACGTCCATTTCTGGTGTTTCAAAATACCGCGCCGTGGTCGGATGCCAAAAGGCTGGTATGTGATAGCCTGTGGGTTACAACAAGACGATACGTACCTCACGGCTTATACTTTTGCCTCTCCTGCCCAAACGACAGAATTTCACCAGTTGACCCAGTTCACAGAATTGCAAAGCGAGAGTAAAAAATCGAAATCGGCTAAAACTGAGTCACTGCGACTGGCAGGTGAACAGCGCCGTTTGCGAATCGCTGAGGAACACCGCTGGCATGATGGCGGAGAATTGACCACAGCCGATTTCGAAGCTTTCATCAAATGGGTAAATGGGCAACATGCGCAATGGAATATGTAAAATCAATTCTGGCACTGCTCCTTTTGGGCAGCAGCTTATGTGGGATACCAGCTTTCGCACAGGACACAACTAATTCTCTAACAATAGCATCTCCGGTAAATGGAGAAATTAGTGCCGGTAGTACGCAAGATTGGCGGTTTAATGCTGTTGACGGTCAAGTGCTTTCGTTTGCTGTGAATAGCACGTCGGGTGATCTTGATCCCCGGTTCACGATCACCAACAGCAAAGGCGAACCATTCCTAAGCAATGACGACTATGCTTATCCGGACAACCTAAATGCACTTTTAGAAGCGGTTACCATGCCACGTCTGGATACCTATACTGTAACCGTCAGCGGTACAGGTCAAACGGCTGGATCATACAATTTGACGATGCAATCGGGCTTTAGCCAAACTGTAGTGGATGATAATTTTAATGGTAGCCTCGCGTGGGAGGCCATGACTCCTTCCAGCGCTGACTTTACGGTCACGGGTGACGGTGGGCAAATCGCACTGGCGGTGACAGGTTCGGATATTACGGGTATTGCTATCGACCCGCAACAAATTGACTTGAGCGATTTCTATGCGAGGGTCAATGTCAACGTTAGCGGCGGGCAAGATGGTTGGGTCGTCGGTATGACCCTGCGCCAGCAAGACGCGGATAATTATTATCTGCTCAATGTACGCTCACGAGGAGAATGGCGATTCCTTGTCCATGAAAACGGGGTCGAAACAGTCATTCGCGATTGGATTATTCACCCTGCACTTGCAAACAGTACCGGAACTTTTACGTTGGGTGTAATGGCTGACGCATCTGGTTTCGACTTTTTTTACAATGATGTGCTGTTTGGTCGGTTGAGCAACACTATCCTCGCTAAAGCGGGGAAAATCGGTCTATCGGTCAGAACTTCAGCAGCGCTTACCAGCCAAACGACCGCCCATTTTGATGACCTGATAGTCAGTGTGCCAACACTTGCCGATGGCAAGCGCATTATCCCGAACCAAGTTAGCATCGGTCAACCAGCAGTCATGACCCGCGACTTGCAGCGGCGTGGGCTGATCCCCGCAACCGGTCAACTCTCACTCACCGTTCCCGAAAGTTTTATCGAGTCGGCGCGCCCCGGCATTGATCGTGTGTCATTGGCTCGCGGCGCAACATATCGTAATCTCGCGATGGGTACTACTGTTTCTTGGGACGCTGCCGGCGATGGACTAACCGGATGTGGTTTGGTCTTACAGGCAAAAGATGATACCAACTATACGCTGGCATATGTCGATCACAGCGGTGGGTATGGTGTGTCACAGAGGCAAGGGAATCAGTTCACACCGGGCATATTTGCCGAAAACACGGCTCATGCAGGTAATCAACATGCTTTATTAGTCATATTGCGGGGCGAGACCCTGCTGTTTTATGTTGACGGTTTATTAGGTGGGAGCATGAGCAACAGTCCCACAGAAGGCAGCATCGGCAACGCTGTTATCAACTTTGAACCGATTCGCACTTCCTGTAAATTTACCGATACATGGGTCTGGAATTGGGATAATTAACTCATTGTCAACATCCACAAAGCATGTTTGACTCGTACATACATCAAGACATAAAAACGAGGCTTTAACATGCACTTGCTCGAAGCCGCCATTTTACGCACTGTCCTTTACGCTGATGTTTTCAGCTTCCCCATGACTAAACAAGAAATACATCATTTTCTAATTCATGAGTATCCAATTACCCTTGATGAAATATCGCTAACACTGCTCCAATCTGAACATTTACGAGATAAGCTAGAGTTCGTTGGCAATTATGTCGTTTATGCCGGACGTGGTGACCTCGCACAAATCAGGCAAGCACGGGAACAGGCTTCTTATGAGCTGTGGCCCGAAGCTGTTAAATGGGGGCAGTGGTTAGCAGCCCTGCCATTCGTCCGCATGGTGGCATTAACTGGCGCACTGGCAATGCGTAATGCGGCTGACGGAGATGATGACCTCGACTACATCTTGGTCACTGCGCCACGGCGCGTATGGTTAGCACGTGCTTTCGCAATCATTATTGTGCGACTTGGGCGAATGCGCGGCATCAAAATATGCCCCAACTATGTACTTGCCGAAACAGCCCTCACCCAACAGCGCCAAGACATATTTCTAGCTCATGAGGTAGCCCAAATGGTTCCATTGTACGGGCGCGATTATTATCAACGCTTCCGTGAAGCAAACGATTGGGTGTACAAACAGCTCCCCAATACCATCGAACCATTTTTCGCCCATCCTGAATTACAAATTGGTGCTGCGACGGTATTCAAGCGTGCGCTGGAAGTGGTATGTGGCAATGTAGTCGGGGATTGGTTAGAACAGTGGGAGTATCGTCGAAAATTACGACGCTTTTCATCCGACTTAAGGACACCGCATTCATCTGCCCAAATCGATGATACACAGGTTAAAGGGCATTTTAATGATCATGGGCATCCAGTTTTGAACAAATACTTTCAGCGGTTACGCGAATGTGGACTCGATCCGGAGCCGCTGGCATTGACAGGAGATTAATAACGTGGCAGCTGACATTAATGCTGAGGGCGCGCAGCTCGATTTCGCCGATGACATGAGTTATGGCGATTATCTGTCGCTCGATAAGATATTGGATGCGCAAAATCCACTTTCAACAGACCATAATGAAATGCTGTTCATCATTCAACATCAAACCAGCGAACTCTGGATTAAGTTGATGCTCCATGAATTGAATGCTGCCCGCGAATGTCTAAAACGGGATGATCTGGCCTCAGCATTCAAAATGATGGCTCGTGTTTCGCGCATTATGGAGCAACTGGTGCGCGCATGGGATGTACTTTCCACCCTAACACCCAGCGAGTACAGCAGCTTCCGCCCATTTTTGCGCCAATCATCGGGATTCCAATCGTATCAATACCGGATGATTGAGTTCATTCTGGGCAACAAGAACGATGTAATGATACGACCGCATCGTCATCAGCCAAAACTCGCTGCTATCCTTCAAGAAGAACTTCATAAACCATCACTCTATGACGAGGCATTACGTTTACTTGCAAGACGCGGCTTTACACTCGAAAACGCGGTGTTAGATCGCGATTGGACACAACCGTACAGTTACAACGCTTCGGTTGAACAAGCATGGCTTGAGGTCTATCGCAGTCCAAATGACCGGTGGAATTTATATGAACTGGCTGAAGAGTTGGTTGATTTGGAAGACAGTTTCCGCCAATGGCGCTTCCGTCATATGACAACCGTTAAACGCATCATCGGCTTCAAGCGGGGTACGGGTGGTACATCAGGAGTCGGTTATCTGACACAGGTACTAGAAATCGAACTCTTCCCGGAATTATGGCGCGTTCGTACATCACTTTAAGGAAACCACATGACACTGCAATTTGACCATGCGATTATTCTGGTCAATGATCTTCAAGTCGCAATAAAGCATTATCAAGCTCTCGGCTTTAACGCATTTTTCGGAGGCGAACACGCAGGTGGCAAAACCCATAATGCGCTGATCGTTTTTATGGATGGCACGTATCTTGAGCTTCTGGCACCCACTTCACCTGCCCTATTAGACACACTTGATCCGACCGATCATTCAAGCTTCCTATTTCTATTAGCACAAGGTGAAGGACCGGGCGGATACGCGCTGCTCTCGACTGATTTAGAAAGTGATGTTGCCGCCATGCAAAAACGTGGGCTTGCCATCAATCTGGGTGCATCGAACGGTCGGGCACGTCCCGATGGTAAACAGCTCCGATGGCGAACTGCGGTGCTGGAAGACGGCAGTATGGCCCCCTTCATTATTCAGGATGAAACGCCGCGTGTACTGCGTGTGCCAAATGACACAGCATTAACGACACAAGCGAATGGAACTAAAGGGGTGAAGGGGCTCACAGTGGGTGTCGCGGATCTCGCGGCAGGAATCCGCCATTATCAAATGATAACGGGCATAAAAGCCCAATTTACCAACACGGACACCGCCACGCTGTCACTTCAGGGTGTGAATATCACCATAGTACTGGATAAAACGTTGTCCAATCAAACTCAATTGCAGGACATTCAACTGCGCGGCAAATCCGACGATGTCATCAGCATTAAGTCACTTCTGTAGCTGTACGTAAAGCACACAGCAATACGATTATGCGAAGTATCAAAGGTCTTGACTGTCAACCCGGTTTGTAGACTGCGTCTTTTTAAAATCACGAGTACTCAATATCGTGTTTAGCCTTCCAGAATTACGGCATCCGTCATCCAACAATCGCGGTAACGCACTTCGTCTTGCTGTGAAAGTACAAACAGATATAAAGCTGATTCACCGTGTGTGTGGATGATTTTGACCACCTGTCGAGCCGTGCGTCCTTCAACGATCAAACGGCTGAACTCTGCCCGTTCAAATCCGATTAACGCACGATAGGCCGAACTCTTCGCCAGTTTGATAAAGTTTTCAACCGGACCGGTTATTTCCTGATTTCCCGGTGATGCAAAGTTGAAGCTGATGCGAATTCCAGCATTATTCTCGGTCAGGTCATTATTTTGTAAGGCTTCGAGCTGGATTTTGACAACTTGATCGGGCGTAAGATCCGGATTAGGTTGAATCGCCGCCAGTTGTTGATAATGATATTCCATTGTTTTTAGACAGCCTTTCTTGCTGACACTACATACAGTGGATCCGCCGCTTGTGGATAACCTTCTGAAGTATTGGTTTGTTGTGCCGTCAAATCTGCCCAATTGTTGGATAGCTGAAAATATTGTCCAACCAGTGCGATATGCTGCTCATCGCTGGTAGATCGCCAGATAGCAACCGCTTTATCGGGGAAACACCGATTGGAAAACGAAACTACGAATATCCCGCCTGGTTTCAAAACACGGTTGACATCGGCAAATACCGCCACGGGATTGGTAAGGTATTGCACAGAAACGGCACAGGTCACTGCATCAAACAGATTACTTTCATATGGTATGTGCGCATTTTGATTCAAGTCATGAACACAATATTCGTTTAGCTGTGCATTATCTGCTAGTTCATCGGCGTTCATCCCCAAACCCATAACACGCGCTGGTTTAAGCTCCGGCGGGTAATGCGAACGCCAACTGCTCATCAAGTCGAGAACGATACCACCGGGGGGTAATAATTCGCGATAGACATCACCTAACGCGCTAATAGCGTTGTTATCAATGTGAACGACCTTACGCGGCGACTGATAGAAATAACTATCATCGCTCATGTCCCGTCGTTCGAAAAAATCAACCGGAAACGGCGTTTCAGGCATCGTTACATCCAAGAGAAAATCTACTTTGTATTACTTCTGTTGTGTAATTCTTCCGGCTGGATGACAGGAAAGCCATGTTAATTCTCACCTGCCATTCGTTTCAGCTCATACAATTTTGTCAGGGCTTCCAATGGGCTAAGGTTATCTATCTCTAGCTTTCGCAGGACATCCAATGCCGGATTCGCGGGTTGGCTAAACATTGGAAGTTGTCCCGCGTCTTCTCGTGCTTTTTGTTTGGGTGTGCTTGTGGGTGCAGGTATGGCAGTTGGCAGCTTGAAGTCGCTCCCTTGCGATTCAAGGTGAAGGAGCAATTCGCGGGCGCGTTCCACCACCGGACGCGGCATCCCCGCCAACTGTGCAACATGAACACCATAGCTGCGATCCGCACCCCCCGGAATTACTTTATGCAGAAAGACAATATTCTCGCCATCTTCGCTCACCGCTACATTAAAATTGCGCGTGCGCGGCAGGATGTTGGGCATTTCGGTCAGTTCGTGATAGTGGGTGGCGAACAGTGTCCGGCAATTCAAACGCGGGTTATTGTGAATATGCTCAACCACTGCTCGCGCGATTGCCAATCCGTCATAGGTCGATGTACCGCGCCCCACTTCGTCAAGAATTAGCAGGCTACGGTGACTGCTGCCAGAAAGTAAACGTGCCGTTTCGACCATCTCGACCATGAATGTGCTTTGCCCAGCATGAATTTCGTCCTGCGCGCCGATTCGGGCGAAAATCCGGTCCACCAGCCCAATAGTCGCTTCGTCGGCTGGAACAAAGCTGCCAATTTGAGCCATCAGCGTGATGATTGCGACCTGCCGGATGTAGGTGGATTTACCGGACATATTCGGGCCAGTAATCAGGTGAACGCGTGACATGCTGTCGAAGTGTGTATCGTTGGGTACATAACGAATGCCATCATCCAGCAGTTTCTCAACAACTGGATGCCGTCCATCTTTGATGATTAGAAGATCATCTTCGGTCAGCGTTGGACGAATGTACCCTTCCCGTACCGCTACTTCTGCCAGCGACAACAGTGCATCCAGATGAGCAACAGCACGAGCCGTTTGCAAAAGACGTGGCGCAGCTAAGGCAATTTCTTGGCATAAGCCATCAAAAAGCTCACGCTCGACTTTCAGAATTTCTTCCTCGGCATTCAACACCAGAGTTTCGTATTCTTTGAGTTCGGGGGTGATATAACGCTCGGCATTAACCAGTGTCTGTTTGCGAATATAATCTGATGGCGCTTTGTCCGTATTGGCATTACTGATTTCAATGTAATAACCAAATACTTTGTTGAAACCGACTTTGATGCTGGCAATTCCTGTACGCCGCCTTTCCTGAGGTTCAAGGTTGGCGATCCAATCGCGGGCTTCGCGGGTAGCGTTCAGGATATCATCCAGTTCCTTGGCGTAGCCCGGTCGAATCGCGCCAATCGTGTTCAGCACCGCTGGCGGTTCATCGCTGATTGCGCGGTTCACATGGTCGCTGACATCGTCACAGGCGTGCATGGTCTTTATCAACGCCGCGAGTGAAGGCGTAGGCTCAATTAATTTCTGAATGTGCGGCACAATTTCGAGGCTCGCCTTTAACCCCAGTAAGTCACGCGGGCCGGAGCGCCCAACCAACAAACGGTTGGTCAAGCGTTCAATATCTGAGATGCCTTTGAGGGCTGTACGCAATTCCGCCCGCAGCACTTCATTTGCTGCCAGTGCTTCGACAGCATCTAGCCGTGCATTTAGGCGGTTCAGTTCTAGCAGCGGCTGACTGATCCACGTGCGTAAAAGTCGCGCACCCATAGCGGTTACCGTACGATCAATCGTACTCAGTAAGCTGCCTTCCACTTTTCGACTGCGGATGGTCTCGGTTAGCTCAAGATTGCGCCGTGTAAATGGATCAAGCACCATAAAGCTGGCAGTTGAATAGGCACGGATGGTCGTAAGCTGCGCTAAACTACTGCGCTGTGTATCGCGCACATATTGCAAAACAGCTCCGGCTGCCTGTACTGCGGCTGGCATTTCGCCTAATCCATAGCCATCCACAGTGCGCGTACGGAAGTGTTGTGTTAGCGCGCCTTCAGCATTGCCTTTCTCGAAACGCCAGTCGGGCACTGAACTCAGGTGGATACCCTGCGGCAAGGATACCCCGCGCTCCACCCATGAGGCTGGCATGATAACCTCACGCGGGGAGAGCCGTGATAGTTCTTCCAAAACCAACACGCCCGCGTTTTCGCCTTCGAGTTGTGTGGCTGCGAACTCCCCGGTTGATATATCCACGAATGCCAAGCCTGCCCGCGTCCATTGACCGCTTGCCACATCGCCGATGGGCATAATACCCATCAAGTAATTCGCCTGATCTTCGACAAGAAGTTCAGGTTCAATCACTGTGCCGGGGGTAATAACCCGTGTGACAGCACGATCGACGATTCCCTTTCCATCTGGCTCGCTCATTTGCTCGCATACTGCGACGTGATAGCCCTTCTCGATTAAACGCGCCACATAGCCTTCCAAAGCATGATGTGGAACACCCGCCATAGGAACGCGTTCTTCTTTACTGACAGGTCGCCCGGTTAAAACTAAATCCAGTTCACGAGCCGCTACCTCAGCATCGGCATCAAAGGTCTCGTAAAAGTCGCCTAGTCGAAAAAATAGGATACAATCGGGATATTGTTTTTTGATATTGAGATATTGTTGGCGAAGCGGCGTAATACGCGCCATAAAACTTGTCCTAATTTGCTAACACAGTCTGAATGATGTGACGGTGTAATTTTAACGAATCCTGAACATCCGTTCAACCTTAAACGCTTTCTATAGTCAACTCAACCCAAGTGCAGGAGCAATAGTTCATATGTCCGAGGCCATTATCGCCGTTGACCTAGGTGGTACACGTATACGTGCCGCCCGGCTTAATCAGAATCTAGAAATTCAAATGCGCGAAGAAACGCTGACCGAAGATGAGCGCGGATTAGATGACACCCTCGAACGCTTCAAGAAAATGGTACGTGCGGTCTGGCCGACTGATGGCACTCCGGTCGCCGGAATTGGTGTCTCGTCGCCCGGACCCTTGAACCCGATAACGGGTGTTATCGTCGCCCCTCCTAACCTCAAAGGCTGGCACAACGTCCCTTTGGGCAAGATACTTAATGATACCTTCAAAGTGCCAGTCTATGTAGGGAATGATGCGAATGTCGCCGGATTAGCCGAAACGGTGATGGGTGCGGCACGCGGTTGTCGTCATGTCATCTTTATTACAGTTAGTACAGGCATTGGCGGCGGCATGATTTGTGATGGCAAAATGCTGCTGGGCAAAACAGGTTTGGGGGCGGAAGCCGGTCACATTATTGTGCAATCGACCCCAAACGTGAGCTCACTTGAATTGGAAGCGGCTGGCCCGGCGCTGGCTCGTAAAGCTGTAGCGCGAATCGAAGCAGGCGAAATAACGGTTATCCGTGATATGGTGAATGGCGATCTTGAAAAGGTCACTGGCGCGACCGTGGGCAATGCAGCCAAAGCCAATGACCGCGTCGCACTCGAAATTGTAGAGAATGCCGGACACATTCTGGGACTGGGCATGGTGAGCCTTTTACATCTCTTTAACCCGGAAATTATCGTTCTGGGTGGAGGGGTGAGTAACAATCTAGGAGATCTGCTTTTCGAACCTATGCGCAAGTCTATACGCAAGTATTGCATCGATGAGTCATATTGGCAGGACTTACGTATTGAATTGGAAGCGCTCGGCGAAAATGTGAGCATATTCGGGGCGGCAGCACTGGTCGTTACACAGGGCGGATTGACGGATGTTAGTGAAGCAATTGCCCGTTTGAATGCCGTCTAATTTAGACGTAAGAATTGTAATAGAAATATCCTAAAACGCTATATTCGCATTGTGTAAAGTGCTACAATCGCGCTATGTTAATGCTACCCGACTTCCGCGTACGCCAACGTGATTTTCTACTCGAAATTTCGCGTGCGATGACCGCCCAGCTTGATCTGGTTGAGGTGTTACGTTTGGTTTTGCACGCATCCACTGTAATGCTCGCAGGTAAAGTGGGTCTGGTCGCTTTGCGCGATCCAAACGATCATTATGCCATTCATGCTACGCTGGGTGTTGAAGAAGATCACCTGCCTGAGCTGAACCAGCACCTTGATGAGATGGTTGGCAGCACCAATTGGGGTTATGACCGCGATTTCATCAATACCAAACTCAATCAGATGGCGATTTCGCTGGATCGTACGTTGCGCCAGTCGCTATTTTTGCCACTCGTCATTGCCGATGAACCGGTTGGTTTACTCATCATCTTCCGTTCTTATTGGGTGCAACCCACCGAGAATGATCAACAAATCCTCCAGAGTTTTGCCGATCAAGCGGCTATTGCGGTGCATAATGCCCAACTTTACGCCAGTATCAGCCACGAGCGTAAGCAGCTTGCGGCTATTTTGGATTACAGTGCAGACGGCGTAATGATGCTCGACCCGCAGTTACGAATTTTGGGTTTTAACCTAGCGCTTGAACGCATGACTGGTTGGGTAGTTCAAGATGCATTAACGCAATTTCACGATACCGTTATCAAATGGAAGCGGTTGGAACGGGGTGATTTGCGACAGGCACTTGATGAAGGTTGGCCTTTCCGGATGGCAGATGATGCGCCGCCCGAAACGCTGTATGTTGAAGGGGATTTACAGCGTTTGGATGGGATGACCATCAGTGTTGGTATTACTTATGCCCCTCTGCTGGCGGATGACGGTACGTTGATGAATGTGGTTGCTAATGTGCGTGACATCACCAATTTTCGTCGGGCGCAGGAAATGCAAAACGTTTTTATCTCAACAGTGTCACACGAGTTAAAGACGCCCGTTGCACTCATTAAGGGTTACGCGGGAACGCTGCGGCGCGAGGATGCAAAGTGGGATCCTCAAGTGATCCGCGATAGTCTGGAAGTCATCGAGGATGAAGCTGATCGTCTGACCGCGCTCATCGAGAATTTACTTGCCGCCAGTAAGTTACAGGCCGAGCGCATGCGCCTCGATATTGGTGATGTCCATATAGATAAACTTGCAAAGCAGGTGGTCGAGCGATTCAAAACCCAAACCACCAAACACAAATTTGAATTGAACTTCCCCAAAGATTTCCCTGTCATTCATGGGGATGAGGTGCGCCTGC
>JBBSBS010000186.1:0-11461 GCA_038251045.1 Aggregatilineales bacterium | reverse complement strand
TCGGCATGGGAGCAACCCGCGACCCTGAATTGGTCGAAAAAGCGTGCGCCATCACGGCACAGGAGATGGCTGCAACCGGTGTTTATTGGAATTATGCGCCGGTGGTTGCTGTCCCGCAGGACATCCGCTGGGGGCGCACCTATGAAGGTTACAGTGAAAACACCGCGCTTGTCTCGCTGCTGGGTACAGCCTGCATCAAAGGGTTACAGGGCGATAATTTGGGTGTGCTGGCAACACCCAAGCACTTTGTAGGTGATGGTGGTGCGGGTTGGGGAACATCAACTACGAACGGTTACAAAATTGATCAGGGTGTAACGCTCGGTAACGAAGCGACTCTGCGTGCTATTCATCTGCCACCCTATAAAGCGGCTGTTGATGCCGGTGCGATGAGCATCATGGTTTCGTTTTCCAGCTACGGCGGCACGAAAATGAGCGCCCAAAAATATCTCATTACCGATGTACTCAAGGGAGAACTTGGTTTTACGGGATTTGTTGTATCCGACTGGCAAGCCATCGATCAAATTCCCGCCCCTTATTACGACGCAGTAGTAAAATCCATCAACGCGGGCATGGATATGAATATGGTTCCTTATGAGTACGAGCAGTTCATCACCGTTATGACCGTAGCGGCAGACTCCGGTGATATTCCGATGACGCGGATTGATGATGCCGTCAGCCGCATTTTACGTGTCAAGTTTATGATGGGCTTGTTTGAGCATCCACTGAGCAATCCGGCAGAATTGGCGGCGCTCGGCTCCGACGAGCATCGTGCCGCAGCGCGTCAAGCAGTGAGTGAGTCACTGGTGCTGCTCAAAAATGATAACGACACGCTACCTCTGGCGAAAGATACGGCGCATATCTTCGTCGCTGGCGCATCCGCCAATGACATCGGCGTGCAATCCGGCGGCTGGACGATTGAATGGCAGGGGAAATCCGGCAGCATTACCACTGGAACCACCCTGTTAGATGGCATCAAGGCGACGGTGGGCAGCAGCGCCGAAGTCTTGTTTGACCGCTTCGGACGCTTCAACAATGCCAAGGATGCGAGTGGCAATCTGCTCCGTGCCGAGGTTGGAATCGTGGTGGTAGGTGAACAGCCCTATGCCGAAGGCAAAGGTGATGCGGCTGACTTATCACTTTCGCAGGCGGACATCAGCACGATTGAGCGGATGCGCGAACGCGTGGATAAGCTGGTGGTGGTTTTGATTTCAGGCCGCCCGATGATTATTGGAGATACGCTGGATCAAGCTGATGCCTTTGTAGCCGCGTGGCTGCCCGGTACAGAAGGTCAGGGTGTGGCGGATGTGTTGTTCGGCGACCTGCCTTTTACAGGCAAGCTGCCTTATACGTGGCCTCGCTCGATGGATCAACTCCCATTTGACTTCAGCAATTTAGCAACTGAAGGGGATGGCGCGCCGTTGTTCCCATTCGGTTATGGCCTGACGACGGGGTAATCAGCACTTAGTTTCGAGCGCAAAAGGACGCGGCAATATACTACGCTGCGTCCTTTTTATTTCTCGACTGCCTTCAGCCGTTTCTCCAGCACCGTCAGAATATCAGTCTGCACCTTTTCGACTGATTGGGCGGCGTTGACCACGACCCAGCGTTCAGGCTCGGCAGCCACCAGCGCATGGTAGCCATCACGCACGCGTTTGTGAAAGTCCAAAGCCATTGCATCCAGCCGGTTCCATTCGCCACCTTTATCGAGAGCGCTCAAACGGCGTTGCAGGCTGTCCTCCGGCGCGATGTCCAGCAGTATGGTTATATCCGGTTTGAGGCCGCCGGTCGCGAACCCGGTAATCAGCCTAAGCTGGGCAAGGTCAAGACCATGCCCATAGCCTTGATAAGCATAGGTCGAGTCGAAGAAGCGGTCACAAATCACGACACCATCCGTTGCGAGATGCGGCTTAATCACTTCCTCGACAATTTGCGCCCGCGATGCGCTGTACATGAGCAGTTCGGCGCGGGGATGCATGGCTTGATTCTTCATATCATGGAGCACATGGCGAATCTGGTCACCGATAGCAGTTCCACCCGGCTCACGGGTCAACAGCACATGATGTCCACGGGCATTTAAGGTTGCTACGGTCATGGCAACCTGTGTCGTTTTACCACCGCCATCCGGCCCTTCAAACGTAATAAACATGAGTCTTCCAATGGGTGCTTGAGTTTAGTTTTTCGTTACACAGTTTACAGGCAATGGCCTGACAACGAAAAGGGCAGGATTACCCTGCCCTTATACTTTACCTACCAACCAGCCTTGATTAGTTCGCCCGCAAAATCCGCACGCGGCGTTCCGGTTCGTCGCCGTAGCTTTCGCTGTAGAGCCGCGCCTGACGTGCCATCTCATGCTGCCGACGGCGGGTATCGGGATCCTGTGGGTTGAGGTCTACGAACTCCGCACCATTACGGACGCGGAGAATAGCCGACTTGGTTTCCTCGATTGCCATTCCGTAGGGATCATCGGGACGAACAATGTCCTCAAGCCCGTACAGGTCAATCAGGAAATTTTCGATCTGCGAAACGGTATTCGCCCGCAGCACATAAATCGGCGTGCCGCGCCGTTCCGCATCCACAATCAACTTGGGACGACGGCGATAGTCATTTTTGATGGTCACAATCGCGTCAGTCTGGTTGAAGTCATCCACAACGGTCACGGGTACATGCAGCCGACGTGCCGACTGCATCAAACGGTTACGGGCGACACCATAGGCATACAAGCGCAGCGGTTGCAGGGCGGCATTGCCGTTACCGTTACCATTGCTGATGCCATTACCAACGCTGGTATTATTACCCATTTGCGCTGTTGGCGGGACGACTTTGCCGCGCCGTCCGTTCGCGCTGTTGCCGTTTTCTTGCACCAGCCCGTTGTCTTTTTCGCGCAAGTTACGTCCATTGCGTTCGGCACTGATTCGCGGTTCGGGCACAAGTGTTTCGATTTCGATCTCACCCTGTGCGTTACGGGCGCGTAGTTCAATCGGCAGCGGACGACCGCGCAACTGACCATCAACCGCCGACGAAACATCTTCATGTACCGCCAAGCGGTCACGGGTTTGCAGTTCGATCAACACATCGAAGGTCGGCGGAGCCTTGCGCTCCTGTACAGACTTCTGTGTCCCACGACGACGCGCTTCTTCGTCTGAGAGGGTAACCGACTCGATGCCGCCTACCAGATCAGACAGCGTGGGGTTGAGCATCAGGTTTTCGAGAACATTACCATGCGCAGTGCCGATCAACTGCACACCACGTTCAGCAATGGTGCGGGCGGCCTGTGCTTCTAACTCGCGACCGATTTCATCAATGACGATGACTTCGGGGTTGTGATTTTCGACGGCTTCGATCATGACTTCGTGCTGGCGTTCAGGATGCGACACCTGCATACGCCGCGCCTTGCCGATGGCAGGATGCGGCACGTCACCATCACCCCCAATTTCGTTGGAGGTATCGACAATCACAACACGCTTTTTCTCCGCCAACACACGGGCGGCCTCGCGCAGCATGGTCGTCTTGCCGACACCGGGCGGCCCCATAATCAGCACGCTTTGTCCGGATTCGATCAAATCTTGAATAATATCAATCGTGCCGTAGACCGCGCGACCCACGCGGCAGGTCAGACCAACCACATCACCGCGCCGGTTACGGATACCGGAAATGCGATGCAGTGTCCGTTCTAGACCAGCACGGTTATCGGCATCAAACGTCCCGATATTACTGACAATCGTATCAATATCATCGCGGTTCACTTCCTCTTCTAAAAGGACTATTTCACCCTCGACGTAACGCGCAGTCGGCACACGGCCTAGATCCAACACAATTTCGAGCAGATCATCAGTGTTTCCAATGTGGTCAAGTGCGGCGTTCAAATGAGGGGGCAAAACACGGCGTAATTCGTAGATGTTATCTGTAATGCGGCGTTCCATATGTTCTCTAGAACACTCCTTTATAGTAGTTGCAGCGGAGCGGTGAACACTTCTCGATTGAAGCGACAGAGACGCTCATGCAATGTAAACACTTATATCAAACTGGCATTCTCGATGAAGCTATGACGCTTTTTCTACGATTTGCCGAAGCAGTTTCTTCAACTGCCAGATGATACCGGATAAGCCACTGCGTTTTCGCAGCTCGGCTTCTACTTTGAACCATTCTAACGCTGCCATGTTACGTTTATGCTCGTCCATTATATGATTCGCATCATATTTTAGCCGACTCTCAATTAGTTTGAGTCTGGCAGTATCAACACTCTCGTACTCCATGCATACTACCCCTAAATAAGATAGAACGCACCCCACAATTTATTTCCGACTTTCGGTAATTCCGTTGGGGGGTTTTACCGGACTTGGCACGACTTCTAATTTGTGTCGCAGAGGTGTAAAGGCGGCTGCCCGTACCCCGGCGGAGATATGCTTGACCATAACGGCCTGACGGGCACATATCGCAAACCCTAACTCAGCCAGCGCATCATCCAGCCAATCTTGATAACGGCGCACGCGCACGAACACGGGAACTTTGCCTGCCCGCCCGACTTTGGCAATCGCGGCAGCGATCAGGTCAGGGGCTTCACTAAAGACATCGGGGTGCAAATGGGGTGTCAGATAAACGCCCATTTTACCGTCAACCACGCCAATATAGCCTTCAACACGGTCGTCACGGCGGTAGACAAACCCTTCGCCTTCGGCTGGTAATTCGGTTATGGGCTGCACCAACTTGGGTACGATATTGCCGTACAGCAAATGGATGCCGGGCATATCGCCTTCGGTCGTGTCTGCCAGTTCAACGGCATGTTTTGGTACATAGTCAACCGCTTCTTCCGGTGAGCGACACCATATTTCCTGCCGCGCATAGATTGCATAACTGGCTATACGCATGGTTTTGAAAAGTGGTGCGTTTTCTTCTACCTCGGCTGTTAGCAGGTGTGCGCCGCGCTTGCCGGCTTCTGCTGCCATCGCATCCAGAACATGCAACCACGCCGTATCATCCTCGCCTTCGTGAGGGGCGGGTGAAACATAAGTAATCTGGGCATAGGCATCATCGTGGCGGAGCCTGAACTGACCGGCCACCTGCTGGTTTTCAGTGCGTGTCACCATCGTATAGACACCCCGATAAGGCAGTAGCAGGGTAATGAGGCCGGAACTTTGTGCGCCGGTTGCGTCTGTGTAAAACAGTTCGCTATCCAGCACCATTCCGCCGCTTTCACTCAGCCGTCTGACTAACGGAATATCCACGAGAGTCACGGCACGCGTTTCCGCCGTGTCACGTACTGGCATAAAACCTCATTCGTTATGGCCCGGCCAACACATTTCTCAATCGTAACAACAAACTCCTTGCAGAACCCTTGATCGACCTGATTAAGGATTGGAGAGATGTTTGCGCAGGGTAAATCGTGGAAGTAAACATTCCGCTTATTGTAGCACGCAAGGAAGTGCAGTGACAATTTACAGAAGGTACTTCATTGACCTACATCACATCTTAAACGTGACACCATTAAATTATTATAAGAATAGTTTTTGGGATTTTAAAGGGTCAAGTAAGGTCAAACTGTGGATAAACGTGCGAAAGGCAGGTTGAACGCGGCAGCCATTGGAACCGAAAGCTGACTATGTTAAAGTTTGTAGATAATACCGAACTTTATGGAGGGGATAACCATGCAAGCCTTTGAAATTGCTGATCTAATGGCGCAACAGGCCGGGGGTCAGCAACCGTATCTGGAATTTCTTAAGAGCAGCGCTCTGAGTGTTGGATTGTATGTGCTGGCGGCGGGCGCTGTTGACGGGCAGCAGCCCCATACCGAAGATGAGGTTTACTACGTAGTGAGCGGACGCGGGATGTTTCGGCATGCCGATGAGGAGCGCGCTGTACAGGCTGGTTCGGTGCTTTATGTTGCGGCAGATGTTGAGCATCGTTTCTTCAACATCACCGAAACTCTTAACATTATTGTTTTTTTCGCACCCGCCGAATACAGCAACCGTATGTCATAAGCTGGCATACTCCATTTGAACATAAAGGCGGCGCTTTGGGTAATTACACCAAATTGCCAGCGAAAAAGTCATCTATCGGCTGGTTGCCCTTGTTGAATAATACGGGGTATGATACGCACAGATGTGCAATTAAATAGTGTTTATGCTGATTAAAGGAGTACATAATGAAACGTCGTTTGTTGCTCGGTTTATCATTGGTGATGTCACTGCTGCTCATCGTAGCGCCCTCGTTGGCACAAGACAAAAAAGTTGTAACGGTCAGCTACACACAAGAACCTCTGACACTGTCTCCCCTGTACCTTACCCAATGGTTTGCCTCCAATTTAACCGACATGCTGCTGACACCGCCGTGGTTTATTGATGACAATCTGGAAGCCGTTCCAGTACAAGTCACTGAAATTCCCAGCACCGAAAATGGTGGCATCAGCGCCGATGGTACGGTGATGACCATGACGCTGCGGGATGATATTCAGTGGAGTGACGGCGAACCGATTACGTCGGCAGATTACGTTTTCACTTATGACATGATTATGCTCGACAAGAACACGGTTAGTTCGCGCTTCCCGTGGGATACCAAAGTGGCGAGCGTGACCGCACCGGATGCAACCACGGTGGTTGTCACCTTCAATGAGCCGTTCGCCCCATGGCTGACGACCCTGTTTACGGCAACACCGGCGATGCCTAAACATGCGCTGCAACCAATTGTTGACGCAGATGGTTCGCTGGATGCTGCCGACTGGAACCGCACACTTGACCCCGGCAGCGGTGCTTTTAAGCTGAATGAATGGGAAAGCGGCAGCTTCCTGTCGCTGGTTCCGGCGGATAATTTTTGGGGCGGCAAGCCGAAGCTGGACGAAATTTTCTTCCGCATCGTGGCGGATGATGGTACGTCACAGAACGCCGCGCTCGAAGCGGGCGATGCGGATATTGGTCCCTTCCTGACGGCGGCTGATGCTGATGCGCTGGAGAAACAAGGACTGGTTATTACGGTCACCCCTTCCGGTTATAACGAAGGCTGGTTCTTGAATGTTGATCCGGCGACGGCCAATCCGGCGATGCTGGATGTGAACGTGCGTAAGGCACTGGCGATGGCCTTCAACCGTCAGAAGATTGTGGATGATTTGCTGTTGGGCAAACTGCCAGTTCCCGGCAGCTATTGGGAAGCGACACCGTACGCACGACCGGATGCCAAGCCGTATCCATATGATCCGGAAGCGGCGGCTAAAATGCTGGATGACGCGGGATGGGTAGACACGAACGGCGACGGCACGCGCGATAAAGATGGCACCGAAATGGTGCTGCGTTTCATCGCCAGCCAGCGGCAGATTCGTAAGGATGTACAGGCGGTTGTCCAGCAATCCTTCGCAGAGTTGGGCATCAAGGTCGAAACCTCCAATTACGATAACTTCTTTGATACCTACGGTGAAGGTGGCCCGGCAGCAACCGGACAGTATGATATTGCTGAATGGTCACAAAACCCCGACTTCCCTGATCCAAACTCACAGGTTTTCCTGTGTTCAGAAATCCCCAGTGACACCAATCCTGAAGGCAGTAACTGGACGGGATATTGTAACGAGACTGTAGACAAATTGATGCAGGAACAGATTACAACGACCGACACAGAGAAGCGCGTTGAGCTTTTCCACCAGATCGACCAGCAGATTTTTGATGATGTGGCGTGGGTCGGTGTGTGGTACGACGCGGATCTGTGGGCAACGACCAAGCGTGTGGAAAATGCGCGTTACAGTGGTGCTGATCCATTCTGGAACGCCATCAACTGGGATGTAACTGGTTAACGAACACGTATACCGAGTGGGGTGAGGATAACCTTGCCCCATTTTGTTTTCCCCATTTAATATGGAGTCCAGTTCATGGGTCGTTATATTATCCGCCGTTTGCTTCAAGCTATTCCGCTGGTGATCCTCGTCAGTCTGACAATTTTTGTTCTGTTGCAGGCCACCGGTGATCCGCTGGCGACGATGGGCGGACGCTCACCGACGCGACCGGAGGATAAGGCGCGGTTGCGGCGGCAGTTGGGTTTGGATAAGCCGATGCTGGAACAGTATTTGTACTGGCTGATCGGCAATGATTGGGCGAAGTTTGACCTCGACGGCGATGGGGTTGCCGAGTCACCGGGCATCCGTTACGGGGTGCTGCGGGGCGACTTTGGGACATCGATTGTGACCAAGCAACCGGCGATGAAAATTATTCTGGACCGCCTGCCGAATACGCTGCTGCTGATGGTGACTTCTGAAATTATTACGCTGATTTTTGCGCTGATTATCGGGGTGGTATCGGCGGTAAAACAATATAGTTTATTGGACAATGCCCTGAGTGGTTTTTCATTTATTGCCTTTTCGATGCCTATTTTTCTGGTGGGGTTTGGCCTGCTGTATATCTTCGCGGTCAAGTTCCGCGAGTGGGGGCTGCCGTCGCTGCCTACGGGCGGTATCTTCGACCCGCAGGAAGGGCGGACGCTGAACCAACTGGTGCTACATATGATTTTGCCTGTGACGACGATTACGATCATCAGCGTGGCAGGGTACAGCCGTTATATACGCTCGAATATGCTGGAAGTCATCAACTCGGATTACATCCGCACAGCGCGATCCAAAGGATTGACCGAGCGCAGTATTCTTTACCGCCATGCGTTCAAAAATGCCGCATTACCGCTGGCGACACTGATCGGACTCGACCTGCCCTTCTTGTTGGGCGGGGCGGTGGTCACGGAGCGCATCTTCGCGTGGCCGGGTACGGGACGGCTGTTCCTCGACCATCTGGAACTACTGGATTATTCGGTACTGATGGGGCTGTTGATGCTGATTACGGTGGCGGTGGTGGTCTTCCAACTCTTGACCGATTTGATGTATACGTGGCTTGACCCACGCATCCGCTATTCATAAGGAGGGCAGCGTATGGCAACCGCAGATGCAGCCGCTAAACCTGTCCGCCTGACAACGCTTCAAAACGAGATTAAGGCACAATCGCCCACACAGCGGGTTATCCGGCGGTTCGTCCGGCACCGGGCAGCGATGTTCGGCCTGTTGATCTTGCTGGGTGTGCTGCTGTATATCTTCATCGGCTCGATTGTGTTTTCGGAGGCGCAGGCTAACTTCAACGATACAGGTATTCGCCTGCAACCGCCGTCGGCGCTGCATCCATTTGGGACTGACCGGATCGGGCGCGATATTCTGGCGCGGACGATATACGGCGGGCAAATCTCGCTGCTGATCGGCTTTCTGGCGGTGATCGTGGAGGTGGGCTTTGGTACAGCAATCGGTGCTGTGGCCGGTTTTTACGGCGGCTGGGTTGACGCGCTGCTGATGCGCATCACCGAGGCGATGCTGAGTATTCCGTCGCTGCTGCTGCTGCTGGTGATGGCGAAGTTCTTCGCAGGAAAAGTCGAGCCGATACAATTTTTGGGACGCAGTTTCAGCGGCAGCGTCATCGTGATTATCCTGATTCTGGGACTCACCAGTTGGATGAGCCTGGCGCGGATTATTCGCTCCAACGTGCTTTCGCTCAAAGAAACCGAGTTCGTGCTGGCGGCGCGGGCGCTGGGTGTTCCGAATTGGCGGATCATCACCAACCACATTTTGCCGAATACGCTGGCTTCGATCATTGTGTCGCTGACGCTGGGGGTGGCGACGGCAATCCTGACCGAGGCGTATGTGAGCTTTCTAGGGTTGGGGGTTCAATCCCCGACCGCAAGCTGGGGCAATATGCTGACGGAAGCACAGGAGTTCAATGTCATCAAGAATGCACCGTGGTACTGGTTCTTCCCCAGTTTGTTGATTTTGCTGACGGTGTTGAGCATCAACTTTGTGGGGGATGGTTTGCGGGATGCGTTTGATCCGCGCTCGGACAATAAGGTGTAGCGAGCAGTCATGAGTCAGCAATACTAATCGCCAAGTACACCAAGGAAGACAAGAACGCCAAGGTGTTATGGCGGCGGCGGCAGTGGCAGCGGTGGGTTTTGTGCCACAATTGCCATACGATTCTCATTTACAGCATGGACTTGAGGGAGAAGTGATGCTGTTGATGTTGTTGCGACAACAAATAGTCGTCCGTCAAAGTAGATGGTGGTGGCAAATTTGGCACTATAGATTTCGGCAATGGCAAAGGTGGGTTTTGTGTCGAGATTGCCAAACCGGATGTTAAGGTGCGGTGGGATAGAGAAATCCCAGACATGCTATATCACGTCCCTACAAACAGGATAGCAGATGCGAGGGGGTTAAGGGTGACCAAATGGTAGGACATTTGGTCACTGTTAAGGGGAGTCGGCGTTAACTTTGCAGGCGAGGATTGCGGCGGGATAGTTGATAGGTGGTTAGGAAACGGTTTGCCGACAAACCTAAAGTAAACGTAGGTGATAAGAAGGTCGGTGGTGAATCATATTTGGATGCGCGATAAGGCGGCGTAGAGGATAAGGGAAAAGCGGGAGGGACTGAGTCCCTCCCCTACGAGAAGCGGTTTGATAAGTTGAGCGATAGAAAAGACGCTTCGCGTGATGGACGATGTTAACCGCGCCGGTTAAATGGGGCGAAGGTGTATTCGACAGAACCCCAGATGATTTCATCGGCGGCGAACGCGAGGGGGCGGGTTTGATCGGCAGCGAAGATCAAGATGTCGCGGGGATCACCGACTTTTTGACGCTGACCTAGATAGGCGACAGATTGACCATCGGGCGAGATGGCTGTATCGGCAATGAACAAGGCGGAATCGAGAGTCATGCGGTCACTGCCGTTTTGATCAGCAATTGACCACTGGGATTCACCGGATAAGAACGAGGAGAGGACGATACGCAGGGAAGATGAAGCGGCGGCGCGGCTGATGGTGGTCACAGCAGCGGCAGGGTCGGCGGGATAGGTCGCGCTGTTGGCGAGATCAAGCAGGTTGGGCTGCGGGCCGGTGCGCGGGATTTCAAAGAAACCGAAGGCATAATTATCACCGGCGTGAATGGGATTATAAGAAAACATCCATGCGTTGACATCCTGCGTACCCATCAACTGACGTTCGATCTGGTTGATGACGGTGTTATCCGCGCCAAAGAGGGTGAAGCGGGAATTACCGTTGTAGTCGAGGGCGGTCACGGCGGCGATGCCTGCGGGAACGGGGTACAAGCCCATCAACGAATTATCGGTGGTCAACGGCGCGGGTAATAAATCCGCAACCAAGTGAATTGTGCCTGCTGCCAGATCGTAATAGTGCAGGCTGCGGGTGGTGGGCTGGTTGTCAAGGGAACGGGTTTCGGTCACAAAATAGAGGCGTGAGCCATCATGCGACCATGTAGGCATACGGTGGTTTTGCAGCGTCCGGGCGGTGACGGCAGCATCAAAGGCGGCGGCTTGATGAGTCACAGCGGTGGTTTGTCCGGTGATGGCATCCAATATGTAAATGTCATTGGGGGCAATTTGTGCCGAGCGCGGCAGAAAATCCGCATAGGCGGGATTGATGATGTCAGCAAGGGCAGCGGTATAGGCGAG
>JBBSBS010000185.1:0-11564 GCA_038251045.1 Aggregatilineales bacterium | reverse complement strand
GGGGCGATAAATAAGTAAGGGGTAATCGCTTTTGTACGAACCATTTTTGCTACTCAGTAAAAACTAGAATTTTCGCGTCCACCTCTGCTTCTGCATTTTGCTCCCTCCTCGCGTTCGGGAGGGTGGGGTGGGGTTCTTGCTTATTTCTTCATCAATCCCAACGACTCGAAAATAAATAAATTCGAAGTCAGCCCACCATCAATCGTGATGTTCTGACCAACCAGATACGGTGCTTCATCCGATGCTAAGAAAGCCATCACTGCCGCACATTCCTCGACCGTTCCCAATCGCCGCATCGGTACACGGTCAAAACGGTTAGAAAGATAATCCAGCTCTTCAGCGGTTACGGCGTTACTCGTCATCTCAGTCATCGTAAAACCGGGCGCGACCGCATTAGCCCGTATTTTGTGTGGTGCGAGTTCAAACGCCATGCACCGTGTCAGGTTGACCAATCCTGCTTTGGCTGTACAGTAAGTCGAGTACGGCCCGTCCGCTGCCGTCGCATCAATCGACGTGATGTTGATGATGCTGCCGCCGTGGCCTTTTGCGATCATCGCCTGAGCCACCCGCTGTGCCATGAAATAACACCCGCGTAAATTGGTTTCTAACACACTGTCGTAGTATTCGGGTGTGACCTCTAAAAATGCACCTTCACCCGGTACGCCCGCGTTGTTAATCAACACGTCAATTTGCCCGCTGCGTGAAACTACTGCATCCACCAGCACTTGAATCTGGTTAATGTCCCGTACATCGCAAACCTGTGACCAACCTTTGCCACCTGCGTCCGTGATTTCTCGCACCACATTTTCGAGTGGTTCGCTGCGCCGCCCGCTGACGACGATTTCCGCGCCTTCATTGGCAAACCGTAGTGCTGCGCCCCGCCCGATGCCGGTGCCACCACCCGTCACAATCACGACTTTGTTTTCAAATCGTTTTGTCATCTTCACCCCACGCCGCTTCATGAAACGCAAATACATGCCCCTTCCAACATGAAGCTGGAAGGGGCTATTTTGTTAATGAGCCAATGAATGCTATTTAGGTGATGGCCTTCGCCAGTTCTTCAGACCACTTTTGGTAGTTCTCCAACAAGTCCGGGTTGTTATCACGCCACTGCTGCACAACACCAGCATTTTGCTCGCCTGCTTGTTCGCCGGTCATATTGCCACCGACGATTTCCTGTGCCGCCACAAACATAGCATCCGTCCAGAACTGCGTCGGCATCAAGTCAGGGATATAAACATTGGTCTTTCCGCCAACCCATGTGTCATAAAGCTGTTTCAGTGTCTTGTCTTCGATGACGCTTGGATCCCATGTGCTGTTAATCGGGAAGAAATTGTGCATTTCCCAGAAAGCATTCAGCCGTTCCGGTGATTGCATGAATTGCAGCACCTCAGCCGCTTCTTGCTTGTGCTTTGCCGCACTGGGGATGCCCCAACCCTGCGAGTCGCTGATCGGGATGCCAGCCAACTTACCTTCACCGAATACCGGCATGACCATCAAACCGACGCGGTCGCCCCGTGTGGGTATATGGCTAGCAGCCACCGATCCCACAACCTGTGTGACCGCCGCCTCGCCAGTCGTCACTTTGTTAATGGCTGTGAACAAGTCGAGCGACAACATATCATCATTCAAGAATTTGTTCTTGACCATATCTTCCAAACGTGACCAGAAAGCATAATATTTCGGATCGGTGAAATCCTTGTCACCGATGAACAACGCAATCGCGTCGCCGGGGCTGTCGAGGCTTTGAGTCAGCGCGTTCCCCAGATACCACTCGCCCCAGAAGCCGTCACTCAAGCCGCCACCCATTGGCGTGATTCCCGCCGTCATGAGCTTGTCACAGGCCGCCATCCATTCATCCCATGTCTTGGGTGGGTTATCAGCATCCAATTGGGCTTTATCGAATGAATCCTTGTTGTATTCCCACAGCAGCGGTACTGGATACCAACCCAAACGGTACTGTTTGCCATCGAACACGCTCAACGGGCTGGCGTTGGAGTTGACACGGACATCTTCAGGAATCAAATCGTTTAGCGGTTCGAGGTAACCTTGCCAGACATTTTCGATGTGGTAAATGCCGTTGAAGAAAAATTGTACATCCGGTGTTTCTCCGGCGGCTGCGGCGGTCGAGAACTGCGAAATCACGCAGCACGTATCTTGCTGCAATGTAGAGATCGCGATACTCGGATTATTCTCACTGAATTTTTGGGCAGTATCTTCGACCCATTTACCGTATGCCGGATCATCCGCCCACCACCACAGGCTCATATCAATCTTGTCTTGGTAAGCAGCACTGGCGAAAGACGGTAAGCCCCTCATCAATCCTGCCCCAACACCGAACATACTAGCAGCTTTTAGAAAAGAACGACGTGAAATGTTTTGCGAACCCATAAGATAGCTCCTTTTCAAACAAGAATTGCATAGTCAATATTTTGAACACACGCTAGATCTTAAATGTCCTTACGCTTATCATTTTCTCCTTCTATTAGAACGTTGGGGTTTTATAGATGACGGTTCCATTAATCGCAATTTGCGTAGCAACGAGATATTTTTTGAGTGCAGTAATGTCCGGTGTCATACCCAGTCCCGGGCGCTCAGGGATCGCGATTTCGCCCTTACTGTCCAGTGTGATATGTTCGGATGTAAGTTCATAAGCGAGCGGTTTTAATTCAACTGGATATTCACACAGGCTGTGTTCTTGCAAACCCGCGAAAGGCTGGAGGGATGCACTCAGCGCCAGATGCGAGGTAAAAGTGTGGTTGACGAATTTGACACCTTTCGTCGCCGCATAATCCGCCACCCGCTTTGCAGACGTTAACCCGCCGATGCGTCCGGTATCAATCTGGATGTAACCGACCCCCGCATAATCGATCATATGCTGGGCCATGAATTCGTTGTGCGCGCCCTCGCCACCCGCCAGACGCACATCCCCGCTGAGTGCCGCCAACGAATGATACGCTTGCAATGC
Organism: Aggregatilineales bacterium; assembly: GCA_038251045.1. GTDB lineage: Bacteria > Chloroflexota > Anaerolineae > Aggregatilineales > Phototrophicaceae > CFX2. The sequence continues at coordinate 8,596 of JBBSBS010000185.1, read as the reverse complement.
CCCCGTGTGGAATGGCTCTTCTAGCCATGTTGCTTGTTGTTCACGTAAAACATTCAGCCGTGCCTTTGCTGCGTCGACATCCGTTCCCCATACCGTTCCGGCATCCACACACAAGATTCCATCATTACCAAGACCTTCGCGGGCTGCGACAACTTGGTCAACATCATCCTCAAGTCTGCCGCGTCCAAAAGATCCCCAACCAAATTTGATGGCTCTATAGCCTTTCGCCCGTACACCTTTTGCTTTTTCTAAAGTTTCTTGCGGCGTGTCGCCAAAGAGCAGCGACGCATACGGTACTTTGGGGTAGGCATGTTCATAACCCAGCAAACGGTAAGCAGGTTCATCATGGCGTTTGCCGAGTAAATCCCACAGGGCAATATCAATGCCAGAAAGCGCATGGTCAGCTTGCAACAGATCCATGCTGTTTTCACGCACAATTCGGTGAATACGGGTAATGTCGTGCGGATTATCCAGCGTTTGCCCTAATACAGAGGCAATTACGGGTTTGCACGCGCTGTGCGACATCGGGCAAATCAAGGCAGCAATAGTCACCAGTGGCGATGCTTCACACTCTCCCCAACCGGTATATTCACCAGCCGTTACGCGGACGAGCAGTGCATCTTGGCTTCCATCGCCTATATCTTCAATATGCGGCATGGATAAATAAAAAAAATCAACCGATTCTATTTTCATTCGTGACTCGTAATGTATATGTAAAGGCGAAACAACATCTTTTACATGAAAAAGTTAGACCGTAATTTTATTTTCAAATACACGGCACTTTCATTGACAAAAGCCCGTAGCATCCATACACTACATTAAATTGTCATTTGTCGCAAGCCATAGGACATAATTGGATGCCGAGAGATTTAGTCACCGCCGAAGCCATTCAGCAAGCCATCATCAGCCGGATTATGAGTCGCCACTATGTATCCGGTGATCGCTTACCATCCGTGCGCGATTTAGCCGATGAATTGGGTTCTAACCGCAATACAGTCAACAAAGCCTATCAGATGATGGCAGAGTTAGGGGTCATCGAAAGCTTGCCGGGTGGGCGTAAAGGATTTCAAGTCAACGATATTTCACGCGTCAGTGAAAAATCGCTCACGAATTTGACCGATTATTTCTATCAACAGGCACTTAATCTGGCGTGGCAGGGGTTAGCAGCCGGGATTCCTGTCGGTGATGCCTTGCAGCAAATGACTCACGCTATTCATGAAGTTTATGAAATTGGCAATGTTCGCGCTATTTTCTACGAATGCAATATGCACGATAGTACGGATATGGGGCAGTACCTCAGTCGGAAGCTCGATATGAAAATCGATTACGGATTGCTGGATGACCTTTACAAAGATGTCGCAGCCGCTATACAGCGTTACGACCTGATAATCACCACGTTTCATCATTTATCGGAGGTTACTGCTGAACTCGGTGATGCGGTTTCAAAAGTTGTCGGAATTGATACTCGCCTCACTCCAGACACACTCTTGAGGATTGCCCGCCTGCCCGGCCTACAAATCGGCGTAGTATCAACCTTGAAAAATACAACCCATATGCTCAAACATATTCTGCACAGTTACTACCCCTCCCGCGAGATTCAAGCCGCCGCCGTTTATGAAACTGAAGCCGTAAAGAAAATCGGGCGCACCTGCGATCATATCCTCGTCACCCACACCTGTGCTGAAGCCGTTGAGCAGTTAATCGGGCGTAGTCCGAATGTTATCATTAACTTTCAAGTGGATGAACAATCCATTCAATTTTTGAGTGGTCGTATACATGAGATTCAAACACACAAAACAGGGGATTTACACACCCTCACGTAAAAAATTCGCCGGCATTTCGCAGCCAATAACCTGTTCATGTGTGGGGTACTAACCACGCCCGTAATGCCACCGTGCGTTTTTGAGAATCTCCCGTGTGGCGTAGCGCTGCAACCGATCTTTACGCCACCGTTTCAATCACCTTGGCTGCCACCGCCAGCATCGCATCGGGCCAACCGAGTTCCTTCCGCAGGAAGCGCGGCAGCAGATAACGTTCATCGCGGCTAATAATGACTTTCCACATGCGGCGGGCGTGAGGTATTTTCCCCAGTGCGTAATAACACAGGGCCATCGCCGCCACCGGTTCGCTTTCCAACGGCGCGCGGCTGCTAATCCGCTGGAAGCTCACCAACGCCTCACCAAATTCCCCGCCGACAAACTGCGCCTTCGCTGCATCCATATCAACCTGCATGGCCTAACCTAATATGAACTCTTCTTGTAACCACGTTGTATTTTAAGCCCAACTACTCGCCGATCTGTAGCGTCAATCGTGATAATATCTTCATCTCTTTTTCGTTTTACGCTACCGGCTTTCGCCCTTCACCGGAACAAATACCCTCCCTTGACCGTCTATATCACCATTCACATCATTTACATGCAAGGAACTGACCTATGAAACGTATCAAATATCAATTTTTTCTGACTCTTCCCCTTAGCTTCCGGCTCATGGTGCTAATGGCTCTTGCACTTGTCCTTACAACACCTCTCTCGGCTAACCCACCTCGAACAACCATTCCGACTTCCAGTCCAACACCCGCCGCATCACCAAAGCCTTTGGTTCTGCTCACCATCTATAACCCTTGGCGCATGGTGATCGGTTCCGATGAACCTACCTTCGCCCTTTACGACAATGGCTTGGTCATCTACCAGCGCCTTGGTCCGGCGGATGCACCCGAATTCGCCTCGGTACAATTGACCGCCGCCGAATTGAAAACCCTCAAAGCCCAACTCAAGCTCGACAAATCCCTTTACGCGCTCGATGCCATCAAAGACTACTATCCAATGACTGATCAACCTACCAATGTTATCCGCCTGTTTGATCCCGTTCTTGGCGAAAAAACCATCTCGATTTACGGCGATTTATTTGCCGATCCCGAAGCTCGCCAGATGGCTGCTCCTAAACGCCTGATTGATCTCTTCGACATGCTCGCTGCCTACACCCATCCTCATGCCGAAACATGGCTGCCCGACCAATTTGAGGTCATCCTCTATGAATATGACACCACCGGTGCCCAAAAATGGCCGCAGGGCTGGCCCACCCTGATCGATCCCACCACCGTCAAACGCGACTCGGTCTATAGCCTATATATCGACATTGACCAATTCGACCGTTACTTACAACTGCGCCAGAAAGCCACCGCCGTCGAACTCGGTGAACGCACATGGGCATTCTCAGTCCGCTTCCCCCTGCCTCACGAACGCCCCGCCGCCTGATATCTAAGCCGCATTTCCGGAGCATCGCTAACGGTGCTCCCTTCTACCCATCTCTTATAACCCGCGACCTTCGACATCTCGTTTACTTTTGGTTTGTGCCACAAACCACTTTCCTACCATCCGTCAACCTTCACCGCCGTCTGACTCTCTCAAAACGGTTAACGCCGACCTCGCTTAACAGTTACCAAATGTCCGACCAAATGGTCACCCTTAACCCCATCACACATGCTAAACTATTTTTTGGAAACGCCTGTATTGACTCCATCCATCCGTTTACGACGTAGGGTTGGGCTTAGGGGTTTCCCGCCGCACCTTAAAATCCGGTTTGGCAGCTACAATGCCAAAAAAAATATGTGCCGCTTTTGCCGTATTTGCTGCTTTTGCCGCATTTCTCCCTCAAACGACTGCATAAACCACAAAAACAATTGCCATTTTTGCAACATTTGCAACACTTGTGTCGTTTCCGACGACGACGACGACGACACAGACACAAAACGGTATGGGTATGAACAAGTGACTAGCAAATGGCTCTCAACTGCCGCCATAAAACAAAGAGAGGTGCTGTCACACCTCTCTGCATCTGTATCGACTGATAACTTCTAAATCAAAGATCGCCACAATGCCCACCCTGTTTGAGGGGTTCCAATGTGCGTCATTCTCGGCTTGTAACGTCTGCGCCGACCCAATACGGAAAGGGTACTTGCGCACCCCTTCCGGTACTCGAATGAGGATTGGATCGAAGGACGAGTAGCAAGCCGCTCGGAAGGGCTAACAACTACTAATGGCTTCAATCGTCATACTCCGGTTCTTCGCGCACTTCCAATCGAGATAAATCTGCCGCGCGCGACTCGGCATCCTGCTCGACATGTCGTTTCCACAACCGCCGCATAATCTCGTCCGGATTTTCTGCCGCCCTTACCCCCTGACTTGCGAAGTATTGGCACACACGCTCAACATCGCGTTTCAGGATAAAGTGCGATTGGCTGTTACCGAGGCTGCTGCTCACCTGCGGGAAGTCGATCAGTGTGATCTTCCCCTCCCAGTACAGGATGTTGTAAGCCGACAAATCGCCGTGAATCATGCCCAACGTCAGCATCAGTTCCACGTTACGCATCGTTTCCGCGAACAGTGACCGCGCCTCATCCGTTTGCAGATTAACCGTGTTCAGGGTCGGCCCTGCCATTTCCGCGTCACCCACGTAACCCATCAGGATCGCGTTTTCGCTCACAGCATACGGATAAGGGACAGCTGCCCCTGCCGTATGCAGCGTCTTTAGGGTATTAAACTCGTACATCAGCCACGACGTATGCTCCACCTGTACACCGAAGTCCGTTTTCTTACCAATCGCCCGCATCAAGCGGTGATCGGTTTCCTTGGCTTCTTTACCGTCAGCCGTCAGGATAGCCCGCCCTTCGCGGTACATTTTGTCGTTACGCAGTTGCCGGAACTGGCGCGGTCGATACACCTTCGCCGCCAGCAAGTCCGTCCCATGACCCGCTCGTGCCGCGCATCGGTAGACGCTGGCTTCCTTGCCACCGCGTACCATCGCCAGCACATCGGTGATGAATTCCTGCCGGTAAAAATCCGTCAGCGATTGCAAAAGCCATGTCGCCTCGTATCGTGACGGTTGATAAGTCGTCTGGTATTTACCTTCACCCTCCAGCGCATCCGGCGCGGCCAGTGATTGCACAATTTCCGCCTGTGACTTCTTGGGCGTGTGCTTGGTCTTTTGTTTACGAATGCGGCGTTCTTGCCGGTCAGCAAACAGGTCGTTATAGTCGTCGTCCATTTCGATTTGAAATTTCAGATTCAAGATCGTTTTCCCTCAATAGCATTTAGTGTTTAGCGTCTAGTATCGGCTGTTGCGATATGCAAAAACAACAGCACTGTAAATAGGCTTCGGTGCTAAAACGGCTTGTCTAACTGAGGTTGATCGACTGTACGGATCACCAGCAGGCAAACACAAAACAAGCACCCCGTAGTGGGCTGCCGTCGGTATGGCCTGTGGCTATTAGCGGGATTTGTAAACGGGGATTTAGCCGTTAAACGCTGACGCGGGCAGGCATGACCGGACGGTTGGTTATGTAGTTTCCAAATTCAGCCATCTTCGTGCCTCCTGCAAATAAACTGCTAATGCCGACACTATAGCACAGGTTCATGGCGGTTGTCAAAGGACGAAAGTATTAGTCAGCTATCCGTCTAAAGTCAGAGGTCTGTCGCCAATATTCCATCTCTCCGCTACACTCCTCGCCATTTTAAGGAGATCATGCCATGTCCACCTATCACACTTCTGCTGCCAGTGTCCTAGGTCAAATCGGCCTACCTGAACCCATCAATGTTCTCGCCGCCCGCACATGGGATGTGATCGTCGTCGGTGCGGGGCATAACGCCTTGACCTGTGCTGCATATCTCGCCCGTGCTGGCAAACAGGTGCTGGTTCTCGAAGCCCGTGATCGTATAGGTGGCGCGAACACGATGGAAGAAGCGTGGCCCGCTGTACAAATGTCTCCCTGCGCTTACGTGTCCGGCTTACTACACCCGCTGGTCATCCGCGAGTTGAATATGGTCGGGCACGGCTACCACTTCACCCCAGCCATCAACGGCATCTTCGTCCCCTTTAAGGATGGCAGCAGCGTCCAGTTGTATGAAGATGAACGCTGGGAAGCCGAAGTACGCCATCTCTCCCCGCCTGATGTTGCCGGTCACCATGCCATGAAAGCCGTATTCGACCGTCTCAACGCTGTCATCCGCGCTGATGCTGATGATGGCCTGTGGGTCGGTAATCCCCTCAGCCGCGCTGAAATCGAGTCCAAATTGGCTGGTGATGAGGAAGCACTCGGTTTCCTGTTTAACTGGTCAATGGTCGAGTTTGTCGAGCATTTCCTGAAAGATGAACGCCTGCAAATGGCCTACATTGGTCAGGGAGTCATCGGCAGCCGCTTCAGTCCCTACGAACCCGGCACAGCCTCTATTTACTACTACCACTACTGCGCCTCGCAGGGTGGGCATCCCGGCATGTGGGGTTATGTGCGCGGCGGTATGGGCATGGTGTCCTTCATCCTCTGTGACATCGCCCGCGAATCAGGCGCGACTATCGCCGCTGGTGTGCCCGTTGCTCGCATCCTCCCCGGTGAAGGGGTAGAACTGGCAGGTGGTGAGCGCATCCACGCGCCAATTATCGTTTCCGGTGCTGATCCACGCGTCACGCTCCGCCTCTTAGGATCAGATGCCGATGCAAGCTGGCAGGCACAGGTTGAGTCCATCCCGCATGTGGGCGCATCGCTCAAACTCAACGTACTCATGCGCGAGTTACCCAATTTCACTGCCCGCCCCGGAACCATGCAGCCTCACCATATGGCGACCATCGATACACCCCTGACCAAAGCCGAATGGCGAACAGGGCACGCTGCCGTGCTGCGCGGTGAATTTCCCGAACGCATGTGGACGGAACTCTACTTCCAAACGGCTCATGACCGCAGCGTTGTTCCTGATGGACTCCATACCATGAGCGTCTTCGCCCAATATACGCCTTATACTTTGGCGCGTGGCAATTGGGATTCGCGCCGCGCCGAAGCCGGTCAAATCACCCTCGACTCAATTGCCCGCTTTTGCAGCAACTTGCCTGATGCGGTCGTTGATATGCAGGTCATGGGGCCGCCGGACATCGAACGCAAAGTCGGGTTGACTGGTGGGCATATCTTTCAGGGCGAAATGCTGCCGCAGTACACATGGGAGAATCGTCTGGCTTATCAAACACCGATGCAGGGCGTTTATCTGTGCGGTGCATGTACCCATCCCGGTGGCGGAGTGGTGGCTATCAATGGGCGTAATGCGGCTATGGTAGTGTTGGCATCATCCCAAAAATCAAAATAGTCGTCACCTATCCAACTGAAAATGAGGCGGTATTCATCCTACACTTATGCAATCTCCATAACATTTGGAGGCCGTACCCCTAAAGTGACAGGAAGTAACGTATTCAGGAAGGTTAACAATGGCTATACACGAATTTGAACTGCACGACGATGATAAACCGGTCGGTCGCGTACTGACACGCCGCGAAGTGTTGACCATGCTCGGCGGAGCCGGAGCCGCTTTCTTTGTGGCAACAGGCTTTAAGAATCTGAACATCGGTCAGGCAACCGGAACACCAACTCCCCTCACATCAGCGCCCGGTTGTGTCGTGCGTCCTGCCAAAACCGAAGGCCCTTACTTCGTCGATGAAATGCTCAATCGCTCCGACATTCGCATCGAACCATCAGATGGCAGCATCAAAGAGGGCGAATTGCTCCAACTCGTCTTTCAGGTACAACAGCTTGATGGCGACACCTGTATAGCACTCGAAGGCGCACAGGTGGATGTCTGGCACTGTGACGCGCTAGGTGTCTATTCGGATGTGACCGACCGTTCCTTCGATACCACCGGTCAAAAATGGCTGCGCGGCTATCAGGTGACGGATAAACTCGGTACTGCCGCATTTACCACCATTTACCCCGGCTGGTATCAGGGCAGAACTGTCCATATACATTTCAAAATTCGCACGGATCCGGCTTCTGATGCAGGTTACGAGTTCACGTCGCAGTTCTTCTTCAATGAAGCCATGTCCGATGCCATTTATACTCAAGCCCCCTATAACACCAAAGGTCAGCGCACCACCCTCAACGAAAACGATGGCATCTATGCTGATGATGAGGAACTACTGACATTGGATGTCGTCAAAAATGAAGATGAAAAAGTGGGTGGTTATACAGCGACCTTCTACATCACTCTCGATACTTCACAAACTGCTGTGACAACTGGAAATGGCGGCGGCCCCGGTGGCAATCGACCGGGTGGCGCACCGCCAAGTGGGACACCCGCCGGTTAATCAACTCATGACCCGACAATCTGTCAAGATAGCGGGTCATTTGCGTAATTGCACCCCATCCTAAGCTGTGAAATCCCGATCCCCAATCAGCGATTCTGGCGTATAATCGCCGTCAATTGAAAGGGGATTGATCGCTTATGGATCTGTTCAAAGCGCTAAACATCGGGCTGAGTTTCTTGCTCGAATTGCTCATGCTGGCAGCCTTCGGTTACTGGGGCTTTCAAACCGGTACATCCACGCTCATTCGAGTCGTGCTGGGCATTGGCACACCGTTATTAGCCATCATCATCTGGGGAATCTATAACGCCCCGCGTTCTGCCCGACGGCTTGCGCGTAACCCACGGCTGCTTCTCGAACTGTTTATGTTTAGTTTGGCTGCTCTCGCCCTCGCTGCTGCCGGACAACCCGCCGCCGCCCTCATTTTTGCGATTTTCATCCTCATTAATCTGTCGCTGGCCTACATCTGGCAGCAGTAGGG
>JBBSBS010000184.1:0-11568 GCA_038251045.1 Aggregatilineales bacterium | reverse complement strand
TCCGTACTAACGAGGGCTTTGACTTAAAGGTCTCCGCTTCTATCCTTGCTCTCGCTTTTACCAATCTCATTCCCAACTAGCAATCACGGTAGAGTTATCAATTTCATTGTCTCGCCCAAACCGCTTGTATCTTGGAATACTCGTTCCCTGTTTAGGGGAGAGCCGACTTGCCCATCAGACAGGATTTTACATAGGGAAAATAGGAGGCAGGAAGAAACATTATGATGAATTCATGCAAGGATTGCCGGGGCCTTAACTCAATTCCGGTTCCGTTTTGTCAACTGTTTTGCTTATCATTTATTGGTGGAGATTTACCTCAAAAATTAGCGCTATCCAAAACGGTTGACACAAAATCAAAACTTGGATATGCTACTAGCTGTAGAATAGCTCTATAGCTTAAAATTTGTTTTTATGTAAATCTTTTTATGAAAACCTTTACTAAGCTCCAACGCAAACCTCTGCCCGAAATGGTCGCTGGCGAAATCGAAGAAGCGATCATTACCGGAACGTTTGCGGTGAGCAGCCAACTGCCTTCCGAACAACAACTTGCTGATCAATTTGGGGTCAGCCGGAACGTTGTGCGCGAAGCCTTCAAATTCCTCAAAGAACGCGGCTTGATCGAAATAATGAATGGCAGTGGGGCGTATGTCAAACACCCCAGCCATACTCCAACCAGCGATGCTTTGGGACGTTATATTCGCCTTCTGGGTGCGCACGAGTCGATTGCCGACTTATACGAAGCGCGGCGTGTCCTCGAAGGTTGGAACGCCCGCTTGGCGGCGGAACGTGCCGACAGTCAGGATCTTGAATACCTTAGCCATTGCCTAAACCGCATGGAAGAACATGCCGGTTCTATCGAAAAATGGTCGGAGGCCGACCTTGATTTCCATCTCGGTGTAGCCAAAGCCACCCACAATGCTTTTCTTGGATTACTTCTGGAACCGCTCGTCGATCAACTGCGTGGAGTCATCGCCGAAGGATACATCGTTCCGGGGGCAGTAGAAAGGGGTCTGCAAGCACATCAAAACCTATTACAGCTCATTAAAGATCGCGATGTAGAGGGTGCATACTTTGCCATCATTGAGCATCTTAGCGACTCTGAACGTCGCATAGAAGCCAATCATCATAGTGGCAAAAATGTATAAACCTGTTTAGTAAATATTTATATCGGAGGAAATAAAAATGAAGCAGCGTTTAACTATTGGTCTTTTTTTGATGGTGCTCGTGGGATTATTTATTTCACCAGCCGCCGCACAGGATAAGAAGAAAATCGGTCTGGTACAGCTTGGTACGGATAACCCGTTCTGGATTGCACAGGTCGCTGGCGGACAAGAAGCTGCCCGCCGGTACGGGTTTGACCTTGTTGTGACCAGCGGCGAAGGTGATGTCACCAAGCAGGTCAAAGCCTTTGAAGATCTCGTCAATCAGGGTGTGAGTGCGATTTCCATCAATCCGTTGGATGCCAAGGCTTTCGGCCCTTCGATGAAGAAGGCCGCCGATGCCAACATTCCAGTAGTCTGCCTGTTCAGCCAGATGGACGGCTGCGCCACTGTGTTGGGTTTTGAAGAAGTCGCCAATGGTCGCCTAGTTGGGCAATATGCAGTCGAATTGTTGACCAAGAAGTATGGCGAACCCAAAGGCCACGTCGCCATTTTGTTGGGAGCACTTGGGCAGGACATCAACACCAACCGCGCTGGCGGCTTTGAAGAAGTCATCAACCAATATCCTAATATTGTCATTGATGCTCAGGAATCAACGGGCAACTGGGAGGCTGATAAAGCAGTCGCATTGACCGAGAACTGGTTGACGGCTTATCCCGACCTCGACCTCATCTATGGATTAAGCGACTCCTTGACCGTTCCCGCATCCAATGTGCTTAAGCGCGCTGGCAAAGAAGACATCATGATAGTTTCCTATGATGGCACTGACGTAGGACTTTCGGGCGTGGCTGACGGCTCATTGCGCAGCACCGTAGCTTTGCTCCCGCAATATAACGGTTTCTGGAATGTCTACGCGGCCTACTTAGTGGGCAGCGGAGTACAAATGCCCGCGACCTATTTCATGCCCGGCGCACTTGTAACCACTGAGAATCTGACGGGCTTCCAACAGCTATCGGCAGATTTGGCGGACAAGATCACCATTTTCCCATTCGAACTGCCGGTCGGTAACATCGTTGCGGATTACGCGGCTCGTTATCCCAATCAATAATTGACGCGCGGTGGGGGGTAATTCAATTACCCCTCATTCGCTCAAAAAGAAGTAAATTGCTCTACTATGACGCAATCCAATCAGGATCGCCCCATCCTTGAAATGCGGGGTATAACGAAGCGGTTTCCCGGCCTCATGGCTTTGAACGGCGTTGATTTTTCGGCTCATCGTGGCGAAATTCACGCGCTCATTGGTCAAAACGGTGCGGGTAAATCAACCTTGATGAAAATTCTAGCGGGTGTCTATCCGCTTGAAGAAGGTGAACTGCGAATTCAGGGTGAATCTGTGCGCTTTTCCCACCCGCGTGATGCTTTACGCATGGGCATCGGCACTGTCTATCAAGATCTAAGCCTCGTTCCACGTCTTTCCGTTGCGGATAATATTTTCTTGGGTCGAGAGGCGGGTAATGGCATCTTCATCGACCAAAAAGCGGATCGCGAACAAGCCGCCCAAATTCTAATGCGCTTGGGTATTCAATCAATTGACGTGGACACACCTGTGAGTGACTTGCCTCTTGCCCAGCAGCAGTTGGTGGAAGTTGCGAGAGTGGTTTCCTATCAACCCAAAATTCTCGTATTGGATGAACCGACTGCCGCCTTAGCTGATGAAGAAACCGCGCTGTTGTTCAAGATGCTTGAAGGCTTAAAGACCCAACAAATAGCGATTGTCTTTATATCGCATCGCTTTCAAGAAATCCTCAAATATTGCGACCATGCCACTGTCTTGCGTAATGGACAGCTCGTCAAAACCTTCCCCATGCAGGGTATCAGCGAAGACGAACTGGTTGAGCTGACTATTGGCGAGCGCATGGAAACTTTTTTCCAACAGGGTGCGAAAAGCGCTAGCAGTCAGGAAACCTTACTCGAAGTCGAGAATTTATCAGTTGGAAGAAGTGTCAAACAGGTCAGCTTTTGTCTTAAACGGGGGGAAATCGTCGGGGTCACTGGCTTGCTCGGTGCGGGTCAGAACCAACTGGTGCGGGCGCTATTCGGCACCGAATTAGAAGTCAGCGGGTTGATCCGGCGCAACGGCAAACCGGTGTTTATCGCTTCCCCCAAACAAGCCATTTCCCTAGGCATCGGTCTGCTCACAGAACATCGCAAAGCCGAGGGGCTAATTGTAGACATGAGCGTAAAGGAAAACATCACGCTTCCCTCGTTGGCGCTGTTATTTCGGCGGGCGCTGCTGTTCATTCGCAACCGCACTGAAACACAAGCCGCCAACCATTCCATTCAGGAATTGCAGATTAAAGTAACCTCTGCCAATGCAACCGTCGGCACACTCAGCGGCGGCAACCAGCAAAAGGTAATTCTCGCCAAATGGATGTTGCGTGACTTGGATATCCTGATTTTCATCTCGCCGACACAGGGCATTGATGTGGGTGCCAAAGCTGAAATCTACCGGCAGTTACGCGTACTGGCCGAGGGTGGCAAATCAATTGTGATGGTGTCCGAAGACTTGATCGAAATACTAGGTGTATCGGATCGCATCTTTATTATGTACAACGGACAATTGACCCGAACCATAGACCGCGCATCAGCGACGGAAGAAGGCTTGCTCTCAGCTATTCAAGGTTATGCTCATGTTGAATAAGGTTCAAACTGCTTCATTGTCGGACAATGAGACATCAGGCACAGCAGTCATCTCGCGCTTTGTAGCACAAAACAGCACCTTATTGGTGGTCGTGTTGATGCTGGTGGCCTTCGGCTTAAGCAGTGATAAATTCTTATTACCCAACAATATCTTCAATATTTTTCGCCAGATGTCGGTCGTTGCGGTGATGGCAATCGGCATGACACTCGTCATCTTGATCGGTGGCATCGACCTGTCTGTGGGTTCCGTCTTATTTCTCGCCGCAGGGATCACTTCCGTACTGCTGCGCGATGGTACCCCTGTTGCCCTCGCCATTCTGGTTGGTTTATCGGCGGCGACGGTGACCGGATTGGTGAACGGCTTATTGGTGGAAGTGGCAGGGATTAGTCCGGTGATTGCAACGCTGGGTATGTTGATTGGTGTGCGTGGATTGACTTTGGTGCTGATGAACAATGCCCAGATTCGGGTTACCGACTCATTTTTCGAGTGGATTGCCATTACCCGAACACCCGGTATACCTATGCTAAATGTGCCGGGTATACCGCTGACGGTCATCATCGTGTTCATTCTGTATCTCATCATGGCGGTGATGTTGCGGCAAACCCTGTTCGGACGCTTCATCTATGCTATCGGCGGCAATCAGGTGACTGCTCGCCTATCCGGTTTGCCCGTGCTTCCGGTCAAGCTGTTAGCCTATACCCTGTGTGGGCTGATGGCTGGCATCGGAGGTATGTTGATGGCGGCTGCCACCGGAGTCATCAGCCCCGGTTTGGGGGCGGGTAGTGAATTTTATACCATCGCCGCTGTCGTTCTGGGTGGAACTCGCCTCAGCGGAGGAATCGGGCGCGTGGAAAAAACGCTGCTGGGCGCTTTTATTTTGTATATGGTCTTAAACTTCATGACGCTCCGGCGAATTCCGGCAGAATGGCAGCAAACCGCGACCGGCTTGCTGGTTCTAGCAGCCATTGTACTTGATCGCCTAGCCCAGCGCAGGCGAACTTAGGAGGCGAATGTGGCGAGTGCAACAGTAAGGGTTCAATCCGGAGGGTTACAGGGTAGAGCAGGCGCGTTAGTGGCTGAATACGGCTTGCTTATCATCCTGATTGTGCTATTTGTGCTCTTCTCTGCACTCAATCCGCACTTCTTGACTTTAGCCAACATGACCACACTGCTCACTCAGAATGCTGCCATGATGATCGTGGCTGTGGGCATGACCTTCGCGATTATCTCGCAGAACATTGACCTGTCTCCTGCCTCGCTCATTGCTCTCAGTGGTACGGTCATGGGTATCGTCTTCGCCGCCTCTGGCAGTATCCTGCTGGCTATCGCGGCTGCCTTTGTCACCGCCGTGGTGGTAGAAGTGTTCAATGCCATACTTATTGCCCGTGTGGGGATCAATCCGCTTATCGTGACCCTCGCATGTTGGATCTGGGCGCGCGGATTAGCCGTCAGTCTGACTGGAGCCGAATCGATCAGTGTTCAACATCCCTTTATTGACTTTATGAATGCTCCCTTATTTTTGCAGATTACGCCCCCGGTCGTCTTGACCGTATTGGCCTTCATAGCCGGTGGCCTCGTCCTGAATCGCACCCGCCTTGGACGATACACTTTTGCTATGGGAAGCGATGAACGCGCCACTATTCAGGCCGGCGTTCCGACCACAAAGTACAAACTGTTGATGTTCGCGATGTTCGGCCTGTTTGTGGGTTTAGCCACATTGATTACCGTCAGTCGCTTGGGAGCCGCTGCTCCAGATGCCGCCTATGGGCTGGAACTGGACGCGATTGTGGCTGTTATCATCGGCGGAAATCCTTTTCAAGGGGGCGAGGGTAAGCTGCGTCGTACATTGATTGGTGCTTTGTTCATCGCCGTCCTGAACAACGGCCTCAGCAACTTGGGCATGTTAGATGCACAAATAGCGACTTATAAAGGGGCCGCCATTATTCTGGCGCTGCTCTTTGGTGTGATTAGCGTTCGGCTGCTCAAGAGGACAACCTGATGTTGGAAGATACCTACGGTCATACGCCTGTTCACAAAGCTTTCCAGCAGTTGGATGTTTACGGAATCGGTCATGATGAGTTACGTGCCAACCGCGCGCCCGTTCGCCTCGGTATCATCGGAGCGGGGGGTGTCGCCCAGTCTAAATACTTTCCGGCGGTAGCCCGTCTGCGTATGATCTGGGAACCCATCGAAATTGTGGCCTTCAGCGAACCCCGCGAAGAACACGGTCGCAAAGTGCAAGCCATCTACGGCGGTCAGTGGTATGCCGATTATCGCGTCATGCTGGCTGAAGCCAAACTTGATGCTGTTATCATCCTCACTCCTGACGATCTTCACCTCGAACATGCGCTTGCCAGCTTCGAATCCGGCTGCCATGTTCTGGTCGAAAAGCCCATCACCCGTTCACTGAGTGATGCGCTGCGTATGTGTAAAACAGCCGACGAACGCCACCTGACCCTGATGACCGTCGCCAATAAACGCTACTCGCCACCCTATCGCCGTGCTAAACAAGCCATCGAATCCGGCAGCATAGTCGATCCGGCGCTATTCGTGGGCAAGTTCAACCTCGGTTACGATTATGTGGATTTGCTCGAATCCGGAACCATCCATCTCTTTGACATCACGCGCTATCTTATGGGTGACGTGGTCGCACTGACTGCCAAAGGTGTCAATAAGTACGGGCGCAACCGGCGAAAATATCCGGTTGATAACGCGGTGGTAATGCTCGAATTTGCCTCCGGGGCAGTCGGGACGATTTATACCAGCGCATCAGCCTTGAACCTAAAGCCGTGGGAACGGGTCGAAGTCTACGGTGATCATACATGGTTGTCCGTCGAAGATCAGCACGAACTCCTGATTTACGATAGTGAGGAAGGCCCTACCAAATCTTGGCGCACCGTCATGCCCAATACACTCCTTTTTGATGAGGAATTTGGGGGTTACATGGGCATAATCGAGAATTTCGCGCAGGTCATTCGAGGTAATGATCAACCATTGGTCACGGGTTGGGATGGCTATCGTGCTTTTGAAATGCTAACGGCGGTGCATCTATCTCTCCTATCACAAAATCGCGTTACCCTGCCGCTCGATGATCCTCACGCTGCCGACCAGTCCGTTCAGATGTGGTTGCGATCCAACGGCTGGCCGGGCGAACCCTAAATGTACGCTATTTTTGCTACATACTGACTTTATGGCACGAAGGAGCGAACAACATGCCATTCTTATTTGGGAAACACTACACCCGCGGCGAACTCATGCGCCGTATTGGACACATTTCACAAATTGGTGGAGTGCAGTTACTTGCCAGCGAAGATGGTGTTTCCCGTGGCGTACGTTACCTTGAGTTTCGTACCGGAACCGGCTTTCATTTCAAAGTTGCTGTCGAACGTGGTATGGATGTCGGCTATTGTGAATATCAAGGGCAGTCCCTCGCATGGATACCCGCCACCATGCTTCCCGGCCCGTGGTACTTCGAGCAGCAAAATGACTTTGGCTGGCTGCGGACGGCGCTCGGTGGTTTCAACACTTCGGCAGGCATGGTTCATATCGGCAATCCTGAAACGGCGGATGTATCTCGCTATAATTTTCCGGCACGTGCTCAAGAGACTTATGGTGTCCATGACCGCATGGCGATGATTCCCGCTCAGTTAATGCAGTATGGTGAACGCTGGGAAGGCGACGAATGCATCCTCGAAGCTGAAGGGCGAGTTGTACAAGCGCAGGCATATGGTGAAAATCTCATACTGACTCGCCGCTATACTGCGCGTTTGGGCGAGTCCCGCTTTTTCATGCATGATGAAATCGAAAATGCCGGTTTCTTACCCGCCGAACACATGCTGCTGTATCACATCAATATCGGTTTTCCGGTCGTTGATGAAGGTTCACAACTAATTGCACCTGTGTCTAGACCTCCATCGGTTCCAGAAGGCTTACCCGGCAGCGATACCAGCGCCTATCGTCAATTCATCACCCCTCAGAAAGATTGGCAGTTGCAGGGCTTCGAGTTGGATATGAATGCGGAAGCTGATGGTAGTGTTCCCGTCGCAATCGCCAATCAGAATGGCTTCGGTGTCTATGTCGTTTATAATAAACGCCAGATGCCACAATATTTGGAATGGCGCATGATGGGTGAGGGTCAGTATGCGGTTGGCATTGAACCCTGCACCAATACCTTTGGGCGGGAAATCGCACGCAATCTGGGTCAGTTGATCACACTCCAACCCGGAGAAAAACGCGTTTACGACTTGGAAGTGGGCGTGTTGGATGGCGCACAAACGATACAGGACTTCCGTCAACGTGTGCAAAAACTCGTCCCCGAAACTGGAGCAGAAAATCACTGATGAAGATCACATGCTTTGAAACACTGATGGCAAATGCAGGGTTGCGTAACTACCTGTTTATTCGTCTTCATACGGATACCGGTCTGACAGGCATTGGCGAAGCCAGTCTTGAGTGGCAGGAAAAAACCGTGCAAACCGTTGCTCACGAATGGGTTGAAGGGCGTGTGCTGGGACGCGACCCCTTTGATATAGAGCGCGTAGTCGGTGATATGATCCGTGATCAATACCAAGGCGGCTCCACGGTGATGACCGCCATCAGCGGAGTCGAGATCGCCATGTGGGACATCATCGGCAAAGCTTGTGGTCAACCTGTATATAACCTGATCGGTGGGCGCTACCATCGCCGTATACCCGCCTATGCCAATGGCTGGTACGGGGGTGCCCATACCCCATCTGAATTTGCCGAACGCGCGCGTGAAGCCGTCGGGCGTGGTTATCAGGGCTTGAAGTTTGATCCTTTCGGCACAGCATGGAAAGATATGGGCACGGTCGAGCGCGAAGCCGCCATTGCCATCGTCGCATCAGTACGCGCAGCGGTTGGCCCTGCTATTGATCTGATGATTGAATTTCATGGCAGACTCTCGGTGGGGGAGGCTGTCCATATGATGCGCGAACTTGAGCCGTTCAAACCCGCTTGGTGTGAAGAACCGGTTGTGCCCGAAAATCTCGATCTACTAGCGGAGGTCAAACGGCAAGCGCGTATCCCTGTTGCGGCTGGCGAACGCCTGTATACCATCGCGGATTTTTACCGGCTTACCACGCTTCGCGCTGCCGACGTGGTGCAGATGGATGTTGCCCATTGTGGAGGCATCGGCATCAGCAAAAAAATTGCGGCGATGGCTGCCGCACAGGATATGCGTTTCGCCCCCCATAGTTCGGTCGGCCCTGTTGCACTGGCTGCTGCCTTACATCTGGATGTAAGCAGTCCGAATTTTATGGTGCAGGAGGCATTTTCCGAATTTGATGTTCCGTGGCGCAACGATCTGGTGCGCGGCTGGAATCCGATCCGCAACGGCGAGTTCTTTATGGAAGATAAGCCCGGACTGGGGCTGGAATTAGATGATGACGTTATCGCTCAACATCCCTACATTCAAAACCCCTTTCCGAGTTTGTGGGATGGTGAATGGATAACAGATTTTACTCAGGACAAAAAATCATGACCGAACATCGGGAACTCAAACAAGCCATTATTGATGCCTGCCTACGCTTGGAATCTATGGGTTATGTCATCGGCACCTATGGCAATGCCTCCGCCCGCATACCCGGTGGCTTAATTGTCACCCCCAGTCGTGTTGATTACCGCACCATCACACCGGATGATATGGTAACTGTTGCCGATGATGGCACCAAATTGGATGGGCATCGCTTACCGTCATCGGAAACGGATGTTCACCGCCTCATCTATTTAGTGAGGCCTGATGTGGGTGCTGTTCTCCACACCCATTCCTTTTATGCAACTGCCATGTCTTGCCTGCATGAAACCGTACCTGTTATTGTTGAAGAACAGTCGCAGGTCTTGGGAGATGCCATTCGTTGTGCGCCTTATGTACCCGCCGGTCAGCATGAAAAGCTCGGTCATGCCATAGCGGATACCATCGGTGCCAGTAATGGTGTTTTGCTTGCTAATCATGGCGCGGTCGCCTGTGGTCGCACTGTGGATGAAAGCCTATTCGTATCCCAAATTGTCGAACGTGTTTGCCAGATGTACTTGATGACGCGGGCCGTGAGTGCGCCCGTACCCATACCACCCGAATATGTTCGCAGTGAGCGCGAACGCTGGTTGTATAAATACGGCACTACTGCCGATCACGATGGAGTCCACTAACCGATGTATGATCTGATTAGTTTGGGAGAAGTAATGCTCCGGCTTGCACCTCCCAAACTCGAACGCTTGCGTCGTACCCGCAGTTTGGATGTAGAAGTCGCCGGAGCGCAGTTGAATGTTGCCGCCAACATGGCGCGGCTGGGCAAGAAATCGGCCTTTATTTCCAAACTACCGGATAATGAGCTCGGTATTTTGGCCTACGACACGTGTGCTGCCTATGGTGTGGATATGAGCCACGTCAAACTGGTTCCCAACACGCGAATGGGCATGAACTTTTTGGAATTCACGGCTACTCCCCGCGTCGGCGTGACTATTTTTGACCGGCGCGGTAGTGCCGCTAGTACCATGACTGCCGATGAGTTTGATTGGCCTGCACTGGTTGCGCAGACCCGCATTGCCCATACCGATGGGATTGTGCCCGGCTTAAGCACAGGCTGCCGTGAGGCCACTACCGCCTATTTCCAAGCCGCAAGAGTCGCTGGATGTATCACTTCTTTTGATGTCAACTATCGCGAACATCTCTGGACGGAAGCCACCGCCTTAGAGTGCTGGAAAACGCTTCTGCCATTGGTCGATATTGTCATCACCAGCCGTTCGGTATCGGAGGCTGTTTTTGGCTTTACCGGAAGCGATACCGACATCATGCAAGCTTACCGCGACCACTTCGGTCATAAACTCGTCTGCTTAACGCATCGTGAAATCATCGGCGTATTGCACGGTGCATGGAGCAGTCAGGCACTCTATGAAGGCCAAGTGCTCGCGGGCCGCCGCTACGAATTTGACGTAGTGGATCGTTTCGGCACCGGGGATGCCTTCTCTGCTGGTTTGCTTTATGGCTACCTTGAAAATGACCCGCAGTTCGCCCTGAATTTCGGCAATGCGGCTTGCGCCTTAGCCCACACCATTGAAGGCGATGTCGCCCAATTCACTGCCGCCGAAGTGCTGCCCCTACTAAAAGACACCATTGATCTACGAGTAAAGCGATAAACCATGAACGATATGAGCCGCCGCGAAGAAGCTGTTTACCTGACCAAATCAACCGGTATTTTGCCTGCCATGAAACTGAAACAGCATATCGATATGCTGCCCTATGCGCAGGCTATGTATGACGGGGGGGCACGCGTCATCGAAATCACCATGACCACCCCCGGCGTGTTAGAAAACTTTCGTGCCATTTCAGCAGCCTTTGGTGACAAGCTCTATTTGGCTGCCGGAACTTGTCTGGATGCTGCCAGTGCTTTAGATGCCATAAAGGCGGGGGCACGTATCTTGGTATCACCTGCCGTTGTTCCTGAAGTCATCGACATTGCCAACCGTTACCGTGTCGCCTGTTATTCCGGTGCTTTTACTGCCACCGAGGTGTTCACCGTTATGCGCGCCGGAGCCGATATGGTCAAGATTTTTCCTGCCGCATTGGGTGGCCCCGCCTACATGACCAATCTCAAAATGGTCTATCCTGAAGTTAACCTGATCCCGTCCGGTGGAATAAACTTGGAAACAGCCGGTGAGTTCATTCGTGCCGGAGCTTGTGCCGTTTCCGGTATGCGGAACTTCTTTGATGCCGAACAAGTCGCCCTGCATGGTGTTGGTTGGATCACTGCC
>JBBSBS010000183.1:0-11599 GCA_038251045.1 Aggregatilineales bacterium | reverse complement strand
TGCGGCGGGTGGCGTTACCTGCGCTGGTCGGCTGGCTGCCAGCCGTTTACGCAGATCATCCTGTAGATGAGCAGGGGCACGCCGCGCCGGGGTCGCCAGCACCAGATTTGTCGTAATGTCTTGATACTCTGCAAGCATCTGCTGCGCTTCGGCATCCGTTTTCAGCAGTGCTTCGACCTGAAGTTTCTCTTCAGAATCGAGCGCTTCCAGAGCGTATGCAGGTATCAGGTCAAGTATATCTAGTCGGTCCATCATCACTTACATCAATGCTGTGCAGCTTATGTCGCACGTTTATTAAAGATTACCTTAGAATGATTTACATTTCATCATCATAACAAACATTACGTTTAAATATTGTTGTTTGGATTTATCGGTTCGTCTTCTTTCCATGCCAAACGTAGCTTCTGCATCCCTAAGCGGATGCGCGTTTTGACCGTACCCAACGGCAAGCCCAATGTCTCGGCAATATCATTGTGGGACATGCCGTAAAAATAGACCAATTCAATTAATTCACTTTGATCGCTTGGGAGTTGGTTTAAAACTGATTTGAGGTTGCGGCGTAAATCATTGCCACCATCAACGATCAGTGTGTTTTCCCAGAGGCCGGGGTCTTCGTCCATAAACAGCATCCCCGTCTTGGGTTCGCGCCGTGTTCGCAATCGCAGGACATCTATGGCTAAACGGCGCGTGACCGTGAGCAGCCATGTCGTAAAGCGGCCTTTTTCGGGGTCATAGGTGTAGGATTTATTCCACAGGCGCATGAAGGTGTCCTGTGTGACTTCTTCAGCTGCCATTTGATCGTTAACGACGCGGTAAGCGACGGAGAATACGAGGTTCGCGTACTGGGCGTGGAGAGATACCAGCGCATCTTCATCCCCCGCTTGTATGCGTTGCAGCAAAATTATCTCTGTGGGTTGGCTCATGCGGCTCTTTTCCCGCTCGATAGAACGCATAGCTAGTATAGCATACGTTTGAACGGGCGTAATGTTCGTTATACTGCTGGTCTTAGCGAGGTTATTTTTCATTGTGCATCGATTCAGGTATCCTATATGGCTCAAAAACTGTTCAATATTTGTTCATTATAGATGCAATTGTTCACATCTATCAGTTGAGTTATGAAGAAATTCAGCCTCATTCCGGTCGGCGCGTATAGATTATGTGCGGTACATTCATTCCAATGAGCATATTCTGTCGATATAGAGTGTCGCGATATACAAAAGTTTACTTACCGTTGGGAAAGGTGGATTGCCATGAGTACTTCGGTTGCTGAAATGGTTATCAAGGAATACTGCGCAGGTCACGACCGGCTGTTGAAGTATCTACGGAAGCTGTCGGACGAGCATCTGCATAGGCGGCCTTCCCCCACCACCCATGCCATTGCTTGGCACGCGTGGCATCTGGCGCGTTGGGCGGATTTCACACAGGCTTGCATCCCCGGCATGACACCCGAACTCAGCCAGCGGCTCCCGTCGGGCGCTGAAATTTGGCATGTCGAACAATGGGCGCAGCGCTGGGGATTTGATAATATGCAGTTGGGGGTGAAGGCCACCGGCATGGAAATGCCGGACGAAGTAGCCTATCGTTTGACCTTCCCAATCAAAGCCGAACTGCTGGGTTATGTCGAAAGGACATTTGCGGCGGTGGATCATGCAGTCACAGCAATTGATGATGACCAATTTCTAGCCAGTGAGCAGTTGCAACCGATGACCGAAGGCATTTGGGGTAAGGGTACTGTGGGTGATGCGCTGTTGTCTCATCTAACCCATGACAACCGCCATCTAGGTATGATGGAATGTTTGCTCGGTCTACAGGTGCAGTCCGGTACTGCCACCGTTTGACATCACTAGCGCCCCGGCAAACCGGGATAATCCAGAAACAGGACTTCCAGCGCCAAGCGCAGGTTCAAGTTGGTCGTCAGGTTACCGAGCAGGGTACGGGTGGCCTGCAATGCGGTCAAGGCATCCTCTGCCTGCGTGTGTTTAGCGATTTGCTCCAGCGCCGCCTGACGATCAAGGTTCGCCGGACTGCCAGCCACCCCCTGACACAGCAGCAGCACATCCCGCCAGTAACTTTGCCACAATTCGAGTAACGGATACAGCGCCATCTTATCTTTGCTCAAATCTTCGGCAATCTCGAAGCGTTTTGCGCGGTTCATCGGTAATAAATTTTCCAGCAGATCAAGCGCCCCTGCCCGCTGATCCAACATAGAGGGGTCAGTCATTGCTTGCAGCGCCCAACCCATTCGCCCACCACTTAAACGCGCCAATAATTCCGCCTGCTCATCCGCCACACCGTGTTCATGCACCAACACCTCATGAATCGTTTCAGTCGGCAGCGCACGCAGATGAATAACTTGGCTGCGGCTGGTAATCGTCGGCAGCAGCGACTCGGTCGATGGCGCGAGCAAAATCAGCAGCGCTTGTGGCGGCGGTTCTTCCAATGTTTTTAGCAGCGCGTCCTGTGCTTGTGGACGCGCATGGTCAAAGTCGCGTAGAATAGCGATGCGGTAACGGGCTTCGTAGGGCTTAAGCGCGATTTTTCCGGTGATAGCCCGAATTTCCTCAATTTTGAGCGCACCCGTAGAACCGTCCGCCTCGGAATAAATCATATCCGGGTGGTTGCCGCTAGCGATTCGTTTGCATGAACTGCATTGTCCGCAGGGACGCGCCGCCTCATCTTCATAAGTACAATTGAGGGTCATTGCCAGCGCCCGTGCCAGCGTTTCTTTGCCGACCGACTCCGGCCCGACAATCAGATATGCATGACGAATACGACCATTCGCGATGCTTTTCCGCATATGGGCGACAGCCCATTCGTGCCCATAAACAGGCCAGGGATGATTAGTCATAACCATTGGTGTACCTTTATTGTAATTCTCGCCTATTTCAGCTATTTTATAGCGCTGTCAAATGAAGTTCCGCGTACGCTTACTACGGTGATAATTTGGAAAAGTCGTCGAATCTAATCCGCTTCAAGCCGCTTATTGACTGGTGGTATCGCTTGACCGAACCTGTCGCCACCGTGACCAATCTTGACCAGCGCATTCATGCCCGCTTCCTTGCCCAGCTTTTCTTATCTGCCGGCCTGCTGATGTTCGTCGTCTTGACTCTGCGCTATCTGCTGATTCCTGATGTACCCCATATTCCGCTGCGAATGCTGCTAGCATGGGTCAGTGTTGTCCTGATTATCATCCCCTATTTTATCGCAAGACAGGGTCACATTTTTACTGCCGGTGTGACATTAATCGTACATGTCATGCTGATCATTTTGGCATATTTAGTGCTTAGTGTTTCCCAGAGTGCATTTCAGACCATGCTAGCATTTATGCTGCTTGTTATATTGTTTGCCAGTCATTTTCATACCATACGCCTTACGCTGGTTGTGGCGGCGGTACAACTGCTGCTGCTTTTCCTGTTACCGCTGATTATACCGGTGTTTAACCATTCAGAAATGCTCAAAGGGCCGATTCCCTTTCATATCGTATTGACCAGTATGGTCGTGTTGTTTGCCTATTACCGTCGGCGTATCGAGCAAGCCCAGCGCAGCCTGCTGGCGGAGAGCGAAACACGCTTCAGAATGGTGTCGGAGTTAATCCCGAACTATGCCTTCAGCGTGCAGATTGAAAAAACAGGTCTCGTGCGTCAAGAGTGGGTCACCGACAAATTTGCCCAAATGACCGGTTACGCACTGACCGATATTGACGAAAATTTTAACGCTAAATTGTTTCATCCCGAAGATTTACCGCGCTATCTGGAAAGTGTTGAGCAATCCTTCAAAGGCAAAGCCACCAGCGGTGAATATCGCATTGTTACCAAAAGCGGTGAAGTGCGCTGGTTACGCATCAGTCGCAATGTGGTGTGGAATACCGCCGAAAATCGGTTGGAGCGTTATTACGGTGTGGCGCAGGATGTGACCGCCCAGAAACAGGCCGAAAACCAGCAGCTTGACCTGATGGTGCAGGAGGAGCGTTCGCGTTTGGTGCGCGATTTTGTCACTGCTTTTTCGCACGACTTCCGCACCTCATTGGCGACCATTGAAACCAGCCGCTATCTGGCTGAACGGCTGATGCAAAACGCGCGATCTGACGAGGCTGCGGTTAAATTAAGTGTCATTCGCAAGGCCGTTACCCACATGAGCGCCCAGCTCGAAAATCTGAATGCCATTGCCACCCTGACCAATTTGCAGCGTCGACCAACCGATCTCAATCAATTGTTGGCGGACGTTGTGACCGGATACATGAGCAAAGCCCAGCAGCATAATCAATTGATGGTCTTTCAGCCCAATTCCTATGTGCCCGTCGTCATGGCGGATGCCGAAGAACTGCGCCGCGCCTTTCGCGAGTTGGTGCGCAATGCCTTGAGTTTTACTGACGAGGAAGGGGTGATAACCATCACCACGGCATTAGCCAATCGGGAAGTACGAGTCAGCATACGCGATACGGGTATCGGTATTGCCGCTGTACACCTCGACCATATCTTTGATTTGTTTTATCGCGTCGATTCGGCACGGGGTGTCAATTCCGGTGGTGTGGGTCTGGGTTTGAGCGTCGCCCGCATGATCGTAGCCGCCCATAACGGTACCATCACGGTAAAAAGTAAACCCGACGAAGGCAGCACCTTTATCGTGAGTCTGCCGCTTGAGGTGGCTCCCTAGCGCGGTGCGGGTTGGCGGTAGATGACCTCGAAAAGCATATCCGCCATCTGCGTCGGCGTGGTGTCAGAAGGCGTTTCTGCCCACCAGATCAGCAGCCGAACCAGTGCGCCGGTAATGAACTGCGCCAGAAAAGCAGGCGGTAAATCCAACCCCGACGAATAGCGACCCAACCGTAAATTTTCCTCGTGGGTGACGGAAAGATAATCTTGGTAACGTTGTAGTAGTTTGGCGCTGCCTTTGCGCCCGAACAATGCCACGATACTATCCCGCGATTGTGCCGCGAATTCAAAAATATGTACCCATGATTGATACTCGCGCAGCGGTGAGGGCAGCCCACTGATCTGCTCCTCGGTATATATCCGCGCGCGTTCGATAACCTCGTATAATCCCGCCCATACAATGTCGTCCATATCCTGAAAATACAGGTAGAATGTGCCGTATCCTAGGTCAGCCCGTTCGGTGATGGCCTTAATCGTCAAACGCGCATAACCAACTTCGTTCAACAGTTCGGTTGCCGCCTGAACCAACTGCTCGCGCGTGCGAATCCGGCGGCGCTCCACACGGTTAAGTGTACTACTGTCTATAACTGACATAAGATCACCATTGATAAGTTGACTCGTAATTGTGAATATTTTAACATATACAGCAATTGATATGATCCCATTCTGTATAGAGATGAGGTAAGCTCATGACGAATTCTTATCCACCCGGCGTACGAACCAGCAGCCTGCAAATGATTCGCACCGTGATTGCAGGTGAGCAGTTTGATATGCTTCAGTTTTCGATAGACTCACAGAAAACCTACGGCAGCTACAATTATACGAAGTTTGGCTGGATCGGCTTCTATCTAATCAGTGACCCCGAACTGATCCACGACATTCTGGTCAACCAGCCCCAGAACTTCCACAAACTGAAATTGATCAAATATGCTTTGGGGCCGTTTTTGGGTAATGGTTTACTCAACAGTGAAGGTGACTTCTGGAAACGTCAGCGCAAATTGGCACAACCGGCTTTCCATTCCCGCCGCATCGAAAGTTATGCCGATGTGATGGTCGAGTACACCCGCCAGATGCTGAACACTTGGCATACCGGCGATACACGGCGCTTGGAACGCGAAATGATGAAGCTGACGCTGAATATCGTCTCCAAGACTCTCTTTGATGCCGATGTTTCCGGCGATGCTGACCATGTGGGCGAATTACTGACCCGTATTCTCGAAGCATCCAATGACCGCATCAATTCAGTCGCTCAGTTACCGGATTGGCTGCCGCTGCCCAAAACCCGCCGCATGTACCGCGACATTGCCGAACTGGATGTCATCCTTCAGCGCTTCATTGATGAGCGCCGCGCATCCGGTGACGACAAAGGCGATTTGTTATCGATGCTGCTTCAGGCGCGGGATGATGACGGCAGCGCGATGGATGATAAGCAGTTACGCGACGAGTTGATGACCATCTTCCTCGCCGGTCACGAAACCACCGCGATGGCGATGACATGGACGTGGTATCTCTTAATGCAGCATCCACAGGTCATGAGCCGCCTGAAAGCCGAAGTCGATGCCGCCCTCGGTGACCGTCCGGCGACGATGGCGGATTTGGCGAACCTCAAATATACCGAGATGGTCGTCAAAGAAGGGATGCGCCTCTATCCACCCGCCGCATCGGTCGGTCGCGAACCGATTGAGGACACCCAAGTGGGCGACTATATGATTCCGAAAGGGTCATTGGTTACCCTCGCCATCTACGCCATGCATCGCAATCCGGCTGTTTTCCCGAATCCCGATGTGTTTGATCCCGAACGCTTCTCGCCCGAAAACGAAAAGACCATCCCACGTTATGGCTATCTACCGTTTGGCGGCGGGCCGCGCGTCTGCATCGGCAATAGCTTTGCTCTGATGGAAGCCCGCTTGCTGCTGGTGACCATGATCCAGCACGCCGAACTCTCGCTCATGCCCGGTCAATCCATTGTGCCTAAACAGTTAGTAACCGTCCGTCCTGCCAATGGCATATTCGTGAACGTCAAACTGCGTGAAACCGAGCGTATTCCCGAACTGGCCTAACGCATTCAGCCCTTCTCCCTTGCTTGCGGGGGAGAAGGGTTGGGATGAGGGGGTTATTTTCACGCCGCTGCCATCGTAACCTGTAACCCTTTGACCCCCACGCCCGCCCCAAAATCACGCCGCCCATCAAATGTCCACCGTCCGGTCGCCATGTTGGTGACGATGCACAGCGACGCATACGGAATCCCCAGTTCCGCCGCTAACCACACTTCCGGCGAGAGCGTCATGCCGACCACCGCCGCGCCACCCCAACCGTATAGGGCGATCTCAGCCGCCGTTTCCAAACGCGGCCCTTCGGTACATACATAAGTTCCGTGTGTGGCGCAGATAAATCCCAGCGACTCGGACGCTGTGACCAGCCGCTTTCGTAAGTCATCCGCAAATGGTTTTCCGGCAGGCGTGTTGAGTTCTGCCGATTGAAAACTCGCCACCCGCGCCCGCGTCATATCCAGCAGATCATCCGGCACGACCATCTGTCCAACAGCTAACCCCGGCGCAATCGCCCCCACGCCATTCCATGACAGGATACCCGTCGCCCCCAATTCCCGCGCTGCCCACAAATTCGCCCGATGATTAACGAACGCCGCCGTCCGTTGTAAGCCGTCTTCACCGTGCCGCGAACTGAACCATGCGCTGTGTTCGCTGCTCGTTAAATAGATAAATGGTGATGAGTCGCCGTATGGTGTATTGACAATCCGGCGCTCACCGACCGCCACATGGTCATGCAGTTTCAGGTGATAAGCGGCTGTCCCGCCAAAGATGATAGTCGTCATATGAAGTCTACTCATATCAATAAAAAGGGCGTACCCGATGATACGCCCTCCTGCTGAGATTGCCAACTGTCCGGCTTACTGCGCCGCTGGCTCGACCGTCAGCGTATAATCGCCTTCGGTATAACCCGTTTGTCCATTTTCGCGATAAACGACAATCTTATATGCACCCGTCCCCGGAAGCGTATAGTTGGTGATTTCCGCACCGTCACGACTGGCATTCGCGTAACCGGTGTTCAACGTCTGCCCGTTGCTATCCCGAATATCCACCCGCGGAATTAATGTCCCGCTGCTGCGTTCCACCGTGATGCTGATATTCTCAGCTTTAGTGCCCTGATAATCCCAACTGTTTGCCCACTGTTTACCAGTAATTGTGCCGGTTTGTTCCTGTGTATTTTCAATCGCGCCGCTTGATTCACTCAGTATCGGGCTGCCATCACCGGAGCCGTCGAGCGCTACTGTCAGCGAATAGCCGCCCGTTGAAAAACCACCTTTACCCTGTGCCCGGCTGACGCGCACCGTGAAAGTACCGGCACTTGGCAGCGTGTAATGACTAATCGTCGCCGAGTCGCCCGTGTTGCTGGTGTAGCCATGCGTCACTTCCTGCCCGCTGCCACCCAGCAAAATCACTTCCGGTTGCAGATTACCACTCGTGCGTGTGACGGTCAGCGTCAACACATCGGCGGCGGTGGTCGTCAGCTTCCAGTCTTGATACCACTGCGCCCCGATGTTACCGGTCAAGTCGGTGTCATAAACCACATCGCCGGATGAAACCGCCATCATCGGGTTACTTTCGCCTGCACCCAGAATTGTGACATCCAGTTCATAGGTTCCAGTAGTTTCGCCCGTAAATCGTTGGGCGCGCGTCAGCGCAATCGTATACGCTCCAGCCGATGGCAGCGCGAACGACTCGATTTCCGCGATGTCGCCGTTGCCGTAATCGGTATACCCGATCCGCAGCGATGTACCGTTTGCATCCAGAATTTCGACTTCGGGGAACAACGTGCCACCGGTGCGTTTGGCTGTGATGCGGATCACATCTTCACCCGCCGCGTTGAACGTATACCGCTGATACCATTGTGTGCCCGTTAGTTCACCGTTCGTCGGTGTACCCGCTACCACTTCACCCAATGTAACGGCGTTGTTGGGGTTATCCACTGCCGTTGCCCGTGGCGTGACGGTCAAGCTGTATCCACCGGTCGTCAAACCGGTACCGCCTTCCGCCCGCTGCACCAGTACCTTGAATGTACCCGCACCCGGCAGCGTAAAGCTCTCGATTTCTGCCACCGCGCCGGTTGCGTCCGGCCCATAACTCTGGGCAATCTGCTGGTCGCTGGCATTCAAAATCGACACATCCGGCAGCAGGTTGCCGCTGGTACGTTCCACCTGCACCATAATCCGGTCTGCCGAAGCAGTCGTCAGCGTCCATATTTCCGAGAATGTACTGTTGGTAATCTCACTGTTCACAGCCACGCTGTAGGTCAGCGTTTTATCCGCGCTGGTTGCCGCTGCCTCTTGCGTCGCTTCTTGAGCAAATGCAACGGCTGTCGTGCCGAGTAAAAATAAAATGAGTAAGCTTAATTTTATAGAACCGCGAACTGCACTGCGCATAGCTGCCTCCATCTGCATAATTTGAGTCTCTATTACTCTAATGCTATTTCGTTTGGAAGGCTATTGAGCAAAACTCACAAAAGGCTCGGCTCTTCATATGATCACGCTCATTCTCACCCTGCTTGCACTAGAACAAAAATCCGATTACAATGTGATGAAAAAATGCGAGGAAGTAAACCATGAATGTGACCAATGCCAATGTCATTCTAGGCGAACTTGAAGCACTCGGTACTGAACAAGCCCGCAAAACTTATATGCGGCATGGCGTAAGCGATAATACCTTTGGCGTGAGCTATTCCGACCTCGGCAAATTCCAGAAGAAACTTAAAACCAACCACGACATCGCCCTCGACTTGTGGGACAGCGGCATCCACGATGCCCAAGTTTTGGCGCTCATGATCGCCGACCCGCAGCAAGCCGACTCGAAAATGCTGGATACATGGTCGCGTACATTAAATAACTACGCCATCACCGATGCCTTTGTCGGTTATGTCGCCAAAACCCGTTTTGCACAGCAGAAGGCCGAATTGTGGATGCAGTCCGATGGCGAATGGATCAGCACGAGCGGCTGGAACCTCTTAGGTTCACTCGCCACCGCCGACACCACCTTGCCCAATTCGTATTTTGTGGATTACATCGCGACCATCGAGCGTGATCTTCACGCTAGCAAAAACTACACCCGCTATGCCATGAACAATGTGCTGATTGCCATCGGTACCCGCAATCCCGCGCTGCAAGCCAACGCGGTCGCTGCCGCCAGACGCATCGGCAAAGTTCAGGTCGATCATGGCCTGACCAACTGCAAAACGCCGGATGCCGCCTCGTATATTCAAAAAACGGTTGACCACAAAATGCAAAAAGAAGCCTCCACCAAGCGTCCTGTGAAGACCTAATCACCTGAGTTCCCCAAATAAAAAGGGGTGAAGCACCGTGCCTCACCCTCCGTTAATCGATCGATTGCCAACGACTGACGATATGCTTCATCCCCTCACGTCCCTGACTGGCTCCTCCCTCGCCTGCGGGGGAGGTCGGGAGGGGGTTCTTAGCCTACCTACTTCGCCCCAATATCCACCACGCGGATGCTCACCAACTTCTCTGGTTGAATCGAGTTCGCGTTCGGGTCGGAATCTACATCACGAATCCGAATCTGGTTGACCACATCCATCCCCGCCACCACTTCGCCAATGATGGTATATCCGTTATCCAGAAACGATGCCGGTGCCAAAGTGATGAAGAACTGGCTGCCTGCCGAGTTGGGGTCATTGGTACGGGCGATACCGATCACACCCGGCTTGTCATATTTCATCGAGCCGCTGACTTCCAACGGAATGTTATCGTAGCCCGGCCCACCGCCGCCTGTCCCCGTCGGATCGCCTGTCTGTGCCATAAATCCGGTGATGACACGGTGGAAACCGATGTTGTCGTAAAATCCCTTGGAGGCCAGAAACGCGAAGTTATTCGCATTTTGCGGCGCGTTCTTCGGGTTCAACTGGATGATAAACCGTCCGTGTTCGGTAGTCACAATCGCGCAGTAGGTGTGCGTGTTATCAATGACCTGTTCCGGCGCGGAAAACTGCTGCTGGTTGCCGTTTGCTGGCATATTAATGTTGGGGTCGGTCACATTCGCACAGGTTGCGACTGGCTGCTGGGCGATGCCGCCCGTACCACTGGTACTTGCCGCCGCTGCTGGTTCAGATGCCGACTCCGCCGTAGGGGTCGGGTTGGCAGCAGGGCTGCACGCCGCCGCCGCGACGATCACCCCCGCCAGTGCCAGAATAGGAATAAATCGAAGTTTCATAAGGATGCTTCTCTTTTTCTGTTAAACATGCAGAAATCAAAAGTGCTCAAATATTGTATGGCGACTGGCGCAAAATGGAAGGTTTACTATCGCGGGGATCATGAGCAGTTTATTAAACGCGGGGGTGAAGCGCCTCACCTCACACCGATCATGATGTTCGAGGCGCATTAACCATCAGAATTTCGCCAGCCTGAATGATGGCTAATGTCTGCTTTAACTGTGGCATAAGCGGTAACAAATCGTTTAGCCGATTGCTAGGCGCTGAAAGTTGTACAATCCCAAGGGTTGTTCCCTGAAGATTTTGTTGATATTTCAGATTTTGGTCAATAGTAATAAATACATCAAACTGACCATTCATATGTCGCAGCAGTGCTCCGTTTTTTGTGCCTGACCAGCCCATTTCTGCAACGGTTTGGACATCATGTTCGGTCAGTTCTCGCTTCAACTTACGCGGCAGACATTCATCATTCAGGATTCGCATGAATATCGACCATCAGTGCTTGCTCGGTGGTTTGCAAAACCTGAATAATCTGTTCGCGGCTAACGCTCGGAAAGTCATCCATAAATTCATCAATCGTGTCGCCTGCTGTCAGGTAATCAATCAATGTGCGAACTGGAACGCGTGTGCCCACAAAGACTAACGCCCCACCCAGTATATCGTCTGATTGTTCAACCACGGCTTTTTGATTGAGCATGAGATAATCCTCT
>JBBSBS010000182.1:0-11702 GCA_038251045.1 Aggregatilineales bacterium | reverse complement strand
TTGGACACCGTGACATACCGTTTGGTGAGCGCCCCGAATATGACCGACTTGCCCACGTTCGGATTGCCGATGAGCAGGATGCCGCCTGTTCTTGGAGCTGTTAACTCTGTAATGTTATGACAATTCCCCGCGATCACATTCTCTCCCTATCATGGTTGATGGGCTTCTCACGGTGCAATTATCAGGGATAACGAATGTTGAGGACTAGTGATGAATGAGCCTTATCTTAGATGATCAATAGCGCTTGTGTTCGGCATCCGGTAGCGATGCCCATCACAATCACTTATTGATCGTTAGCAGCTTCATTAGTAAATGGCAGATGTTTGGAAATCATCTGTTTGCGAGTTGGCTATCTCACTCGAGTTTTCTTGCAGTTTTTTTGAGCCATTGGGCGACTTGCTCAGGGGACATTGTGCTTGTGTCGAGACTCGAATCATAATCGGTTAATGCTGCTGTGTGGTCATACGTCCAGATGAGTTCTTGATCGCTGATGGATGGTGGGCGCATGTGGTGTCGGCGCAAACACTCGTCCAATGTCGGCAGCAATCGGACAATGCGCAGTGGAACACCGCTTAATTCGGCGCGGTAGATGCTGGCTAAATCCGCCCACAGTACATCGAGTACGACAACTTCTATGCCCAATGTCGCAAATGAACGGGCCAGCATTGCCCCGTGACGTGCGCCTATCTGGTGCTGGCTCAAACCGTCCGCGCCATCCCACGGAGCGATGTGCGGTTGGGTATACATCCACCGCACCTGATCGCCATCAATTACGGCACATTGTTCGCAAAAGTGTTGGGCATAGAGATAGCCGATGGTGTTTTTTCCGGCGGCGGCGGGGCCGGTCAAGATGGTAATAAGTGACATCATTAAATTTCAACACTAAAAAGTATATTCGTCAAGCAAGAAACGGTTCAGCCAGCAGCAGCGCCAACACGCCGATGCCATCATGGATTTCACCTGCCCGTGCCATTCGGTAGACTTCACCAATAGGAAAGCTGTGTACGGTCATGACCTCGGCGGGTTCGTGTTCAGTGTTGCCCAGTGTAACGCCGGTTGCCAGATAGAGGTGAGCCTGTTCTGTGCCAATGCCTTTGACAGTGCTGACCTTCATCAAAAAGCGCCAATCGGTGGCAGTGCCACCGGCTTCTTCACGCAGTTCTCGTTGGGCGGTTTCTAGCACATCATCTCCACCGGTGACGCTGCCTGAAGCCAATTCCCAACCCCACTTTTGCAACGGATAGCGGTAATGCCACAGCAGGACAATTTCGCCGCTGGTAGTGACGGGTACTACCCAAACTGCGTCGCCAAGTTCGACAACATTATAGACACCTTCGCTGCCGTCCGGCAGGTGAATCCGGTCTTGCCGAACCGCATACCACGGGCAGTCCCACACGCGGCGCGAATCGAGTGTGGTAATCGGATGCTTTTCGGTCATATGTCTTTATCGTCCAGATTTGCGGCGGTAATTTTGTTTGCTGCGGCTGCGGGCATCGTCATCGAATACGCCGAAGGTTGGTTTGTTGCCCATGCGCTGTGCGTCACGGCGCAGAATTAATTTAAGGATAATCACGCCAATTGTAGTGATGATCAGCGATACCATACCGCTGATAAGGAACAATAGCTGCAAGTCGAGCGTTGGGTTGATGCGTTGGATTATGCCTAACGTGACTGCCGCCGTCAGAACGAATGCCAGCACAATACCCAGCCGCGCGATGGTAATCATCCCGGTTAGCCATAGGACGCTGTTACCCATGAACGCGCCAACCAGATGCACTACCCCTCGAAAGGTCGCTGGTGTTTTTGCGCCGCTCATAAAGCGGTCGTACTGCTCAATCGGGTTGGGTTTAGTTGATCTTTTGGACATGTTCGTTTACTCAATTTGGCACATGGTTGATGCGTCACGTTAGTTCCAGTGTACGCCCATTTTCTGTGTAATGATGCGTAGGCAAGACCAAACCATCATAGTATCTTGGCGGCTATGCATATTCGTTGGTGCTATAGTGTTCCCGATTTAGTAATGATGGGGCGTGTATTTAGACAAAGTTGGCGGCAAAATCAGAAATAAAGTCCGCGGGGATGCGGATCGGGCGGCCTGTTTGTAGGTCGATCCATACCCAGCGAGTACGAGCCTGTGCCAACAGCAGACCATCATGGGGGCGGCTGATGTTGTAAAAACGGTCAGCCGTAGCCCGACTGTTGGCGGTTACCCATGTGCTAATTTCAATCTCATCATCGAGCACTGCCGGATGCTTATATTCAATATGATGCTCGCGGGCGACTGCCGCCCAACCGGCTGCCTGTGACCGTGCCAGCGGCCAGCCATAGTGAACCGCTACCTGCATCCCGCAATCCTCAATGTAATTGAAATACACGGCGTTATTAACATGGCGAGCGGTATCAATATCGCGCCATTCGACACGGCGGCGTTGCGTGAATGTGCCATCCGGTGGCAGGGGTGGCGCGGGGACACGGGTGCGGGCAGGTGCAGATTCGCCCAACCCCTCCGGCACAAAGGCACTAATCAATTCTTGCGGAACCATCGTGGGGCGTTCCGTCGCGGCTTGCAGATAGACCCAATCAGTGCTGGCACGGGCGACCAACTCTTCTTCGCCCACTTTGCGGAACTCATAAAAGCGGCGTGAACGCACACGGCGGAAATCACCGACCCACGTTTTGACCTCGATGGTATCGCCATAGACAACCGGATGCAGATATTCGATTTCGGTTTCGTAGGCTAGCCACAGATAACCCATCGCGTCATAGCGCGCTTTGTCATAGCCGACCGAGGCCGAGGCTTCAAAGGCGGCTTCTTCCATGTAGCGCACATAATTGGCGTTATTCAGATGACCGAGCGCGTCACACTCATAGTGACGAACCTTAAATGAAGCGATGTGCGTAGCAGGCATGAGCTATTTAGCGACCTTCACCGAGCAGCCAGCTAATGGCTTCATCTCGCTTATCAACCGGGAAGAAGTGTGTAATATCACGGTTGGGGGCAATCGCGCGGACGAAACTGTCGATGAAGGTGTAGGCTAGGCCGGGACGATGTAGGATGACGGTACGTCCACGGGGGCGGTTCGGGTGAAGGGTTTCTAACCGTCGGAACCGTTGTACATTTGAAACCAGCGACACATCCCGCTCACCGGCCTGCGTAATGTCTACGACATAACGGTTAACTGCTGCATCGTTGGTCGTTTGAAAGATGTTTTCCAGTAGTTGAAAGAATTCATTTATCGCTTCTTTGGATGACTCGCGAAAAATGAATTGATGGATGCCTTGATCGGTCAGCGTATATTCGCAACCCGCGTTTGTGTTCAACTCAGACATGGATTAACTTTCTTCAAGCATTAACAACCGCCTTTTATTATAGCAGTAGGTTCGGTGCCGCACAGTAACTGCTCGTTAAACGGGCTGTTTATTGGTGAATCATCCTCTAAAATAGCACTAAATCGGCGTAGAAATGGGTATATATATGGACTTACTAATCGGCACAGGTAATCCGGGTAAATTAGGCGAATTCGAGGAGCTGCTGCATGGACTCCCGCTGCGGCTTCTGAGTTTGAAAGATGTTGGATTGGGTGATATGGACGTAGAGGAGAATGCCGGGACACTTGAAGGAAACGCCACCCTAAAGGTCGAAGCCTATTCGAAGGTCAGCGGATTGGTTACGTTGGCAGATGACACTGGCTTGTACGTGGATGCGCTTGACGGCGAACCGGGCATTTATCCTGCCCGTTACGGTGGGCCGGGGCTAACGGCGCAGGATCGGCGGCGTAAACTGGTGGCTGCGTTGGAAGGGATACCAGCGGAAAAGAGAACCGCGCGATTTGTGTGCGTGATTGCACTCGCTAACCCCAACAGCGGCGAAACGACATTTGTGCGCGGTGTCTGTGAGGGGCAAATTGCGCTGGCGGAAGATGAAGGCGGCAGCGGCTTTGGCTATGATCCGGTCTTCATTCCGGCAGGTTATGATAAGACCTTCAGCCGTATACCCCCTGATGAAAAAAATCGCATCAGTCATCGAGGCTTGGCAATCGCGATGATTACCCCAATCCTGCGCCAGATTGCGGTTGAATTGTAGCAACAGGTTCTAGCCTAACAATCGCTGATGTTCGACTTTAATGCAGGTATTCATGACCAGCGGCATATCGGCGGCTTCGGCTGTGCGGGCGGCATCATCGCTGTAAACGCCTAACTGTGCCCAGACTGCTTTGGGAGCGATTTTTATGGCTTGCGCAACCACATCCGCCAGAAATTCTGACCGCCGAAAGACGTTGACAATATCAACCGCTTCCGGCACATCAGCCAATGATGGGTAACAAACTTGCCCATCAATGCTGCTCACTTCCGGATTGACGGGGTAAACGGTGTAGCCCACTTGCCGTAAATAAGCTGCAATCCGGTAACTGGTACGGTAAGGACGATCCGAATGACCCACTACCGCGATCACACGAGCACTCGTCAAGAGGTCACGCACGGCATTATCGTTATGGGTTATGAGCATAATAGACCTCATATACATATATTTATATACACGTTAGACAGTCTATCAGGTCGGTACATTACCGGACTGAAAATGAAACAGAGACACCGCACAATGTCCCTGTTGTTGAGTTGAGCAAGTTTATGTCGCTGCATTGGGTCAATGTTGACCGGCTTTCAACAACTTATAGATGACTAATGACTTACGAAGAATGTCTCAGGATGAAATTGCGTGTTAGCCAATGACGTGCTTGATCATCTGTGTAAGGCATATTTAGACTATTCAACCACTGTTCGAAATCGAGCCACTTTTCCATAAAATCGTCACGATGTTCACTGGGAATAACTTTGTAGACACCCTTCAGTTGCGTATTAAAACTGAGCGCTTCAGTAACCTTGAAGTTGAGCTGACTGACCATGCTTTGGAAATCAGCTTCAGAAACAAATGATTGGTAATAGCGTTCTCGTCCTAAACGAGCCAGTATCGGACCAATCAGATTCTTCGTTCGCTCTTTCAAATTTCCGGGATGAACGAAGTGCCCCGCATCATAATTGATGAGGAAGTAACCATCGGGCTTTAGGCAGGTCTTTGCCGACCGGAGGTAGTCCGGGCGACGGTAAACATGCTCGAACACGCTGAACGATACAACCAAATCAAACTGCTCATGTACGGTTTGCCCGTAGATATTATAGGCAGCGCCGTTCACAATCGTTGCATTCAGACCAGCCATATTCTGTCGTGCTGTTTCACACGCGGCAGGAGAAGGTTCAATTCCGGTATACTGCACGTTTTTGTGTCTTTGAAGCAGTTTGACAAAATTGAGCGCGCTTCCACAGCCCAAATCCAGAATGCTGATGTCCCTTTTTTGCGACACCACATACTGCTCAATCCAATTCAAGCAGTAAAGCTTGGCTGAGTTTCCTTCAGTCAACAAATTCATGATCCTGCCTCTACAGTGAAAAGAAGCGAGAGCATGTTTGTTCCCACTTATTTATTGTCATCACTCTATTTTAATGCTAGCGCATGTTCTTCGATGCACTGCCCCGCCAACGTTGCAGCGAGGAGGCATCTCCTTATTCACAATTCAACTCACTTAGTACCGGTGTCGCGTGAGTTGACGAGGTATTTGACATATTCCTCGAACTCTTGCATTTTCCCGTCAGCCAAGAGGCGTGCCTGTTTCGGCCACGACTTGGTGTCGTTGACGAGGTTGACCCCGCCTTCAATCTTGACGATGCGGTAGAGATCATCGGGCGTTAGATTGGCCATCTGCTCGAAACTGGTGATGCCTGCATTGATGAGCGCCTCTTTACTCTTGGGGCCAATGCCTTCGATAATCAGCAAATCATCACGTTTGGATGAAGTACGGATGACAGGCGCAGCAGCAGCGGCGGCTGGCGCGGCGTGGGTCGTAACGGTTGGTGTCGGTGGCGGGATAGCAGCCTTTGGCATACTGGGCGCAGGCGGCGCGGATGATCTGGCCTGTGGAGCTGTTCGCATCTGAGCCATTGGCGCGGGAACCGGGTCAAGATTTCCGCTGTAAAAGAGCAGCAGCAGCACACCGACCATCACGAAAACGACACCGAGCGCCAGCAGTTGCAGCCCGCTAAAACCGAGTATTCCTGTTTCGCTGCCAATTATTCCGGCGATAATTCCGACAATGCCTAACAGGATAATTATCCAAGCGATTCGACGCGGCACATTTATTTTTTCAGTGGATGTCAGCCAGTTGCGGACAATAAGGCCGACCACAATAAAGACAACACCCAGCGCTAAAATTTGTGTTAAATCGAAGCTCAGGAAATCGCTGGCAAGTCTGCCTAATCCTAGAACGATTGAAACTATAGCGGCAACCACACCCAGACCGATAATAACACTGCCGATAGTTCCTGCGGCGACATCTGCAAATTGCCCCAGAAAGAGCAGTACTGCTCCCAGCAGTAAGAGCACACCCATTACCAATAATTGTGTTAGATCAAATGTCAGCAGATTGTCTGCACTGCCCGAAACCAGCGCCAATATCACACTCACTGCGCCCAGCGCCAGAATTAACCATACAGCCCGCCTACCATAATTAGGTGTAACCTGCGCGTTCATCGCGCCTCCTTTTCGTAGCCATCTACATTAGTCGTAAAGTGTTCAACTCTAGGGAGAAATAATACAAGGGATATTAACGTAAATGATGATCTTCGACAAGCGATTTACCATACTATGACACGTATGTACTAGGGTCGCCATCGCGGGCTAATTTCATCCGTGTCATTGTAGGTGAGGCGCTGGATATAACGTCCTTCGACATCCGTGACAAATATTTCGAAAGTGCCGTCGCGCGCATCCACAAATACAATCGAACTGCTGTCGGCTGACCATGAGGGCATCAGGTCTACAATATCGCTGAAAAGAAGTCGATTGCAATTTATAGGTGTCGCACAATCCACATCCATGATCATCAGTTCCATTGTCCCAAACTGAATATTCTGCGCCGAATAGACGATGTACCGGCTGTCGGGCGACCATGCCGGTGTGTAATCTTCACCATAATTATTGGTCAGGCGGCGTATCCGGGATCCATCTCGTTCCATGATATAAATATCGCCATTGCCAAGTGAGTCATCAATAACGCTGGTGGTATCACGAGTCGAAACATAGGCGATGCGCTGACCATCCGGTGACCAGCTTGGTGTTGCATACCAGTAATCATCTATTGGTGTGATGCGTGTTGCACAGGTTTCAAATGTGCTGCTGCAATCCACCGGCATGATAAAGATGCCATACGCATCGTTGTAGTCGGATGCGAATACAATTTCTTGACCATCCGGTGACCACGACGGGCTGGCGTTATTCGCTTGATTGTTTGTTAGGCGGCGAATATTACGCCCCAATGCATTCATCACATACAAATCACGCCCGCCGTTGCGTGTGGAATAAAAGGCGATGTGCTGTCCATCCGGCGACCATTCAGGGGTATAACCATCTTTAATCAGCGGCACTTTGATGCGGTGGTAAACATCTAGCAAAAAGATGACGGACTGATCGCGCTCTGCTGACACATAGCTCAACTGCTTGGTTGGCAATATCTGCCCGATGAGTATTGTGCTACACGTGAGCAGCGCTGCAACAAGGCTAACGCCGCTGCTTGCCCACAGCGCCAACCGCAGCATTTACCTGCTCGCTTGCTGCATGTGGCTTGCTATGTCAGTCAAGAAAGTGGTCATAAACCCTTCAACTGGGCAAGCCAGCAGCGGATCATAAACCGCATAGGTTCGAGCGCTGTAAATGAGCAGCCCGATACGTCCGTAAGCATGAGCCACAACCCGTACCGTGCAGGGTTGATCGTCTAAAATATACGAGTGTTCCTGTGTGAAAATTTTGGTCGTACCGTGCAGCCATTCGACATAAAGGGTTTGGAAGTCGGGCATAGGGCTGTCTTCCGCGTTCGCCCTTGCCAGTGCATAAGCATATACCTGTAATACATCGCTAAATCCGGCTACCGCAAACTCAACCTCGACATCCTGTAGGCCAACTTGGTCGTTAATATGATACAGGTATTTTTGGAACTGCCGCGTGATGTTGGGGATAGCACTTAACCATTGAAGGGCAGGTAAACGGGCCGGGAGTGAAGCGACCACATTTTCTCGCAGGCCGTTGAGCAGAGTCCCGGCGGTATCTATCCGTCCTAAACCAGCATAATCTTTGGCTTCGAATAGACCGATGCCAAAAGACTGTGGCAAATTATGGGCAGCGCGAAAATCTTTAATCGAAGTAAAGTTGTAGGGGGTACCATCTATGATAAGTTGCACGAGATCTTTGACTCTCAATCTTAAAGATTAAATGGAATTATACGCATTTCACAATTGCTTTATACACAGATTATACGCGGTTCTTCATTGCTGAGAGACACATAAAATGGCATAATGATGAGATTGAACCAGCCTAAAGAGAAGATGAGAACCAAATGGACAACAATTCCCCACTGAACATTTTTATCACTGGCGGCGACTCTGGTGTCACGCGGGAGGCTACCCGGCAGGCGGTGGCACGTGGACATAAAGTGACCGTGTTGACAGACGGTTTGGCAGGCGCGACTAAAGTTCGTCAGGATGGCGCACTTCCTGCATTTTCTGATGTGACACGGGCAGGCGAAATGAAAAGCCTGTTTACCATGTCCAATGTTGATGTTGTTATTCATTTGCTGCCACAGGCTGGCAATAGCTTCCCATCCAAAAATGCCTATGAGGCACAAGAGCGTTTGATGGTTCAAAGCGCGGTCGCGTTGTCCGACGCTGCCAAGGAAACCGGTGTGAAGTTTATCGTTTATGCCAGCTATGCGTTTCTAGCGGGCGATGCTCATGGTGAATGGCTGACAGAAGAAGGGGCAGGTCACGGTGACCGTTCATTCCGCCCTGCTTTAGCGGCTGAACACAAAGTGTTGAACTGTGATGTGAATGCCTGTGTCTTGCGGGCAGGATTTATTTACGGCGGCGAAACACCCGGCATCAGTGCCTTAGGTGAAACGCTGCGACGCGGTGGTAGTCCTTATCTGGGAGATAGCCACAGTATCCACAACTGGATACACGAGGCGGATCTGGCACAAGCGGTGTTGCTCGCCGCTGAAAAGCAGCCAACGGGTGAGATCATCAATGTGGTCGATGATGAGCCAGTGAGCGCGACAGCTTTTGCTGGTTATCTGGCAACCGCACAGGGTATGACTGCCCCGACCGGCAGCAGCGCTCCGACGTTCTTGCTCAAGTTCATGACCAGCGATATGCAGCGCTTGCTGTTAGACACATCGGTTCGCCTGAAAAACGATAAAGCCAAACAAGTTTTGGGATGGATTCCCCGTTACCCCAACGATAAGGTTGGGTTGGAGCAAACCTTGCTTCAGTGGCGGGCGACTGAGCCGGTTATAGCCTGATTTTTTAAACGAATAAGGGTGATAATAGGGTCGCCCTTTGCATAATCTTATTGGAAATCTTTACCTCATGTTGAAAGCGATACTTTTTGATTTGGATGATACGCTTCTGGATTGGAGCGGGTTTTCCGGTGATTGGAAAACGCTAGAATGTCAGTTCTTGGAGGGCGTATTTAATCACGTCGCTTCTGTGACCACACCGCTGCCTGATCTGGATGCATTTGTCGATGAATTTCACAGCCGCATCCGCGAGTCATGGCGGCTCGGTCGTGGCAGCCTGATTGCCCCGCATATCGGAACGATTATGGTGGAGGCAGTAGAGGCGCAAGGTGCAGCTGTAGGCATGTTTACAGCGGAAGCACTGCTGAAGGCTTACGGATGGCACGCCGTCCCCGGTACAGTACTGTTCAAGGAAGTTCCAGAGGTTATGGCGCTCATCCGGCAGCATGGTATTAAGACGGCGATTGTCACTAACGCGTCCCAACCTATGACGCTGCGTGATATAGAGATTGCCGAACACGACCTGCTTCAATACTTCCCTGATTGTCGCCTTTCGGCTGCTGATGCCGGTGTCCTCAAACCGCATCCCGGTATCTTCCAACTGGCATTAGATCGGTTGGGTGTTACGCCCGATGAAGCCGTCTTTGTGGGAGACAACCCCGTTGCGGATATTGCTGGCGCACAGGCAGTCGGTATGCAGGCAGTGTTTCGCATAACCTCCCCGGTGCCACAGATGTTAAGTGGGTTGATTGTACCCGACGCGGCTATCAATACTCTTGAAGAATTACCACCAATCCTCGATAACTGGTTCCCCGGTTGGCGACAAAATTAAAGGCAAGCAATATCATCCTGCGACGTTTTGGAAACACATTTAAGTATGGGGTAGCCGATAGTTAGCTATGCAATATTCCTATCCGGATCGCAATCTCATATTGACGGGTTACACCGGACCCGGTCAGCCACTCATCGGGCAGCAAATCGCCGACCGCCTCAAGATGCGGTACGTCAATGTTGACACCCTCTTGGAAGCGCGTGGCGAAATGGAAATTGATGACTTACGCTCACGCTATGGTGAAACCCGTTTGAAGATGCTCGAAACGGATGTGATACAGGATGTCATGTTGTATCGTGGTGCGGTCATTCGTGTCAGTGGTCAAACCTTGCTGCGTACCGAAACGGCTCCGCGTTTTCTTGAAACCGGTATGATGGTGTGTATGGTGGTCGCATTGGATGCTGTACTGCGTCGCTTACACCTCTCGCTCGGTGGACGTTATCATAACCCCAGTGAACGTGCCCTCGCAATCGGGCATCTGAAGCGCGAATGGGCGATTCGCAAGGTAGCTGGTGTACGCGAATTAGACATGACCAATATGAACGAAAGTGAAACGATTAAAACCGTCTGTGACCTATGGGAGCAGTTTGCGAGTGGGCTTCTGGTTCCGGCTGCCAACCCTAATCGACTGCCGTAAACAGGCGCAAATTGCCAAGCCGTGTTAAAGTCATATATGCATAACAATTTTGTGACATGAGGGTTTAAGCAATGCCAAAATTAGTCATTAGTTTGGCGCAAATGAATATCGCGCTGGGTGATGTAAAGAAGAATATTGGGCAGATGGATAAATGGACGGTGGAAGCCGCACGGCGCGGCTCACATATGGTCTTGTTTCCGGAACTGTGGTCAACCGGTTGCGCTTGGGATCAAGCTAAAGACCTCGCCAGCACACTCAATGCTGGTGTCTTTAACGATATGAGCGGGGCAGCCGCCCAAAATAAAATTAGTGTCGTCGGCTCGGTGCTTGAAAAGCGTGGACTAGAAGTTTCCAACAGCGCTGCTTTCTTCGCCCCTAAC
The DNA here is from genome assembly GCA_038251045.1 of Aggregatilineales bacterium. Taxonomy (GTDB): domain Bacteria; phylum Chloroflexota; class Anaerolineae; order Aggregatilineales; family Phototrophicaceae; genus CFX2. The sequence goes on along the minus strand of JBBSBS010000182.1, from coordinate 455 downwards.
GGACGGATGCTCGGTATCTATCGCAAAATTCACCTGTTCGGTTTGATGGATGAGGACAAGTGGCTGCAACCGGGGTCGTCACGTCTGTCTTTGGATTTGCCGTGGGGCAACACAGCGCTTGCCATTTGCTATGACCTGCGCTTCCCCGAACTGTTCCGCAAGTACGCTGTTGATGGCGCGAAGATGATTATCATGCCTGCCGAATGGCCGATTGCGCGTGTTGAACATTGGCGTGCGTTGGTGGTGGCGCGGGCGATTGAGAACCAGTGCTACATGGTGACCTGCAACGCCGCTGGCTTAACTGGCGATACCGTATTTGGCGGTCATTCGATGATCGTTGATCCGTGGGGCAAGATCGTGGTCGAGGCCGGCGAAACCCCGCAGTTGATTACTGCCGAAATCGAACTGGATATGGTGGATGAAGTACGCAGCAAGATGACCGTATTGGCTGACCG
>JBBSBS010000181.1:0-11788 GCA_038251045.1 Aggregatilineales bacterium | reverse complement strand
CATACAGGAAGCCATCGACCATGACCCAACGCATTGCACAACTTACGGGAATGCAAAAATTCTCACTGATCTGGTTCGCACAAATGCTGTCGCAATTCGGCACAGCGACTACCCGCTTCAGCCTGATGATCTGGGCTTACCAGCAAACGGGGCAAGCCACGCCGCTGGCACTACTGGGATTCTTTTCGTATATTCTTTTCATCCTCGTTAGCCCGGTGGCGGGGGTGGTGGTTGACCGGCTTGATCGGCGTTTGGTCATCATTCTAAGTGACATGGGCGCAGCGTTGATGACAGGTTTGCTGCTCATTCTCTACTCAAGCGGACAGTTGGAAATCTGGCATTTGTACGTTGCAGAAGCCCTAACTGGCGCGTTTGAAGCGTTCCAGATACCAGCCTACAGCGCATCCATTTCGGTACTCGTGCCCAAAGCACAATATGGACGTGTGAGTGGTATGCGTTCGTTTTCTGACTCGGCAGCACAGGTTATTGCCCCTGCACTCGCTGCCCTACTGCTCAGTGTGTTCGGGCTGGCAGGCGTAATGGTGATTGACATCAGCAGTTTCTTAGTTGGCATCGTGCCGCTGCTGTTCATTTCGATCCCGCGCGTTATACAGTCGGCAACGCAGGATAAGTCGATCCGCCAATTTCGCAGCGATATGGCGACTGGATTTCGTTATATTTTTGAACGCCCCGGATTATTGGGGTTAATGGGCATCTACTTCGGCATTAACCTGACTGCCGCACTGACCTATTACGCCATCCTCGCGCCGCTGGTGCTGGCCCGTACCGGTGGCGACCAGATTGCGCTGGGATCGGTGCAGGCGGCGCTTGGTGTGGGCGGGGTGATCGGCGGTGTATTGATGGGCGTGTGGGGTGGGCCAAAACGCCGCGTTCACGGCATCTTTTTGATCGGCGCATTTTCATTTCTGACGGGTGATTTCTTGATGGCTGTCGGACGAACAACACCCGTATGGATGTTCGCCATCTTATTTGCGACGATTTTCGTGCCGATTATCGTCGGCTCCAAGCAAACGATCTGGCAGTCAAAGGTTGCGCCAGAGTTACAGGGGCGGGTATTTGCGGCGCGTGGTGCAATCGAGATGATGGCGCTTCCCATCGGTTATCTGGTGGCTGGCCCATTGGCAGATCAACTGCTAGAACCGGCTATGCAACCGGGCGGTGGATTAGCAGCGATATTCGGAGGATTACTGGGAACAGGGCCGGGTGCTGGCATGGCATTTATGTTTCTGTGTACGAGTATCATGGGGACGATCATCTGTTTAAGTGGGTATCTTTTCCCGCAGGTACGGCGTGTGGAAGCTGAACTGCCCGATCATGTTATGGACACTATACCTACGCCAATATAGTACCAATGGAGGGGGGAAGGCGTAGGGTATGCACCTTGCGTCGTTCTTGCTTAATGCCGTAAGCTAAAATTACTCGCAATATGGCAAGATATTGCGCTTCACAAGTTTTATTAATTCAATGTTGAAGGAGCAAAAAGCGATGACCTCTAAAATTCGTCTAATTGGAGTGCTGCTGTTGATGGCACTATTATCCATCACAGCCAGCGTATCGGCACAGGGCACATTAACGCCGACACCGACCCCTAACCCCGATGCAACCATCACGTGGCCGCCACCGGTGTATGTGGTGCGCGGGCCATACACCATATACGGCACAGCGAACCTGCCTAATATGACGGGCTGGTTTCTGGAACAGCGGGAGTTTGACATCACTGTAGCGGAAGATCAAGGATGGATTCCGGTGACGCTACCTACAAGGACACCCGCCCAAAACAGTGTCCTCGGCGTGTGGGATACGACCTCGGTTGATGATGGTATTTACAGCCTGCGATTGAACGTCGCACTGTCTAATGGTACGCGGGTATTTGCCCTCATCACACCGCTGCGTGTGGAAAACGATCCACCGCCATTTGGTGGCTTGCAGCAGCCGGGAGGCGCACCAACGCTGGTTGGGCTGCCGACACTGTTACCGACACCGACTGCTTTTAGCAATATTGCGCAAGCCACAGCCCGCATTAATGGTAATGTCCGGCGCGGGGATGGAACACAATATGAAATCGTGGGGTCGATTACGACGGGAACAACCGTCCCGATTATTGGAACCAGCGCGTTGGGAACCAATTGGTACCTGATTGTTTTGCCCAACGGCATACAGGGTTGGGTCGCACCGAGTATCGTGGATGTGACGGGCAGCTTCGCGAATGTGCCGCGCGTCAACCCACCACCACCACCCACCGCCACACCCATTCCGGTGACTGCTACACCGAACAGCACCATCAATCTGGTGGCGGGTAACTTCCGCTTCGACCCGGGTTCACCGAATTGTGGACAGACTTTTAACATCTACATGGATGTCGCCAATTTTGGCAGCAGCTTCAGCCCAAGTGGCATCATCTCGATTAACGATTACCGCCAAGCCGACGGGGCATTCCAAACCAGCACAGTGGGCGCGTTCCCCTCGATTGCACCCGGTCAAACGCTCAATATCGGGCCAATCCCGCTGACGGTCAGCACGTTCTACAACGAAAATCACCGTTTGCTGATGACGGTTGATGGTAACAACGCGATCGTTGAAACCAATGAAAACGATAATGTCAAAGAGGCGATTTACTTGCTGAATAAGGCAAGCTGCCCCTAAGACCGACTGATTTGAAAAGGACGAGGTGCTTGCATGGCCTCGTCCTTTTGCATTATATTCAGCAGTTTAACCGCGTGAGTGAGAGAAGCGATAACACATGGCGGATGGGCTGCTTGCAATTGATTTCGGTGGCACACGTACACGAGTCGGCTGGTATTCACCTGCACTTGACCTCATCAGCCGCGATGAAACCCCTACCCATACAGAAGACTCTATTGAAGCAGTGATTGACCGCATCATCCAACTGGCGCGGAGAGTCGTGCCAGCGGGCAGCATTCCGGCTGCGATTGGTATTTGTGCGCCGGGGCCGCAGGCTTATACGGGTTATATTCGTCATGCCCATACCCTGCCGGGTTGGGATAATATTCCACTGGCAGAACACATTAGCGCGGCCTTTGGGGATGCGCCGACCTTTATGCAAAATGATGCCAATCTGGCGGCGTTAGCCGAATACGAGTTTGGCGCAGCACAGGAATGCAATCCGGCACTATACCTGACGGTCAGTACAGGCATAGGTGGTGGAGCGATTATTGACGGGCAGTTGTTCACAGGCTGGCGCGGATTAGCGATTGAACCGGGACATATCAAATTCAGGGCGGCTGATAGCAAAATTTACAGCCTCGAAGCGTTGGCTTCCGGCACCGGAATCGGGCGGATGGCACGGGAGAAATTGGCGGCAAGCGATGTGCCTTCCAGTTTGCGACATGGCGGCATGGTGGATGGTAAGGCGGTTGGGGAAGCTGCGGTACAGGGAGACACACTGGCGCTGGAAGTGATCACCGAGGCCGGACGCTGGCTGGGATTAGGACTGGTGGCGATGGTGCATCTGTTTAATCCGCAGGTGATCGTCATCGGTGGCAGTGTGGCAAATCTGGGTGAATTGATTTTTGCACCGGCGCGAGAAACACTGGCAGCTTCGCTGGTTGACCCGCTGTTTAACCATGCTGATCTGCTGAAGGTAGCGGCATTGGGTGATGACGTGTGCCTGACCGGAGCCGCTATCCATGCCCAGCGGGCACTTCAATCAAAAGCAAGCAGCCCTTGAAGCTGCGCCATCAGGGCTGGCCCAACACCCGGCACATTATCCAAATCATCCAGATTGTGGAACATGCCGTTGGCTTCGCGGTAGGCGATGATGTCGGATGCGAGTGTTGGCCCGATACCGGGGAGTGCATCCAACTGCTCGATGGTCGCCGTGTTGATGTGTACTACAACCCCACCGCTGGGCGTGGCGAGTTCAAGCGGCTGACCTTTCATGGGTACATGCACTTGATCGCCATCATGCAGGAAATCCGCTAAGTTGACCTTATCCAGATCGGCATCGGCAGTTGTGCCTCCAGCGGCAGTGATCGCGTCCTGTACGCGGCTGCGATAGGGCAAGGTGATGGTTTGCTCCGGCTTTTGCACCGCACCGGTGATGTAAACCGTAATCGGTGATGGTGTGTTGGTGGGCAGGGGTGTTGAAGTGGGAACAGGGGTGTTGAGAGTGATGAAAACCGGCTGCGGACGACTTGATAACAATAAGAGTGATCCGCCAACAACGGCAGCGATGACAATCACAAAGGCTAGGATGGTGCTGCGCGGCGATGGCTCGGAAGGTGAATTGTCATTCATAGAGTTGTTTCGTGTTATATGGAGTAATCTTCGGTCGATTACCCCATATTGTACCCGACAATTTTAGCTCTTGGACATAGTTTCGTTGAGTTTTTCCAACTGAGCCAGAATCTTTTCTTCGGTGCTTGGGCCGGGAGGGGGTGGAGGTGGGGGCGCGGGCATTATACGATTGATGGCGCGGATGATCAGGAAGAGGACAAAGCCAACAATCAAGAAGTTAATGACGGCCTGTACGAAGTTACCCGTTCCAAATACCGCGGGGCCGATAGTCGTGGTTTGACCGGCAAGATTGACTCCCCCGGTGAGCAGGCCAATAATCGGCCCGATGATGTCTTCCACCAAGGATGTGACGATGGCACCAAAAGCGACACCGATGATTACAGCCACGGCAAGATCCATAACATTGCCGCGCATTAGAAACTTCTGAAATTCTTTTAACATTCAAGCCTCTCCTTGGTTATCATAATGGTTCATCTCTCTCAGATTAAAAGCAATATTAATGTTACAACTCTGAAATGTTGCTGGGGCGTTTATACCACAGCCTCTTTGAAAATCCAATTTATTTGCGCAGCTTAATAATAAATTAACTGCATAGCTAGATTGCAATTTCCGCATTTTTTGCATTTTTACCGCTGAAATGGCGGGCGGGCGGTACGGGAGAAAGCGCTGAAACGACACAAAGTGCAGGCAGATGACACGGCTAAAACCGCTGAGCGCCGCGATTGGCTGCCGTATGTCCGCCGCGTCGTAATTGTCGCCACAGGTAAAGCGGATGGACGCGAGTAATCCGCCGAAATTTCAAACATAACTGACATCTGACGAGCTTGGCACAGAACACCAAGATGATAGATTGAGGCGATTTTAACGCGGGGGTGGATAGTTGTAACAGGACAGAAACTATGGGCATGATATATACGGCGCAATCTTAGTGATCAAAGGGTAGCAGAAGTGGCGTGTGTTAGGGTGACTTTATGGTAGAACATTTGGTAACTGTTAAGCGGTGTTGGCACTAACTTTACAGGCGAGCATTTGTGAGATGTGGTCGATAGACGGTTAGAAAAGCGTTTGGGACACAAACCTAAATTAAACAAAGACTATAAATTTGCGGTTCATTAGAGTTAAGCCTCATTCGGGATGTGACGAGCGGAACCATGCCTAAACATATAAAGCGCTCAACAAACAGGATGCAGGCTGATACAATCTATAGGATCACTAAACGAGGTTGAGGAAAATGGAATCGTATATCATACGTGAGGCGACACCAGACGACGCGGAGCAAATACTGATTCATAACGAGGTCATTGCCAATGAACCGAACAATGGCATTATCCGCGGCCCCGGCGAAAATATGACGCTGGAAGAAGAACAGGCATTTCTGGCAAAAAGTCTGGCAAGCGACAATTCGATTATGTTGATCGCGGTTACGCCAACAGGTGAGGTGATTGGCATCGCCAGTTTGCAAGGTGGCAGGCGCAAAGCAGTCCAACATTCGGGTGGTGTGGGGATTGATGTGTCGCCAGAGTGGCGCGACAAGGGCTTGGGAACCGAGTTAATGCACCGGTTGATTGACTGGGCAAAAGCTAGCGGAATCATCAAACGAATAGAACTGACGGTGATGACACACAATGAACGTGCCCTTCATGTGTACCTCAAAATGGGGTTTGAGATGGAAGGCCGGATGCAAGCAGCGCTCTACAAAGAAGGCCGCTTTATTGATATTTATGCAATGGCGCTACTGCTGATCGATTATCCTTCTGCGCCTAAGAATTAGTCTGTACTTCAGTACTGAAAGCAATCGAGGATCGTTATGTTTAGACAGCTTATGAATCGCATCGCCGCCGCCGAGCCTGCTCCACCGTGGGGATTATTGGGCGCAATTGGGGCGGTGGTGGCCTCATTCGCCGCGCTATTGGTGGGTTCGACCATCGCCGCCGTCGCCGTGACTGAATCGCAGTATTATCTGCTAGTGGGTTGGTCGGTTGGGGCGGCGCTGGCAATCGCCTTTGTGTGGTTCACGCGGCGGGATGGGCGTTATTGGCCTGCGCTGCGGTTGGGTGCAAACGCCGATGGTGACCAAACGAGTGTATTCCAAAATGCATTCTGGTTTTTGCTGATCGGCGTGGGATTGGCGATTCTATTAGACATCATCGGGCGGGGGGTGGTGCGCAATATCATACCCGACCCGGAATTGGTGAACGTCTACTACTGGGCACAAATTTATGTCGAGCCAATCATGGGCGTGTCGTGGGTGCTGGTGATTTTGTTCATGGTGATCCTGCAACCGATTGCCGAGGGGTTGGTTTTTCAAGGGTTACTGCTGCCAGCGCTGCGGTCACGAATCGGGGCATGGCCCGGATTTGTGCTCACGGCGGTTTTCTATGCGGGTTTTCACTTTCTGGTGTACCAACCTTCGATTGCTTTTGACACGATCACTATCATCTGGGTTGGTTTGGCTGCGCCGTTCATCAGTGGTTTGATTTATGGCGCGGTGCGTGTGTTTACGGGATCCACGCGGGCGGCTATCCTGACGCATATGGCGTTCGGATTATTCGCGGTGGTCAAGCTGCTGACACTGGTCGGCGGCTAAACGACAACACCACTAAATCTTACATGGTCTACCCCCTACAAACAGGGGGTTCTTGGTTTAGATCGCGATTATTTACCCAACCCCCTACAAAATAGGGGGACGCAAATGCGCCAACCCCCTTATGATTTCGGTGTGGAGCAACACACACTGAATCTACTTTTCCACAACCGCAGTTATCAGACTTTATAAAACTGAATAGTGTAAGTGATATGCCATAACGACCGTACGACCATTTGATTTCACAGGTACACACGTCATGACACATTCTGAGTTAGTGTTATTTCCGAAGCAAACCTTTATTGAACACCCTGTCATGAACTGGTTGTTGCGGGATGACGCACCGAGTTCGGGGCTAATGACACGCGATGCAGAAGTTTTGGAGCCACTGGCATCCATCGAATTCCTTAAACAACAACTCTGCACTTCGGTGAGTGCTTACGAGAAACGGCAAGCAGCTTTGCAATTGAGCCGAATGGGTTTAGGGGCGGTGGACGCGCTGGTATATGCCCTGCTGCAAGAGTGTGAAACGTGTCAGGTGCTGGCGGCCTATGCCCTACGCAAAATGGGATGTGTGGTTATCAAGCCACTGTTGGCGATATTGGATACGTGCCCCACACCAGCACGGCAAAAATTAATATGGGTGTTGTATTCAATCGGTGACCGGCAAGTGATTGACACTCTCATTTTGTGTCTGGGTGACTCCGACAATAAAGTGCGGCGATACGCAGCATGGGGGTTGGGTCATTTTCAAGACCGCCGTGCTATCCCCGGATTGGTGGCGTTACTCAATGACGAGGTGGAGAAAATCCGGTTTGACGCGGCGATGGCACTGGTCAAAATCGGTGGTACTGCCGTTGAAACCTTATTAGAAGCCCTTTACACAGCGGATGACTTTGCCCAGTTGCAGGTGATTGCGGTACTGTCATGGTTACAGGATAATGTGGCGCTGGATGCATTGCAAGTTGCGCTGCGTGATCCGAAGGCGGGTGTGCGATTACGCGCGGCGTGGGCATTGGGCTGGATCGGTGATGCGCGGGCTGCGCGGGCGTTATTGGACACACTCAACGACAGCGAGGGCGAAGTCCGAATGCAGGCGGCGGTGGCGCTCGGTTGGATTCGTGATGCACGCGCCGTCAATGGGTTTATGAAACTGCATTACGACGAGGACGACACCATTTCGTACAGCGATGGGCATGTGGTGCGAGAGTTGGGCGGCATAAGCAACTGATGGTAGGATTGTGGCTCGTACTATTGAACTAAAGGTTACAATCCGATGTCTGACCATATCCGGTTTATTAATCCACCTGACATTTCGGCGGCGAACGGCTACACCCATGTGGTCGAAGTTAGCAACAGCAAAATGATTTTCATTTCAGGGCAAATTGCTTACGATGCAGCCGGTCAGCTCGTAGGCAAAGATCATCTGCCAGCCCAAGCCGAACAGGTCTTTAAAAACCTGAACGCCGCATTGGCAGCGGTCGGTGCAGATTTTACGAATGTGGTTAAGTTCACGTTTTTTATGGTTGATATTTCGCAGATTGCGGCGGTGCGAACGGTACGCGACCAGTATATTGATACGGCGCATCCCCCCGCCAGTTCTGCGGTTGAAGTCCGCAAGTTGTTCCGTGACGAACTGCTGATTGAAATTGAAGCGGTTGCGGCTGTGCCTCTCTAAACCCATAAGGATTCGCTATGACACCCTCCGTTGACGATTTCAACGACGCTGAAATGCACGTCCGTTATGCGGCAATGCAAACTTTTATTGATATGGGAGAAGCGGCATTACCCGCGTTGACTGCGGCACTTGCGCCGGGTGAGGAAGAGATACGCTGGCGGGCAGCGGCGACACTGGGTTGGATGGGTGATTCGCAGGCGATTCCGGCAATCGAGAAAGCGAGCATCGGCGCAGATTACGCGTTGAAGTTTAACTGCATCTGGGGGTTGGGGCAGATAGGAGACAAGGCGGCTGTGCCTGCCCTGCTTAACATCGTGCAGGCGGATGAAAGCGAGTCACCGGATGTGCGCTACAACGCGGCGTTAGCACTGCTGCGGCTAGGCGAACGGGATTATCTGGAACAAGCGGCCTTCAGTGATAATGAAGGGACGTACCGCGTGGCACAAGCAGCATTGGCGGCAGCACGCTGGTTATAACAGACCGGTTATGTTTCGAACACGGGCAGAGTTACGGTGAAGGTACTGCCTTTGTTTTCTGCCGACATGAAGGAAATTGTACCGCCATGTAGTTCGGCACATTCTTGGGCAATCTTTAAGCCAAGCCCTAAGCCGGGGCGGGCATCGACATTTGTAGAACGATGTATGGATTTAAAGATCAACGCTTGATCGTCTTTGGGTATGCCAATGCCCGGATCAACGACTTTGAACACCAAATTATTGTCAGTTACCGATACTAAGAACTGCACATCACTACCGGCTGGCGAATACAAAATAGCATTATGCAATAGTGTTCGCAAGATCAGGTCGAGCACATATTGATCAACAATTACTGTTTCAGGAACATCCACAAGTTCTAACTTAATGGCATGAGACTGCTCATTTTCTTTGCTCAAAACGTGAATGAGTTTTTCACAATAAGTATGCAGATCGAGCGGTAAGGGTTTTAACGAACCAATGCTACCCACCCCTTGAACAACTAGGCTAATGTCATTCAGCATATCCGACAGCCGTTTGACCTGTAGGTAAATACTCTTGTATTTCTGAATGCGATTTTCTTCTGTAAGCTGATCTCCATGACTTTCAAGATTGGATGCTGCCATTTGAATAATGGTCAGGGGTGTACGAAACTCATGAGAAATGATCTTCATCACTTCAGACTTAAGGGCACTAATTGTTTTTTCGGCCTCGAGCTGCATATGCAGTTTCTGGGCATCAATATGATCCTGGAGTAGGGCGTTTTCAATCCGGGTATTTATAGCCTGTTGTTTATCGCGCACATCATGATAAACCCACAATAGATAGAGACATTCGTTATCCTTTCCGGCAATGGGGGTCATACTCACTTCTGTAAAGATCGGACTACCCACGCGCGGTTGTAAACTCATTTCCCGACTCAAGAACTGCACGGACATAGTCAGCAGTTCATCGAACAGCACTTGTTGGCCTTCGACAACTAAATCGCGCAAAGGTTGATTGATTAGGAACTCGTTTGAGAAATTCACTAATTCTAAAAAAGCCAAATTCGCTTCGAGGATAATGCCTGTCGCGGTCGTCAGCACATGCCCTTCCGGCGTAAGGGCGAAGAGTTTGGCGTATTTTTGACGCTCCTTCTCAAGTATCTTTTGCATGTCACGTAGTTCTTGATTCTGAAGTTGGAGTTCTTCTTCGGCAACATGCAATTCTTCGAGGGTGACGCGCATTTCCTCAAGACTCGAGTCTTCGCGGTCAGAATCCCACAGCGCAACGTAATTTTCCAGATCACTAATGTCTGATTGGAGTTTGGCTATTTTTTGATCCGAATTCCTTGCATTCGTTATCACAATATCTCGTTATAGTTGCCGCAGGCATTTAATGCCGTCATTACGGAGACTTTGCATCGGTATCCATGAGGATAACTACACCTTGAACGGTGGTATCCGGCAGGATGATTGGACTACAGATAACATGACAGGTCAACTTGCGACCGCGGCGATCTTGAGCATTAATCGTCGCTGTTTGACGGGGCGTAACGGCATTCAGAATATTTTGCATGGTATCCGCCAACTCATTCATCGGGAAACCTGTTTCGATGTTGAGGAGGAATTTACCCAACACATCGTCGGCATGTAAACCCCACATATCCTCGGCTAATTTATTCCAATTGATGATTTGGAGATTGCGATTGACGGCAATAACGACCACCTGAAGATTGGTGTAGACGATTTCAAGGATGCCGTTGGTGCGAACCAAATCATCGCCACGAAGTTGTAGTTCTTGATTGACTGTCTCTAACTCTTCGTTGGTCGAATGGAGTTCCTCATTGATGGTTTCCAATTCTTCGTTGGTGGATTGGAGTTCTTCGTTGGTCGTTTCCAACTCCTCTACAGTGGATTGGAGTTCTTCGTTGGTCGTTTCTAACTCCTCGTTAGTCGACTGCAATTCCTCATAGGCTGTTTCAAGCTCCTGATTAGAACGATCCATTTTCTGTTGCAGCAGAGAGAAAGGTGTTACATCTAGAAAACTGATGACAACCCCGGCACTCACGTTGATGGCATCGAACAAGGGCAAAATATGAATATCAAGCATCTGCTTGGATAGATCAGGGAAAAATCGCTCGACATTCGAAAGTTGTACCATGCGATGTTCGGCATAGGCTTGTTCAATGCGGGCGCGTAATTCAACCGGGCGGTAAGATAACTCAAGATCGCGAAAGGGTCGACCTATATCGACTGTTACCAAACCAAACAGCGTGCGTGCCTTTTCATTGGCCAAAGTCAGGAAACCATTGGTATCTACCACAACTTGCGCTGTCCCTGCCCGTTCAAATACCATTTCCATCAGGTGAACCTTTGGTGTTATTTGATTGGCTTTCGCGCTGTCCCCGGTCTGGGCCATCGCTAGCAGTTGATCCCGTAGTTTTATTTTAGGGACTTTCATGAACACGCGATGCTTGAGTTCTACCGGCGTAAAAAGTGCCTCATGGGCGATCAACATCTCGGCACGTCCCAAGAAAAGATAACCTTCATCCTTCAGGGCAAAGTGAATCCGTGTAATAATCCGTTTTTGGGTTTCACTATTGAAATACATCAAGGTATTACGGCAGATAATCAGATCTTGGCGTGAAATTGGTGCATCCTGAACCAGATCATGCCGCCCAAATATGATCGACCGGCGCAAATCGGTGCGGAACATGTAGCGGTTACCGGTTTGCTCGAAATATTTACCGCGCAAATCTTCCGGAACTCCTTCTATCTCTGACTGACTATAAAT
>JBBSBS010000180.1:0-11955 GCA_038251045.1 Aggregatilineales bacterium | reverse complement strand
TCATTGTGCTCCAGACTATCCCATTGAAGGCTGTCGCCCGTGTGCCCTTTGCGGCGATAGAAATCGGTCACTGCATTGCGGGCGATTGTAAAAATCCAAGCGGCAAAGCTGAAATGATGCTGGTTCTTGAAATGCGGTAAGCCTTTCACCACTTGTAGAAAAATATCGGATACCAGATCTTCAGCATCGAGTTGATCACTCACCTTTGCCGCCACATAGCTGTACACACGCCCAAAGTACAGTTCGTATAAGCTGTGAAACGCGGCAGGGTCACGGCCTATTCGTTGTACTAGTAGACGTTCGCGTTGCTCATCTAACGCATCGGGCATGTTCATGCTTCCAATTGTTTAACCATAAAGACGTAAATCGTATAGAAAATACTGAAGCTTGTCATAAGATCAAAAAGAATAGGGTGGCTTCGGCATTTTAAGTCGTGGCAATAAACGGATATTTCCGATGCCAGGTTTTAACCTACAATGTGAACAATAGGACAAGCACCTGTATTTGTTCCGCCTATCACTTGGAGCATATGTGACTTCCATCGACAGTGTCAAAGCGCCCGTCAGAGATTGGCGTTTAATCGCCTCTTTCGCGTCAGTTTATATCATCTGGGGTTCGACATACCTCGCCATTCGTTACGCGGTGGATACTCTGCCACCGTTCTTGATGGCAGGTGTGCGTTTTCTCGTCGCCGGACTCATCCTCTATGCGTGGACGGCTTCTCGTGGTGCGCCTGCGCCCAAACGCGTCCACTGGCGCTCGACATTGATTATCGGGGCACTCTTGTTACTGGCGGGGAACGGCGGCGTGGTGTGGGCAGAACAGCACATCCCTACCGGAATCGCCTCGCTGATTGTGGCGGTTGTGCCCTTGTGGATCGTGCTGATCGACTGGTTTCGTCCCGGCGGCTCACGTCCCGGCCTGCCGGTGATGGTGGGTGTACTCGTCGGTTTGGCGGGAATCGGCCTGCTGGTGGGCGGCGGGGATGGCAATAATGCGCCGATTGACCCGCTGGGAATCCTCTCGATATTGATTGCGACTATTTGCTGGGCAGGCGGCACGTTTTATGCCCGCAGCGCATCCTTACCGTCTAATCCGTTACAGGCGACCGGCATGGAAATGTTATGCGGCGGTTTGTGGCTGCTGCTGCTGGGCACACTGCTGGGTGAATGGGGTCAACTTGACCTCGCTAAAGTCACCACGCCTTCGATAATTGCTCTGGCTTACTTGATCGTGTTCGGGTCGCTGGTGGCCTTCACGGCTTACATCTATCTGATTAACCACGCCCCGCCTGCCCGCGCGGCGACTTATGCCTATGTCAATCCGGTGGTGGCGGTTGTCCTCGGCTGGTTGTTTCGCGGCGAACCTTTGACTATCCGCACACTGATTGCAGCAGGCATCATCATTGGTTCGGTGGTCATCATCACCAGCTATAACGCCAGCCGGACGGCATCCCACCGTATGCCGATTAAGGCCGAGCCGGTCGTCGAAGCCTGACCCAACTTGGACTTAGTCAGTCTTAAGAAGCACAGGCGCTATCTCTGTTAGAATGTGGCTATTCACGGCAGTCCACTGCTGCTTTGTGATATGTTCACTTAAACTGACCGAGGTATCCTGTCTTATGCTGGCCTCCCAACCCAATGCACCAACATGGCGCGTGATCCTTTCATTCGCGGCCATTTACTTTTTGTGGGGGGGCAGCTTCCTTGCTATTCACTTCGCGCTAGAGACCATCCCGACCTTCATGATTTCCTTCAGCCGATTTGCCACAGCCGGTGTCATCCTGATGCTGCTGGCGTGGCGCAGCGGTGCTAAGAGGCCGACCTTTGCCCAGTGGCGCTCGGCAACGCTGTTGGGCTTCATCATGTTCTTCGGGGCGAACAGCACGTTGATGATCGGTCAGCGCACCGTGCCCTCCGGACTAGCAGCCACTTTGTACGCCACGCTGCCCCTGTGGATGGCAATCCTGAGCTGGTTGTGGCAGGGCGAGGAACGTCCACGCGGGCGGGTGCTGGTGGGGTTGGTGCTGGGCTTCGTTGGTGTGGCCTTGATGTTTGGCGGCGGCGGCAGCGGCGGCATTGACCCATTGGGCGGCCTGTTGGTGCTGAGTTCAGCGATTTGTTGGACGGTCGGTTCCCTGCTTTCGCGGCGGGTGGATAAGCCGGAGTCGTCGGCGTTGGCATCCGGCATGAACCTGTTCAGCGCAGGTATCATGTTTTTACTGCTCAGTGTGATCGTGGGTGAACCGGCACAGTTACAACTGGATGCGGTTTCGCTCAAGTCGGCGCTGTCGGTGGTGTATTTGATCGTCGGTTCATCGGTGATCGCCTTCAGTTGTTATATGTGGCTGCTGACGGTGATTCCGCCCAGCCGCGTTTCGACCTATGCCTATATGAATCCGGTGGTGGCGCTGTTCCTCGGTACGCTGGCGGGTGAAACGCTCAACCCGCGCGAATTGGTGGCGGCGCTGGTGATCGTGGTGGCGATTGTGTTGATTACCAGCGCCCGCAGTAAGGCGGTTGCCAGTGTGGCGGTGGCGGATAGCAGCGTCCGTTCGCGTTTGAAGGCGCTGGCAGGTTGGGGACGCACCCCATGACGAGCGGATGGCGGGTTATTGGCGAAACGGGCTTCATTTTTGGCAAATTTGCCGGCAATTTCGGCGATGGCAAACGGTTGTTGCCAGTCAATATCATTCGTCGTCGGCTAAAAGTATGGCAATGTTGGCGAAATTGGTAAAGAAGTCTGCCGCCGCCATCTTTGCCAAACCCCAAATAAACTTTCATCGGATGCGCGATGTGTTCAACAGCGGATGACCCACGTTTTATGTATGCATGGGCATCCCTCTAAACAGCGTACACCAAATGGCGATGAAAAGGGTGACCATTTGGTCGGACATTTGGTCACTCTTAAGCGCGGCTGGCGCTAACTTTACAGGCGAGGAATAGTGCGGCGCGGTTGGTGGACGGTTGGCAAACGGTTTGTGGCACAAACCCAAACTAAACGGACGGTCGATATTCGTCGGGCATAGTGTTGTATAAGCAGCAGATCGCAGCGGGTGATTACTTGGCCTTCTTTTTGGCCTTCGCTGTTTTCTTGGGCTTGGATAGATTGTAATCCACAGCGGAACGCACCAGATTCCGCAGTTCGGTTTCTTTGATCTCGTCGTCTTTGAAAAAATCGATGGTTCGCCATTTACTGCCGTCCAACCCGCTGTTGTAGAGATTATCGGGGTCGGGGACGCTCGCGCCATTCGAGAAGGTTAACTTCACTTTGTCTTTGAAAGGATTGGCGATACAGACGATTCCGTTGTCCGACCATGTTGGCGTGCCCATCCATTTCCATTCTTCAACAATCTCAGGGTCAGCCTCATGGATAATCCGCCGAATGTCAGCGAAGATTTTGCCGTGCCAGTCGGTCAGTCCCGCTATCAGGGTGTCTATCTGTTCACTTGCATTTGAATCCATGTATTTCTCCAGTCGCGTGTTTCTGCTCGTCTTTAGTGTAAAGACACCTGCTGGTGGATGTCAAACTCGCCATGATTCATAATAAGGATAGGCGAACTGTCCGGTATGGAGGTTGATATGCAATACGAGCGAATTACAGTAGACCGTCAGGTGATGGTCGGCAAACCTGTGATTAAAGGAACGCGCATCACCCCGAAATTTTGACAGGATGTAACGAAATTTTTCAAAGTCACTAGAGCAACAAATGGACAGTCTTTATACAACAGGTTTTCTGCCAAGTCATTGAACCTCATGCCTTGCAGGTTTTAACACGGATCAAATTTCTTTGTTTGACTATAATATTATCCTCGGCTTTCATCAATCTATATCAAATTCGTCTGCAATCTTATCTCCGATTTTATATTCCGTACCCTGCACATTAATATTCAGATGTTGGAGTGTTGTCCGAATCGTGTCTGTTTGACGATAGTTACTTGCTTCTTTTTCGACAGCCACCTTAAATCCGTCTGCCGTTGCTGAATTTGACTGTGCTAATTCCGTACCAATGTTTTTGATTAAATCTTGATACATTTGGAAGTTCGGGTGGTTTGGATTCCATATCGCCTTGTGATGTAGAACAGCATCCCAATCGCCTTGTTTGTAATAATGCATCATGGTCATTGCAAGTTGATCTTTGGAGCCCTCCAGACCACTCGCTGTAAATTTACGAATAGTCATGATGGATTTAGCAAAACGCTCGGCATGAATCGCATACTCGTGGAGCATGATCTGGGCAATTTCTCCAGCGTTTGCGCCGTCACTTCCAAAAAATCGCGGTTTCCCAATTAAAATTTGAATAATAATTGGGTCAGTCGCCTCCACTTTGGTGGATTTATAGTCAAAGTTCTCGATCCTTGTACGAGTGCCCTTTTGGTCTATCCAAATTTTTGTCTCGCCTTCTCCTCCTGCAAACAGCCCTGTATCCGGTGTAAATTCCAATACCACATTGTAGTTAGGGTCCGTAATATACTTCCATAAATAATCATTGGATTGGGCAATTTGTTGAATCACGGTGTCATATATAGCCGCAAACTCCGGAATTTCTTTTTTCGTGTGCGCAAGGGCCTTTTGATCAATATCCCGCTGCACGACTTGGGCGGGTGAGTGTGTTAATAATCGCTGAACAGCCTTATTGCCAATGGTTCGTTGCAACTTCAATATTTGGTCAGGGCTGGTTGGTGACGGGAGAGTCTTTTGAGTGTCTAAGGATTGCGTTTCAGGCGGTGATGCCTGCCTTTTTGCGGAACGGCGTGGGATACCAAATCTTGCGCGGCGGTGACTGGAAAACATAAAGGCTTCACTTTAATGTACGAATGTAAGAGATGTCACTGACAAGTTTGACGATTTGAGTAGCTTGATGATACTACAATAGCTATCAGCGCACGAATTATGGACATTATCCCAATTCGACGGATGCTCAAAAAGATTGGTAACGTGCTTATGCGGGTGTCGTGGGTTCCAGATGGACGGTGCGGGTGGGGAAGGCCACCGACACGCCGTTGTCCTCAAAGATGTGCATCAGCTTGAGGTTGATGTCGGTTTTGACGGCTTCAAAATCTTCCCATGTGCTGCTCTTGACCATGAAGGCCATGCGCAGATCAAGCGAACTTTCGCCAAATTGGACAAATTCAACCACCCGGCGGTCGGTCGTCACATGGTCATGTTCATCCAGCATGGCGGTGGTGGCTTTGATGACCGCTTCAATTTGTTGGGCTGTTGAACTGTAGGTCAGTCCGACGATCATATCCAGCCGCCGTTTACGCGTCCGCGCCCAATTGACTACGTTGGCGTTGGCGATGGTGTTATTGGGGATAATCATGACCGAATTATCCAGCGTGCGGATGCGGGTGCTGCGAAAGCTGATCTCCTGAATTTTACCTTTGACCAGACCGTCAATGATGATGAAATCACCTACTTTGAAGGGGGAATCGGCCACGATGGCAAAGTAGGCGATGATGTTCGACAGGGCTTCCTGCGCGGCTAAGGCAACCGCCAAACTGGCGATCCCCAGACCAGCCACTAAACCACCGACATCCTGCCCCCACTGCTGCAAGACCAGAACCACCGCAAAAATGACAATGAGGATGTTGCCGATCTGGCGGGCGAACTGGACGATGGTTTCATCCAGCGGCGAGGACTCCAGCGCGGCCTGCGTCACATAATATTGGGTGATGACGTTGACCAGCCGGTACAGCAGCCAGAATAAAGCGATGGTGACGATACTCGCCGTAATCTGGTCAACCAGATTTTCAAACCCCGGTGAGATGCTTATCAGCGTTATGGCAAGACGTAAGCCAAGCACGACCACCAGCGCCTGAATGGGACGCGCCAGTGTGTGACTGAGGGTTGTCTTCCATTTGATGTCGAATTTGCGGACGCGGGTGATGGCAAACAGCAGCCCTTCGACCAAGCGGACGACCAGCCAGCGTACCCAGCGCTGCCCGATCCATGTTGTCAGCAAAATGACGACGATCAGGAGCAGGCGCAGTAATACGCCAACGGTGGCTTCGGTGGAGATTTGGCTTAGAAGGTTATCGAGCATTCAGCACATTTCTTGGATAGGGTTGGAGGGCGACAGCAGCGACGGGGTGAAGCAGACGAAACTGAACTGTGATAATTCGTGCCTCCCCATGCCCTGAATTTATGGTCGGATATTCGACATGAATATAACGCGTTTGGCTGTGGATGACGAACGCGCGTCATTTTCGCGGCGCTTACGGTGCGCTTATCACCTGCTGGAAAACCACTTCCAGATGCACCGGACTGGCAAGATGATCGGCAAGTATTTGCTCGGCGGCGGTCACCTGCGTGGGTGTAATCAGCTTGTTAGAGCGCACAATCGCCGTCACATTCACCGGTTCTGTACCGAGCAGTTCCACATCCTCGATGTGCGCCGGTCGCAGGGCTTCCGCAAGCATATCAATCACTTCCTGCGAACGGTTGACGGGGGTGGCGCTCAGGTTGAACAGTAAGCCGACCGTCAACGTCACCAAAAAGACGAAGGTGACAATCGATGTCAGGGTGGAACGCGGTTCTTCATCTTCTTCCACAATCGGGCGCAGTCCCAGCCAGAAAAACACCACCCACGCCGCCAGCGCGATACCAATGATGTTGGTCAGAAACAGCAGTCCGGCATGTAAGCCCAGATCAAGATTGCCAGCGGTTATGCCGAGGCCAAAGGTACACAGCGGCGGCATCAAGGCGGCGGAAATGGCGACCCCTGCCAATGCCGAGGGAATATCTTTACGGGCGGTGGCATATGCGCCCATCACACCGGAGGCGAAAGCCACCAGCACATCCACCACGGTCGGGTTGCCACGCGCCAGCATCTCGGCGGTGAAGGGTCGCCCCTGCGCCAGCAGTCCGGTCAAGCCAGCTATGGCGACCGCCAGCGGGATGCCGACCAGCAGGCTGAATATGGCGCGTTTCGCCAAGGCCATCTGGTTGGTGGACATGCCGACCGCGAAAGCGATACAGGGCTGCATGAAAGGCGCGACCAGCATCGCCCCGATGATCACCGCCGCGCTGTTCGCCAATAAGCCGAGCGAGGCCAGCGTCGCGGCAATCGCAATCAGCACCAGATAATCCAGATTACCAGCCGATAAATCAAAAGCCTGCCGCACGATGTCTTCTTCTTCGGCGGGCGTGAGCTTCAAGACAAAGCGGTTGACACTCTTGCGCGCCCGTTTGAGCAGCGGTAGGGTCTCGGTTGTCGGGGAGATCATCACCACAGCACAGCGTGAATGGTTCAACATTTGACCGGCAAAGTCGCCAAACAACAGCCGTTCAAAGTCGGAGCGGCCTGAATAACCGACAACCAGCAGATCATCATCGTTGAGGCGTGCCAGCATCCCTTGTGCCGGATTCATGGCGGTAATCAGGGTGCGTTTGACGCGGGATGCACCGGGGATGTGTTCCAATGTTTGCTCGATATGCCCCAAGCCTTCCCAGCGCGAACGATAACCGGGCTGCACATAAACCGCCTCGGCTTCGATCTGGTAATGCTGTGCAAGGCGGATGCCGATGCTGCCAGCGGCGCGGGCGGGCGGCATACCGTCGGTGGGGATGACGATGCGCTTGATTTCATGTTCAGCTTTGGCAGGGCGGTAAATCATCACCGGACAGGATACGGCTGCCAGTACATTTTCGGCAATCGTACCCAATATGACTTGATCAGGGCTGGAACGCTGCACCCCCAGAATAATCAAGTCGCTGCCATTATCACGGGCGGCATCCAATATGCCCCGCGCCACGCTCGATGATTTGTGAGTCTGAAGCGTGACCGTATACGATTCGGCTTCAAGTTGTTCCATCATCGGTTCAAGCTGATCGATAACCTTGGTTTCGTCTTCCAGATCACCGCGCAGGATGTACAAGCCGATGACTTCGCCCTCTTCAGGGTTCACCAGCGCACAGGCCAGACGGAGTAAAGTTTCTGCCGTGTCTGGATTAGAGATAGGCACCATGATCTTGGCAATCGTATTTTGGGTATCAATTTCGCTCATAATTTTCCCGTAGGGTTAGCTCTCCGCCAGCACCAGACTCATCAACGTCATGCCCACCTGCGGCTTGAGCGGTGCATCCGCCGTTGCCACCAGCAGGCCGCCGGTTTTATCAACCGCGAACAGCAGCAGAACGTTGCCGTTGTATTGGGCTTGATAGGCGGCGAAATCAAATTCGGGTGTCAGTTGGGTGGTTTTGATCTGTGCGCCCCGTGCAAAGAGGGTGTCGAGATCGTCAAAGGATTGTCCCTCGGCAAACAGCGGGCGACCACTGAGTTCGCGTGCCATGCCCAAGCGCTGACCATTGCCGCGCTGCTGCGATACCTGATAAATCTGCGAGCGCCCGAACAACCGCCCAAATTTGAAGGCGGTCAAGGCATTCACCTCGTCGTTGGAGGTCATCGCCAGCACACGCCCGACTCCGGTTAAGTCCAGCAGTTCTTCGGTTTGGCCGGAGAGGATGTTGCCGTAGGTGATGTTCAGCCCTTCCATGCGGGCTTGCTGCACATATGTCCAGTTGGTATCGACCATCATCACCGTAAAGCCCGCCTTTTTCAGGGCTTGGGCAATGGTTCGCGCCCATGTGTGTGCGCCGACGATCAGCGTACCCTGCGGATTAGATAGCGAAATCCCCAGCCGTTTTGCCAGCGGCCCCGCCGTGAGGCCGTAGACCAGCACCGTCCCGATAATGACGGCGAAGACCACCGGCGCGAGCTGCTCTGCCCCCGGTGTGCCCAGCGCGGTTAATTCGAGGCCGAAGATCGAGGCGGTTGCCGCCGCGACAATACCACGCGGAGCCATCCAGCCGATGAAGATGCGTTCTTTGTTGGAAAGTGGCGACCCTAATGTACATAACCAGATGATTACCGGCCTGACGATGAGGATCAACGCCAGCACAAAAAGAACTGCTCCCATGCCAATTTGTGCCATATCTTCCAAGCGCAGCCGCGCCGAGAGCATAATGAACAGGCTGGAGACAATCAACGTTTGCAGCGTTTCTTTGAATTCAACGATGCGTTCGATGTTGATGGCGTATTTGCTGCCACCCAGATGCCAGCGCCCGAACACACGCAGTTCTTGATTCGCCAGCACAATGCCCATGACCGTCACCGTCAGCAAGCCGGATTCGTGTTGCAGCACATTCGAGATGGTGAAGGCCACCAGCACCATAAACAGGGTCATCGGGTTTTCGAGGTAATCCGGTATCCAATGATGGCGCAGGGCTTCGATCAACAGGCGTACCGCCGCGTAACCCAACCCCACACCCACCAGCGCTGTTTTGACCAGACCGACCAGCACGATCACCACGCCGCCATTCGGGCTGCCGGTCGAGATGGCCTCGAACACCAGCACCGTCAGCACCACGCCGATGGGGTCGATGATGATGCCTTCCCAGCGCAGGATGGAGGCCACCCGCTTGGAGGGGCGCACCTGCCGCAGCAGCGGGATGATGACCGTCGGCCCGGTGACCACCAGCACCGCGCCTGTCAGCAGCGACATCTGAAGGCTGAAGCCCAGCAGCACCGAGGCCAGCAGCGCCGTCAATCCCCATGTGACGATCACCCCGACGCTCAAAATACGCCACACCACCCGCTCGATGTTCCGTAAATCAGTAAAGCGCAGCGTCAATCCACCCTCAAATAAGATGATGGCAATCGACAGGCTGACGATGGGGAACAGCAGTTCACCCATAACATGGTCAACATCAATCAAATGGAGGATAGGGCCGACCAGAAAGCCGAATCCCAGAAACAGCAGTATAGAGGGACTGCGCAGCCGCCATGCGATCCAGTGGGTGAGGACAGCTAGACCTATTATGCCTGTGAGCGCGATGAGTAAGTCTTCGTGCATATAAAGTTCCCTGATAGTTTAATGCCGAACATATCCTATCATCATCCTTCACCATAGTCATTCCTGCAACTGTGTGAATTTACGTGTGAACTTGTTAATGTCAAATACCAAACAGCGAGTGTCTATTTGAGGATTTGATTAGCCGTCAGTAGTTTCTAAAATAGAATTTGACGCATAATAAATACAGGCGAATTTCGGCGACATTAGACCAAGCTACCCTGATGTCACCGTTTCTTGCTAAGCTGTCTTAGATACCAAGTATACGAAAGCATTTCCTATGTTTAAGAAGTTCTTCAAAGCACTTGCTACGGAACGCCACCCTGTAGCCGTTGAATATTTTCAACGAGGCGTTGAGCAAATGCAGCGTTGCGAGTTTGAAAGTGCCGTCCTTAGTTTCACCGAGGCAATTAAACATCAACCTGACTTCATTATGGCCTACAGTAACCGTGCTATGGTATTGGCCCTCACTCGGCAACCCACCGCAGCTATTGAGGATGCAAATCTTGTTATTAAATCCGATCCTCAATTTGCACATGCCTATACAGCCAGAGGGATAGCTTTTGCCCATCAGGGAAAGGTTGAACAGGCACTCGCAGATGCAAATGAAGCTACTCGGCTTGCTCCCAAATATGCTTTTGCCCATTATTTACGGGGTGAGGTGTTCAAAGCACAAAAGCGGTATGAGGATGCAATCGGGACATATAAAACCACTTTACACAAAAATCCAAATTTTGCTTTGGCCTATTTTGGCCTTGGTGTGTGCTATTTCGAGATGGAAAAGCTGGACGAAGCCATAAGCGCACTTCAGAATGCAATCCAGCTTGCTCCCGGTCATATGATGTCCTACATCCAACTAGGGCTTACGCTTATTCTTAAAGATAGATATGAAGAGGCGATAGAAATATTCAAGAAAAGTATTCAAATTCGGCCTCACAATTCGGCGGCCTATTACGGCATTGGTTTGGCGTACACTGGTTTGTACGACTCGGAAAGAGCCATTTTGGCCTTTAGTAAATCGCTAGAGTTTGATCGTAATAATGCCCTTGCTTGTCAATCTAGGGCAGGTGAATATGCCCTCATTGGAAAATTGAATTATGCACTTGATGATAGTAATGAAGCTGTCCGCTTAATGCCGGGTCTCGTTCAAAACTATACAGTTCGGGGACATATTTATTTTCTCTTACAAATGTTTACCGAATCGTTGTCGGATTTCAATCGTGCGCTAAAAATTCAACCACAAAATAAATTTGCTTTGGCGGGGAAAGCTATTAATTTAGCAGCAGTTAATCGCATGTCTGAAGCAATATTAATATGGAAGCCTCTTGCTGAAGACGACAAACATTTCCGTGACGCAAAGACATTTCAAACAGAATATCGTTGTGCTGATGAGTTTGAAAAAATGGCACATCAAATAATTGATTCGATCAATAGTGACGATATGCCAGACAATAAACCCTCTATCTAGTTTTTGTCCCATTCATCTTTAGACACACCCACTACCACCCCCTCCACATCAATCTTAATAAATGAATTACGACATTGCACCTATAATGTAAATTGTAATAATCGTTTGATTTGAAAGGGGTGAAGAGATGACACACGAAATCAGCTGGTTGAAACCGGATTACGTGCTGTATGTGGCCTATCAAGGACATCAAACCCCCGATACCCTCAAAGCGTGTCTGGATGAGATGGCACTTTATTTGGATAGCGTCTCCGCGCCGATTGTCCTCATCATTAGTTGGTTGGAAGTCACCGAAGCCGATCGTGATGTTCTGCGCAGCCAACTCGGACACCGCGCCTACAGCCATCCGATGGCAGCCCGTGGTGTGCTGGTGGGGTTCAACCCGCTGGAAGTGATGATGAACGAATCCACCGCCATGAGCACACGCGGCAGTAAAAACACGCAATATTTCCCCACATTGGCAGACGCGATGGAGTATATCGAGCCGATGCTGGCCTGAGGCTGCCGACTCGATCACAGCCGATTGCGCCAATAGGCACAAGCCATACTGCGCGGGACACACAATTGTGTTAGACTATAACTAGTTTGTACTACGCCCAACGGGTGACGTTCGTTTTATCTTGCGTTGTGCCTT
>JBBSBS010000179.1:0-11962 GCA_038251045.1 Aggregatilineales bacterium | reverse complement strand
GACCGGATGATGCCGCTGGAAGATGAAGAAGTCTCCGCCGAATTGCGCAAGCAGTATGAACGGCAGGGTTTCAAGATTATGACCAGCACCAAGGTCGAGAAGATCGAGGACACCGGCAAGAATGTCAAGGTGACGGTCACGGGTGCTGATGGTAAGCAGGTGGTGTTGGAAACCGATAAGGTGATGCAGGCGATCGGATTCAAGCCGCGCACAGAAGGCTACGGGCTGGAAAAAACGGGCGTGAAGCTGACCGAACGGGGCGCGATTGAGATCAACAAGAAGATGCAGACTAACGTGCCGCACATTTATGCGATTGGTGATGTCACGTCCAAGCTGATGCTGGCGCATGTCGCAGAAAACATGGGCATTGTGGCGGCGGAAAATATCGCCGGAGCAGAAACGGTCGAACTGGACTTCGACATGATGCCCCGTGCTACCTACTGCCAGCCGCAGATCGCTAGCTTCGGTTGGACGGAGAAGCAGGCTAAGGAAAAAGGCTACGAGATCAATGTCGCCAAGTTCCCCTTCCAAGCGAATGCCAAAGCACATGGTCTGGGCGATGCCGTTGGATTTGTCAAGCTGATCAGCGATAAGAAGTACGGCGAAATTCTGGGCGCACATCTGATTGGGCCGGAAGTCACCGAACTGCTGCCAGAATTGACGCTGGCACGGCTGGCGGAGCTAACCCCCAACGAGATTGCCCGCAACGTTCATGCACATCCGACACTGAGCGAAGCGATTATGGAAGCGGCACACGGGCTGGAAGGCCACATGATTAATATGTAGTTGGTGGTCGATAGTCAAATGTAGGAATGCGCGGGTGGTCATTATGGCTGCCCGCGCTTTTTATTGCGGGCAATCCGGATAATCGGGTTCAAGTTGACAATATCGCCAATAAGGTACAAAGCCATGCCAAGCATAGCCGACTAATTCTACCGCTGTATGAACTCCCGTTGTAGACGACCCGATATTAAGATTTTGTATTTGAGAAATTGGCGACCATTTTATACGGTGATAGACACGATAGGATCGATCCACAAGTTCATATTCAATGATTTCTGCGGCATAATACTTACCTGTGTTTAGAGAAATCGGTGAAATCTTTTCTGGAAATCCTAAGAATGATAAATCTCCTAAGACAAGTGAATCGCACCCATTAAAGTAAATTGTTGATATTCTTAGGCTATTTATATCAAATGACAACCGTATATTAGAACACGTATGGGCTTTTGAGATTCCATCACTGTGATTTGAAAAATACAAATTGTCATTCGTTTTGAGATATAGGTCATATCCTGTAGTTTCGATTTCTTCTTGTGCAATGACCACGTTAGTCACACCCGGAACGATGCCATACCAACAAGGCTGCGGCTTATCTTCGTACCCTTCGGTGAAGCCACGTAAAGCGGGGTTCGGCGGTTGGGTGCTGCCAATGGCACGGCGGCGAGGTTGGTGGCGGTGAGCAAAACAGTAATGATAAGCGTGAGTTTGAGCAACAAGCGGGGCATGAAAGTCTCCCGACTACTAGAACTTATCGGGCAGCATATCGTAGTCAAAAACGGCTGCGAAATGCTGGATAAGGCACTGCGCCACTGCTGTTTCATCAACAGGTGCTCCTAGCAGTTGGGCGAGACTGGTTACGCCTTTGTCGCGGATGCCACAGGGGATGATGCCATCAAAATAACTGAGGTCGGTATTGAGGTTGAGGGCAAAGCCGTGTTTAGTGACGGCGCGAACATTGATTCGTACACCGATGGCACAGACTTTCGCCTCGCCCGCGGGGGTATCCACCCAAACACCAGTGAGGCCAGAAATCGGTTTGCCCACCACGCCATAATCAGCGAGGGTGCGGATAATGACCTGTTCGAGTTTGCGGACGTAGCCGATGACATCGGTACGCAATGTATCGGACGCGCGGGGTAATTGTAGGATGGGATAACCGACAAGCTGCCCCGGCCCGTGATAGGTAATATCACCACCGCGATCCACATGAAATACGGTAATCCCACGGCGCGTCAATTCGTCCGGCGGGAAAAGCAAGTTGTCGTCATGACCGGATGTACCCAGCGTATAGGTATGGGGATGTTCGAGCAGCAGCAAACGGTCAGGCGTTTCGTTGCGTCCGCGCTGCTCTGCCAATGTGTTCTGCCAATCCCATGCTTGTTGATAGGGCACACAACCGGGTTGCAAGACTTCACAAACGGCTGTCATGGGGTTGAGGGCTTGGGAAAACGGCGGCGGATTTTGCCATCGGTATAGACATGGGTGTCGTGATTCTTAGCATCATTCTTGGCAATAACCGCGTACAACTGCTCGATCAACTGCTCCGGTTGTACGCCGCTGGCCTGACAAACACCAATCAGAGTGACAATGACATCGGCGGCTTCTTCGGCAATATGGTTCTTGTCGGTGCCATCCACTGCGGCTTCGGTGACTTCGCGCACTTCCTCCTCAAAAACACGAATGGCATCATTGGTGAGAGGCTGCCAGCCAAAACGTTCGTAGAAACCGAGAGTCGAGCGGATAAGATCACGCAGGGGGTCATTATTGATAGTCGGCATAGACATCATCCTTGTTGATAAGTGATTAAAATTTGGATGGGAGTGGAAGGTGAGATGGCCCTTTAAGATATTTCTCCAGAAAGGTGAATGTGACATTCAAGGCATGTTGACTTTGCGACTCATCAACCTCGTTGGCGGTATCACCCATAAAATCGTGACCGACATCCGGCAGTAAAAGGACTTCATGCTCCAAACCGCGCGCGTTGGAGGCCAATTCTTTGCGGACACGGCTGAGTTCCGGCGGTTTCAGATATTGTTCATCATGACCATAGATCGCCAGCAGCGGCACGCGGACATCTTTTAAGCGCCCGAAATAGCGCTGCGGGAAACCATAATACACGACTGCTGCTTCCATATCTTGACGCACAATGGCGGCCTCATATGCCAAACTGCCGCCCATACCTATTCCAACGACTGCTACATCCCGATTGGTATTGTGATGGGTTTCGAGGACGCTGAGGGCAGCATCTACACGAGGATAACCGCCATCGCCCAGCTCTTTCACTAACTCGATGGCACGCTGAGGGGTATCCGCGACTTCTCCATTATACAGATCTGGGACGATAACATAATAACCAACCTGCGCGAACCGGTGGGCAATACGGCGAACGGAGGCGGTGATGCCCCACCAGTCATGGATGAGGGCAACGGCAGGAAACAAGCGCCCCGTATTGGGGTGAGCCCAATAGGCAGGCAACTGTTTGCCACCTTCAATCACCACTTGAATATGCCCGTTGGTGATGCCATATTCGGCTCGATCCGAGTCATAACCAGACATTAAGCGACTCCTTAAAGCGCAGGTACAGACTACATTATAGCTAAATTAGTAGCAATGCTCCGCATTCGTGTTTGATAGTGGTTTATCTAAAGGGTCAATGAGAATCGCTTGAAAATACCTAAGACCGGCACTTAACATGCCTTCTGGATGTTACAGGCAACACTCGTCCATAGAGTCTGAGGAGACAAGAACGAATGCTGAAACGTAAGTTTATCCTATTATCGGCAGCCATTGGGCTGGTCACAGGACTAGTCACCGTATCCGCCCAAGAAGCTACCCCTGAAAGTATGATGGCTGGCCCGGATGTCATTACAATCAATAACCCCGGCATGATGCCAGAGGGGATTGAATATGACGCGACACGCGGACAATTCCTGCTCGGTTCGATTTCACAGAGCAGTGTATCAATCGTGGCAGATGACGGTACATTGACACCTTTAGTACAAGATACCAAGCTGAAGTCGATTATCGGCCTAGAAATTGATGCTGCCCGCAACCGATTACTGTTCGGTTCAACTGATCGGGGTGCAGTCGGTCAGTTGGGCATTTATGACCTAACAACGGGCGAGGAAATCCATGTGGTTGATCTGGCTGCGCTTACGCCAGATGCAACAGGTCATTTCCCGAATGACATTGCAGTTGACGCGGATGGTAACGCATATGTCGCGGACAGCGCGGCAGGTGTGTTTTATAAAGTCGATGTCGATGGAAATGCGTCTGTTTTCCTGCAAGACTTAAGTTTTGTGGGTAATTTCATCCTGAATGGAATTGCGTATAACTCTGATGGTTATCTGGTAGCGGTACGGGGCGCAGACCTGATTAAGATTCCGCTAGATGCGCCGGAAACATTTTCGGTCATTACAGTTGATGGCGATGTGGGCGGTGGTGATGGAATCATTTTCGCGGATGCGAACACACTGGTGGCAGTTGTAGGCAGCCCCAAACATGTCATCCAACTAACGAGTGATGATGCGTTTGAAACGGCAACCATCACAGGCGACTTCGAGGTTGCGCCCGACTCGGCAACAACAGCCGCTATTCGGGATGGTGAAGCCTACGTAACGGATGCCAAATTTAGTGACCCTTCGGCACAAACATATACGATCAAGAAGGTCGTTTTCGGCGAACCTATGACGATGGAAGGTGCTGCTGAGAGCGAAATGATGGAAACCACGCCTGAACCTACAGCGGCTGGCTAAACTCCAAACGAGAGGCACGGTGTAAGCGGTGCCTCTCTCTACAGATTTACCCCGTAAACATCCTCATAATAACCATCCGCTTCAGCTTCCGTGCCCAACACTTTCGCAGTTTCATCATTCACACTTAACACGAGGGTGCGGTAGCCTTCACGGTGCGTCCAATCACGCAAGGCGGTTAGGAGTTGTACTGTAAGCGGCTTAGGCGACCACATATAGATTTCAACAGCACGTGGCACATAAAGCTGCTGCTGGCAGTAAATGAGCGCTTCTTGACCGGAAGCAGAGAAGTTTATGTGGTGGGTGGGACGTTCGCGCATTTCGGCGATGGCATACCATGTTTGAGGCCAGAGTGTTTCCCACTGTTGGCGAGAACTGCCCAAGCGCCCGACAGGCATAAACCAATTACTGACCTGCGCGGCATCATCCTCCAAATGATCGACGACTTTATAAAAGCCCTGCCCTGACTTTGCAGGCAAGTTATAACGGCGAATGCGTGAGAGAACCGTCATGCCATGACGGGCATACAGCGCCTCATTTTGGACATCGTTGGCGACACAATTGGCCGTCACACGATGGACACGGGCGATGCGTGCCTGTTCCAAAACATCATTCAGAATAACATCCTGCAAACCGGCATTGGCAAAATCGGGATGCACCATAACCTGCGCCAGATGCAAGTGATCGCCAAAGGGATCAGGTTCCGTACCGCGATAGACTTCGGCATAGGCGGCGATTTTGCCTTCGGCCTCGACCACCAGCGGGATGCCCGCGCCGCGCAGCAGGTGACTGAGATGAATGGCGGCTGTTTCCACACTCATCCAAGGGCCGCCATGCATCCAACGATCATAAATGCTCAAAGAATCGTAAGTGACATCTTCTACCTGACCACCCGCATTTAAGCGCTGCCAAACGGCGATATGACTGCGAAATAAGGCACTAATGGCGTGGGTATCATCCAACGCCGCGCCACGCATGTGAATGGAATTCATGCACTATCCTCAGGTTAATTGAACGCCGCAATTGTAACACTGGTTGGCGCATTTAGCTTTTGGTGGGGCGGGATTTCATCATGCGAGACGACCAACAAAAAGATGGTACGCAGGGAAAACAGCAATATGGTGTTATAGTATATGCGTTATTATTCAGGTTGGAGCGCATATGACTGATTTTAAAATTAAGCTTGATGAAACCATCTCATTTTTAACCGGACTTTTGAACACACCCAGCCCGACGGGTTACACGGTGGAGGCCATTGATTATGTGGAGGCGACATTCAAGAAGCTCAAGTTCGCAGGGTTAAAACTTTCACGCACCAAGAAAGGAGCATTGATCGCCGAATTGAAAGGGAAAGCCAGCAGCGCACCGCGCGGCATCACAGCGCATGTTGATACATTGGGCTTGATGGTCAAAGAGATCAAAGGCAGCGGGCGACTGAAGGCAACCCAACTGGGCGGTTATGCCATGAACGCTGTCGAGTACGAAGGGGTGACAATCCGCACAGCGGATGACAAGCGCATACGGGGAACGGTGTTGTTAAGCAACCCCAGCACACACGTCAATAATAAGCTCAATTCGACGCAACGGGACACCGATAATATGGAAATCCGGCTGGATGCGGTCACCCGCAGCGCTGGCGAAACGCGTGAACTGGGTATCGAGGTAGGCGACTTTATTTTTCTTGACCCGCGTGTGGAGGTGACAGATACAGGCTTCATCCGCTCACGGCATCTGGACGACAAAGCAGGGGTGGCGGCTATTTATGGGGCGCTGATGGCTTTGAAAGCCGCCAAGTTACACCCCGCACAGGACACGACGATACTGATCGCCAATTATGAGGAAGTCGGACACGGTGGATCGGCGAATTGGCCGGTTGAACTGGATGAACTGCTGACGATTGATATGGGGGCGATGGGTGATGGGCAGAACTCGGACGAATTTTCGGTGAGTATTTGTGCCAAAGACAGCAGCGGCCCATATCACTATGCTTTCACGGCACGGATGCGGGCGTTAGCGGCTGCCCATAATATTCCTTACAAGGTGGATATTTATCCATATTATGGGTCAGATGGCTCGGCCTATTGGCGGGCAGGCGGCGGGGCGCGGGTGGCTTTGATCGGCCCCGGTATTGATGCGTCACACGGGTATGAGCGCACTCATCAAAGCAGCATTGAACATACGGCGCACCTGATTGCACGGTATCTGGTGGATGCAGGTTAATCTATATTGAATGATTTGCAGGGGATGACCAATGACAAAGCCCTGCCATACGTGTCAATAACTATATGCTGCGATTTCTGTTCAAACTCGCCGTGTTGATATTCATGATGATTGTGATGGCCGCGTTCGCTGCCCGTACGCTGGGGAGTTTGCGCCCACTGCATCCGGTCATGATGGGATTTGAGGACGGATGCACAGACCAGCCACAACCATGCTGGTATGGAATCGTGTTGGGCAAGACGACAACAAGCGAGGTGAAAACAATTTTCGCCGGATATGGCGACAGCATTTATGATAATGTGGCGAAGGCACAGCTTGAGGTTTTTAAGACCCGAAAAGGGGGTTGTTTCGCCCAATTTGTTTATGGGCGGAGCCAATCCCCGATCATCAATGAGATTGTGCTAACGAATTGTGTGCGGGTACGGCTGGGCGATGTGTTGGGTTATTACGGTAATCCAACAACGATGGGAACGGGGATAACCTGCGAGGCGAACCGTACCATGATTCAACACGATCATTACTTTATCGAATATCCGGCGGCGGGCATCCTCGCGTCGATCAACCGTCCGGCATTTCTTAAACCGTGGTTATCGCTACAGGGTAATATACGGCGATTATATCTGGTGACACGACACGAAGATCGCAGGCGAAAGACGTGGGAGGGATTGATTCCATTCGAGCGCTTTGTGCGAATGCATCCGGAACAGATCAGCGCGAATGGATGCTGGCCTTGATTCTGTTGTTGCCTTTTTCGCCAGTTATGCCACAATAAAACCCATTACTAGCTGGCGAAATTGAAGGGCAAACCACTATATCGACCGCAATGCCTGTACTTGAAACCGCGCGGCTTCTGGTACGCCCCCTGACAATGGATGACCTCGACGTGATGCACGCAACTATGAACGCCGGTTTTGGTGAAGATCCACTGGAGGCGCGACGCGAATGGATGGAGTGGACGGTTCGTAATTATGTGGCACTGGCACAGTTATATCAGCCACCATACGGTGAACGGGCGGTGATACTGAAAGCAACGGGGGAATTCGTGGGGGCGGTGGGCTTCGCACCAGCGATGGGGCCTTACCAGCGACTGAGATCGTTTCGCGAAAATGGCGAGGCAGAGGACCGATTTAATCAACCAGAGTTCGGTTTGTTCTGGGTGACATCACCTATCCACCAGCGCAAAGGGTACGCAGCCGAAGCGGCGCAAGCCTTGATTGATTACGGCTTTAATACGTTGAACCTGCGCCGGATAATTGCCACGACCGAGTATGACAATGAAGGCTCAAAAGCGGTGATGCGCAAGCTGGGGATGGCACTGGAAGAGAACCCGACGGCGGGCGATCCACCGTGGTTTCAGGTGGTGGGGGTACTTTACAACCCGGCGATGAAAGGCTGAGGCAGGATGATTATTGACAGTAGGCAAATCAAGCTGCGGGATTGGGAAGTGGGCGACCTGCCAGCCTATGCCCATTGGTTACAGGCCGGTCACGACTGGAAGCGGTTGGATGCGCCCTATTACGCTTCGCCCACACCGGACGAAATTCACGAGATTGTGGAACAGCAAGAACAGGCGATTGAGTTTGGGGATTGGGCGACACCACGCCAGCAGCTTATCATCGCAAACGGGCAGGATAACCGGCTTATCGGGCAGGTGTCGTGGTACTGGATCAGCGAGGAAACGCATTGGCCGGCGTTGGGCATCGTCGTGTACGATCCACAGCACTGGCGCAAGGGCATCGGTTACGAGGCGCTGGGGTTATGGAGTGAATATATTCTAAGGGCAGAGCCGTTGTTCGCGCGGCTTGACCTGCGGACATGGTCGGGCAATGCGGGGATGATGCGGCTGGCGCAAAAACTGGGCTACCGTGAAGAAGCCCGCTTCCGTAGGGCGCGGATCGTGGATGGTCAGTATTACGATGGCATGGGCTACGGCATCCTACGCGAAGAATGGGCGGTTTTGTATCCACAAGGTTTCGCGGCGACGTTGGCTTAAGCCTATCCTCACCCCTAAATCCCCTCTCCATTTCATAGCGAGGGGACTTCCAAAGAGCTTTTTTCTCACTCCATAATAGACAGTAATTTAACGCGTAAAACTGGCAAACAGGACAAATTCTACTGCGTTATTTTGCTTTCGATGCGGCGGTCGGGGATAAACCACAGGATGGCAACGCAAGCGTATAAGCCAAAGGCGATTCGGGTATCGACGAATGCAAATATAATCCCCGCAGTATAGATGACTAACGATATGATGCCTTTAAAGTCTTTGCCAATGGCAGCAGCTAACTCCGAATCATGCCCCAGATGGCCTAGCAAAGCCCGAACGAGAATGTAATAGGCAACCCCACACATATTCAGGACGAGGCCATATAAGGCTACGGGAATGGTGGCAAAGCCGTTCTCGCCCATCCACGCCGATACAAAGGGGATGAGGGACAGCCAAAACAGCAGGTGCAGATTGGCCCACAATATGCGACCATTGATACTGCGCGCCAAATGTAACAGGTGATGGTGATTATTCCAGTAAATTCCGATAAAAATGAAGCTCAAAATATAACTCAAAAAAATGGGGGCGATTTCAGTTAAGGCTTGCAGTGTTGGCTCGTGGGGTACTTTTAGTTCGAGCACCATGATGGTGATGATGATGGCGAGCACACCATCGCTAAAAGCTTCCATGCGTCCCTTGCCCATATCGTTAGATTCCTTTGTTATAAATGGTCACCAGTAACTTTACGCGAAAAGCAGATTTTGCACCTCATATATACACGATAACGGCGTGGACTTACACCTGAACAAAAGCGCAGGTTTTTAGTCGTAAGTTATAGCAATTGCAGTTTCCGAAGTTTTCGCCGATGGCACACGGGAGAATGTTCGGAAAATTCGTCAGATTCGGAAGTGGGTTTTTGTGTCTGTGTCGTCGTCGTCGTCGTCGTCGGAAACGACACAACTGTTGCAATTATTATTTGTGGTTTGTGCAACCGTTTGAGGGAGAAACGGCACAAAAAGCACTATAGAAAGCGGCAGTGGCAAAGGTGGATTTTGTGCCACTAACGTTGGCAAACGGGCGAGATATTAAGGTGCGCGGGGACAATGCAGGGCGGACAGCCGTCCGCCCCTACAGCCCATAGACATCATATTCGATGTGGCAAGCTTAAGGGTGACATTTTGGTCGGACATTTGGTAACCGTTAAGCAAGGTTGGCGCTAACTTTGTGAGGGAGCAAGTGGCCTGTGTAGTTATGGAGGGGTTGGAAAATGGTTTGCCGACAAACCTAAATTAAACGTTGGTACGAATATGTTGGGCGACCTCCCCTATCTCCTTAAGCTTATGTCGGTTCTGTACAATACACTTAGACAGCCCATCTCAACAGCCGAAGAGCCAAATTGCAGTGAAATCAAAGCGCCCCTATACTGATTTTGTATCCTATCCTTATAACACAATTAGGAAAACTATATGTCGCGCATATCGTTCCGCATCATGGCTCGAATTTTATTCACCGCGGTTATTGTCGGCTGCTTGAACGTCTTCCAAGTGAGTCTGGCGCAGGATGATGCAGCGTATCAGCACAAAGAAACCCTTCAGCACATTTATGAAGACGCAATCGGTAAGGGCAATGTTGACCGACTGGATGCCAGTTATGCCAAGGATTATGTTAATCACGGGTTCGGTGATGACATCAACCTGACTGAATTCAAGAGCTTCGTGAATGCATGGGTATCCGCCATGCCGGATTTCAAAGTTACGCCGGAAGTGATTATCGCGAATACTGATGACGAATGGGCGGCGAGCCGTGTCATTTTTAGCGGCACATTTAATGACAAATTTGTACTGGGCGGTCAAACGATTGCGCCGAACAACAAGCCAATTCAACTATCATTCAACATCCTGCATCGTTTTAATGACGAGGATAAAATTGCCGAAGATTTTACGGCTTTTGACCGTTTAAGCCTGCTAATCCAGATGGATGCCGCGCCGAAGCTGCCTGATTTGATTGCTTATACGCTGGTCACAGGTGAAATTGAGCCGATTGTTTTAGGCGAAACGGTTGCCGAGGGGTTGGAACAGGCGCACATAGAGGGCTATGCAGGCGTGATTGATGACTCGCTGAATAAGGGTGATCTGACCGCCATCGACAAGTACATGGTGGAAGATTATCTGACACACGAGCCGTTTGGTAACTTCACGCGGGATACTTTCAAACAGGTTGTTACGATTTTCCGGCAGGTCGTGCCTGATTTGCATGTGGCGATGGAGATCACAGTTGCCGAGGGTGATTGGCTGGCAGGTCGGCTGGTGTATACGGGGACGTTCAGCCTGCCAATTTCACAGGATGATGTGACGATTGGTGCAACCGGAAAACCAATTAAGTTTGTCATCAACGTATTCGTGCGCTTCAACAAAGACGGCATCGGCATGGCGGATTACAAGGAATACAATCGGTTGGGGTGGTTACAACAGCTTGGGCTTGTGGAAGCACCGGCCACCTAAACGAGACCGGAAGAGGAATAAATCTCTACAAGATTCACCATACAGCGGGATGGTCTGAGACCATCCTCTACGAGGCTGTGGCAGCGGATTTTAACAGTGGACTAAAGATCGACACGCATCCACGCGGTATCGAACCAGTCGTCAATCAGATACTGCGGGTAGCCGATGCGGCGCAAGTTGGTGATACAGGTGGCACGATCCGCACCGTTTTGCGCCCAGAACGGGACGCGCTTGACCATCGTTTCGACGCGTTCGCGGGGGGTGATGACCCATGTATCTCTGGGGATAAGGCCAAAGGTGATGGCTTCCATCTCGTGAGTGGTGGCGGCACTTTTGCGATATGGGGCGATGATCACCACATCTCGCGCACCGTATTTGGGTGAGGTCAGGGTGTCGCGCACAAAGCGGGCGGTGCCACCGAGATCGATCAAGTCCTCGACCATGCCGACGGTGTGACCGCGCACATCTATCGAGAGGGGTTGGACAATTTCGGGATGCTCTAAAGGCTGCCCCGGCCCGATGTAACATTTCACGCCGAAGGTTCCGAACTCCATATCGGGCATATCGGGTGTGGCGCAGTGGGTGATGTAATCTTGTAAAAGGACACCGGGGAGCAGCGCACCCATCGTAATCATAATCATTTTGGTGAGCTGGCGTTCCGTGCCAGCGTTCTTTTGCTGATACTCGAAGACGCGGTGTGCCAGCCACGATACCATCATATG
>JBBSBS010000178.1:0-11976 GCA_038251045.1 Aggregatilineales bacterium | reverse complement strand
TGGTATACGGGCATTATGATGTGCAGCCAGCGATACTGGCGGACGGATGGGACAATGAACCTTTTGACCCGGTGATTCATGATGGCAAAATCTGGGCGCGTGGATCGAGCGATGATAAAGGGCAAATGCTGGCACAGTTGAAAGCGGCTGAGTCGCTGCTGGCGAATGGTGGCAAGCCAACGGTCAACATGAAGTTCCTGATCGAAGGTGAAGAAGAAATCGGCTCGAAGAATTTAGGTCAATTTGTGGCGGCAAACCGTAACAAGTTGAAAGCGGATGTGTGCATCATTTCCGACTCGGGGATGAAAACGATTGACCAACCGGTTATTGACTATTCAACGCGCGGATTGATGTATCTTGATTTTGAGGTGTTCGGGCCGAAGCAGGATTTGCACAGCGGCGGCTACGGCGGGATTGTGCATAATCCGGCACAGGCGATGGCAGAAATTATCGCACAACTGCATAACACGGATGGCAGCGTGAACGTGCCGGGTTTTTATGATGATGTCTTGATTATGAGCGCGGAAGAACGTGCCGAATTACGCAAGCATGCGCCTGCGGAGTCTACATGGCAGGCAGCAACCGGAGTACCACAATTCTGGGGTGAAGCCGATTATGATTTGCATGAGCGAATCGGCGGGCGACCCACGCTCGAAATTAATGGATTCGTCAGCGGGTTTTATGGCGAAGGATCGAAAACGGTGCTGCCAGCAAAAGCACTGGCAAAAATTAGCTGCCGACTCGTGCCGAACCAAGACCCAAATAAGATTTTCGAACTGGTCAAGGCGCAACTGTTGAAATTGACACCAGCGACTGTGCGCAGCGAAGTACGGTTGCAAGCAGCGGCCTATCCTGCCGTGATGGAAACGAATTCAACGGCGATGAATGCAGCCGTAACCGCTTACGAAAAAGGTTGGGGTAAACGTCCGGTATTCGAGCGCGGCGGTGGCACACTACCGATCATCGCGGACTTCCAACGGCAGTTGGGAAACCTGCCTGTGATCTTGATGGGACTGGGACTGGCAGGTGATGGCGCACATGGGCCGAATGAGAGCTTTACGCTGGAGATGTTCCACAAAGGCATTGATACGGCAATCTATTTCTATGAAGAGTTGGGAAAGCAGCCGTAGTTCAGCGGCATGAGAAATTCAATGGTTGGGATGGGCGGGAAACCTCGTCCAACCCATCCCGAATCGATATTTTATTTTGCCCAAAGGTTTTTGATTTGTGACCAGTCGGCATCATCCATTTGCGACTCGAAGTAGATGGCAATACCATTCACAAATTTTGCGGCATCGGTGCTTTCGCTGAAGCCGGTGCGAATTCCGGCGATGGCTGATGGGATATTTTCCGAAGCGATGTCGTGGGTCAGCGGCTGGGCATCGTAGGCGGGAACACCGATTAAGAGTTCAGTCGAGGCGGGAATACCTCCCTCCGTTTGCAGACCTGCGAGCGCCTGTGAAAATGTTTTGACCTGATAGGCCATCCACGCAGAATAGTCGCTGCCGGACGATAGGCCGCTGTTGTAAGCCGTAACCACGATTTGGTCTGCAATGAGGGCGACACGCTGCTTAAAGGCTTCCGCCCAGACTGTGCCGGGTTCGATGCGCGGCGGCAGTGGAATATTGGCATCGGTGGGTGTCCAATCCGGCGGGACGGCGACTGCCAATGAGGCATCCTGACCGATGATACTATGTACTTTACGGAGGAGCGCCAAGTAGTTCTCGTCATTATCAAAGACGGGAACGACATTGAGCATTACGCCATCAAACTTAAATTCGGCTGTCATGCGCTTGCTGAAATCGGCCACAATTTGCTGCATGTTGGTATCACTAAGCCGACTGGTGCTGTCGACAGGTTGGGCATCAAGGCTCAACCATGCGTAGAGATGCACTGCGGGGTACAGGCGTTTGAAACGCTGGACAAAGGATTTGACGGCATCGAGTTTAGTAGTATCCGACCACGTATTGTTGGATTGCAATAAGCCAACCCACGCATATACCACACCGACTTGATTCTCTTGAAATTTCTGAGCCAGCGCAGTCAAGGCAGCGTCGTCGGGGCTATCATACGTCCAGCGTGTGCCGATCCAAATGGCATTGGGGCTGGTTTGATTGGTATCGTTTTTCAAACGCCCGATTAACATTACAACCACGATCAGAAAGACTGCACCTGCAACGCCGTAAAGAATCAGCCGATTGGCAGGCAGGCGAATTTCGGGTATCTCAAAGCCGCCCGCCGGTTTAAGCTGGCGAGGGATGCTGGACGGCATGACCATGCCCTGCTTACGGCGTTGATGACGTTCACGGGCGCTATTTTTACGCGGTGCGCCGGGTTGTGGGGTTTCTTCCATGATTTGACTTTCAGTAACCTAATTTGTGTAATAATGGCGGACCGAGAATCAACAGCCCTATCATAACGGAGGCAACCGCACCCAACAAAACGGCTGCCGCCGCGACATCCTTGGCTACCTTTGCCATTGGATGGAAACCGGGAGATGCAAGATTGACCACTGCTTCGACGGCGGCGTTCAGAAACTCAGCCATCCAAACAGTGGTGACGGTTAAGATAAGAATCGCCCAACTCATGAAATCAACCTGTAGCCAGAGTGCCATCCCGAAAATCACCACGCTTGATAAAGACATGATACGCGTATTTTTCTGATAGCGGAGCATGTACAGCCAACCGGCCAAGGCATAGCCTAAACTATTGACGCGGTTAGGGCTGGTTTTAAGGCTGTAATCATCGGGATTAATTTTCATTGTGCTGGTCAATGCGTCCAGAACACTTTTAGGCTTATTCGTCATGCTTGGCTTCTTCCAACGAAGGGACAATATCGGTGGAAATCCCTAAGGCTATGAGTGCTGCATCCTGCGCTGCCCACATTTCAGCACGATTTTCTAGTGTGTCGTGATCATAGCCGAGGAGATGCAATGTGCCGTGTACCACAAGCAACGAGAGGCTATCATTCAGCGTGTGACCCTCGCGTGAAGACTGCGCAGAGGCATATGGATAGGCGATAATTAGATCACCGAGATAAGGCGGCTCATCGTCAATGGCTACCGGTGGTGCGTCGGCAGGGAATGACAGCACATCGGTGGGGGCATCGGTGTCCCGAAATTGACGATTGAGGTTCTGAATATAATCGTTATCAACAAACACCACACTCAAACTGGTGTCAGAATCGACTTCGTGCTGACTGAGCACCTGCTGAGAAGCAGCTTGTAATCGAGCAGCATCAAATTCGTAGTTATTCTCATTCTGAATATCGACTGCGAAGCTCATAGTTACTATTCTTCTGGCGCATCTTTTTTCAAGGGCGGTTTATTATTTTCACCGGGTTTCACGGTACGGTATTCGCCGGTGCGCGGTAAGGGTGGTACATCAGGCATCGGCGCTTCATCTTCAGCATCCAAGGTAATCTTGATAGCTGGTATTTCTTTAGTCTGCACTGTAGGACGCTGCGAAACCAGTGGTTCTACAGTGGGCACGTTAGCTGGAGTACGTTCAGGTTCGCTCGCGGTTCGGGTGTCTAAGCCATTACCATTCGGCGAACTCGTACTTGTCCGCGCGGCGATAACCGGTGGCGGTGGTTCAGCAGTTGATACTGCCGGAGCGTTAAGCTGCGCAGGGTAATTGATTCGGGGGTGAAATACAGCCTGTAGCATATCGACGAATGTTCTGCGGGTAATGTTGATGTCATTTAAGGTCAAACCGGACTCCGCCAACTGACCGGAGCGAATTTTGCCATCCACAATTTGCTGCACAATATCGGCAATTTCTTGCTTCTTGGTGGGTTTGCGAGAACGA
This sequence comes from Aggregatilineales bacterium, assembly GCA_038251045.1. GTDB lineage: Bacteria > Chloroflexota > Anaerolineae > Aggregatilineales > Phototrophicaceae > CFX2. Next base: position 8,166 of record JBBSBS010000178.1, on the reverse strand, counting down.
ACGGTTGCTTCACAGCTATCAGCCAACATCAACACAGCAGTTTCGCGGGTCTGTGGTTTGGGGCCGGGATACGTAAATTCCTCGATGTCGATACCGGCATCACTACCTGCACGCTGGACAGCGAGTTGATAAAAATAAACCACCTGTGTACCGTGATGTTCGAGTATGAAATCTCGAATGCGAGAAGGCAGCCGATATTGCCGAGCGATTTTATCACCTTCAGTGACATGGCTGATAATAATAGCAGCGCTACGGGCAGGATCATCTAAGGCATCGTGAGGATTTATGCCTTCTACCTGATTTTCGGTAAAGAACGCAGGATTGATCATCTTGCCAACATCATGGTAAAGGGCAGCGACACGAACAAGATCAGCATTCAAGCCAATGGCATTTGCCGCTTGCTCACTCATGTTAGAAACTTGAAGTGAGTGTTGATACGTACCGGGGGCTTCGCGTAACAAGCGCTGAAGAAGCGGTTGGCTGGGTTGGCTGAGTTCGGCTAGCTTAAAACCGGTGGGTAGATTGAAAGCAAGCGTAACCAGATACATGCCCGCAAGGGAAACTGTAGCCGCTAGCACACCATTTATCAGACTGTAAAGTATCAGTTCCAATAGGCCGGTCGTCGTACCTGTGGATGTAAAATCGCCCTGAAAAAAGATGGCAACAACGGCAATATTGGCTAATCCGACCAGAAGGCCGGGCATAAAGTAACCATTGAGGCGTTCAGGCCGACGTAGGGTAAGCGTAGCCAACATGCCCCCCACCCCGACTAACATCGCCATTTCAAGCGAGTTATTTTGCATGATGCCCACAAACACCGCCAAGCCCATCACGCCGATCACCGATACTTCGGCACCTGCCAGGGCCGCGAAAAGAATCGCCATTGCCGCGGTTGGATAGAGGTAAATTTGTCCATAAATGATGGACACACGCGCACCAAACAAGGTTATGAGAAACAATGCCGCTAACAGCATCATGAAACGGGACGATTTCAACAATTCGGGTTTAAAACGAGACAGGTATAAACCCGCCACAACAACCACGATAATGCTGATTAGGGCAGCGCGGGCGAGTTCTTGAAAACGGCGATTGGTCGGTTCGAGTAGGCCAAGAACACTGAGAGCCTCATAAGATGCTGCGTCTACCCGTTCACCTGCCCGCAAGATAACTTGCCCGCGTTCAAAACTGCGCCGCACAGAGACATTAGCGACCGCGTTTTGCTGGGCTAATTCGGTAGCGGCGGCATCTAACAGGGTATTGGGGCGAATGAGACCTTTGACGACCTCGACAATCACATTGGCTTGATCTTCGGAAAAGCGGACACCGACCTGCATCGGTAATTGGGTCAGAACCGATTGTACGTTCGAGTCGCGAATTTCCCCGCGCATGACTCGTTCGAGCACACCGGTGATCTGGTCGCTAATATCCACCCATGTCTTTTCGTCGAGGGCGAGAATTTGGACTATGGTGGGATCTGCTAGTTTGAGATCACTCATGACGCGCAAATCTTCGATTTTCTGCTGGGGCGTTCCATAGGTGTCGAGGCGGATGTTCCGAACGTAATACAGAATTTGGCTCGCCAAGTCTGACTGCTGACGCGAGACGGCAGGATCAGGTGGAAAATAAATATCCGCCACACTTTGCCGAATTTCTTGCTGACGTTGTTCGGTCAACACTTTACTAACAAATGGAGCCAGATTGAGGGGGGCACGAATATCCTGAGGCGCAGTATCGCCTATTTGGAGCGCCGAAAGATTGTTAAAGCTGAGAAATATACTGTCATAAACAACCAGCAATGTGGTTATCAAGACAAATGAAGTTATTGCTGTAACAATCCCAATCCAATGCAGGAGGTTACGCGACTGAACGGGTTGTACCCGAAAAATACGTTGCAGAAGACCTGTAATCCAATCAATCATAGGGTTATTTCAAAAGTTCTCGAACAACCTCATTGACAAGTTTGCCATCAGCCAACCCTTTGACTTTGGGTTGTAAAGCTCCCATAAGTTTACCGATTTCTTTGGCGGAAGTAACACCGGTTTGGGCAATCGTTTCCTCAACAATGGATTTGACCTGATCGCGCGACAACTGGGCCGGCAAAAACAATTCAATAATTGCAAGTTCCAGCTTTTCTTGATCGGCAATTTCTGCACGACCAACTTTCACAGCTTCATCGATGCTTTCGCGGCGCTTTTTAGCTTCCTTCTGGATGATGGCAAGCACGTCATCGCCATTCAAATCTTTGCGAGTATCAATTTCTACCTGTTTGACGGCGCTCAATAAACCGCGAACAACATCACGGCGCAAATTATCTTTGTTGACCATGGCTTCTTTAAGGGCAGCCTGCATTTTTACTTTGGGATCATCCATATTATCGCTCCTGTATGATCAGCATCAGGAATGCTGGAATATTGGCAAGGTTAATTGGTAAAAGGCTCAATAGTTGGTATCAGTATAACGGAGAATAGTAAAATCGTCTTTAATCATCGATGTGCGGCTGCTCCGTGATGCACCGTAAACACGATTATGATGGGCCATAAATGATTAAGTTGTCAAAATCGACCACGACACCGGCTTCATCCAAGGATTGAGCCACAACCCCGATTTGACCATTCGGAATGGATGCATCGGTGAGCGTATCCAGCATCTTACCGCCGACACATTCGCCGGTCGCCGGAAAGGTGCTTTCACCATTAGGATCATCTGGAATGCAGAGTTGTAACTGCTGATTATTTACAAAGAACTGAAATTGGTCACCGCGGGCAACCACCCGTAACCAGTTGGTCGCGCCGATATGTTGGTTGACGGCAGGTGACGGAATCCATGTGCTGAGTTCTTTCTGATCACCATCAAACGCACGCAGAACCCGATAATAGCCATCGCTGCTGACTTCAAATAAATAGAAATCATCATCGGATGGTGAGGGGTTATCTTTATTCTGAAGTCGAAAAATTAGCCCAAAGCCATTTCCTTCAGGACCATCGACAACAGTGGCTTGCGCGCGCAAATCAAAATCCGCGAAATAGGGTTTAGCCTGAGAAAAAGGCAGCTTGTCTATATCATTAATCTCGATACGCAAGGCACCGGTATCCAAGATTTGGGTTTTGAGGCGACCATCGGTTAATGCCCAATCGGTCTTAAAGTCATCGAAGGTAGCCACATAAGCCACCTCGCCGGCCTCGACAGGGACGATGTAATGTAAATGGGAGGTGAGCCGATTCACAACATAAGATGCGACAAGGAGTACGACCAATAACAATAAGAAGAGGAAACGGCGCAATGTAAGTACCTCAACCAGTTTACGATGTCCGGCGATTGTAGCATGTTGGTGTGGGAGCGTAAACGTGGAGTTAAGGCGTTAGGCCAGTAACAGGGGTTGAAGTCTGGCTATAAAATGCATCTAGCAAGGTTTGAAAACGCACATCATTGTTGGAGAGCGTGACCGCGGCTTTGAACCAATATTCAGCGTTTGCGGCATCACCGACACGATTATACGTGGTGGCTAATTCAGCAGCAAAAGCCGGATTGAGGGGTGCTAGTTTGACAGCCTGTTGCAACGCACTTAAGCTGGCGATTCCATCCCCCACCAACTGAAAATGCAGACCTTGTAGATAGCGCACTTGAGCATTATCAGGAGCCAAGGTGATCGCCTGCTCTATCTGGGAGTGACCATCTTTACCTTGCTGATCGCGGGCAAGTGCAGTATAGGCGAGTGCTTCCGGCAGGATGGGTGTAAGGGCAGCCGCATATTGGAAAACATATTCGGCAGCAGGCCAATAGGTTTCGCCAGCCAACACAATACCAGTGCGCATGGCGCGAGCAATATCGGATGGTTCAGTCATCAAGGGCAGGAGTTGGTTGGTAACAGCTTGGAACTGAGGATCGCGAGCAGCAAGCTCGAAATGTCCCAGAGCAGAAGGCCCATCATAAACGGATTGCAGTACGCCAAGTTGAAAATGCGCCCAGTTATCATCGGTCATATCTACCAAGCGGCTGAGGTTGATTACAGCCTGCGACCAATGCCCTAACTCCAGATTAGCCTGTGCAAGATGGCGCACGACTGCAAAATCGGGTGACTGGATGCGCACCGCGACCTCCCAATAAGCAGCAGCGCGTGAGAGATCCCCTAGCCCTTCCCATATATCGCCAGCGGTAGTGGCGAGTTCGGTCGTCCAGCCAGACTGGGAAGCCTGAGATTCGATTTGATAGAGCGCTTGCATAGGACGTTTAGCGGCAAGATTATCGACAAGGCGTGTCGATGGTGGTGGTGTGGAGGCTAATAAGCAGCCGGTGAGGCACAATAAAAAGACCCTCTTGATGAGGGTCTGAAAATGAAACGGGCGTTTCATGCAATCTTACTGCGTAAGGCGGACATCACTACCTGTTCAACCTCATCTGATGTAAAGGGTTTAATGAGGTAATTGTAGACACCCTGAAACTTGGCTACCAAACGGTTTGCAGGATCACCATAGGCTGTGATGACGATTATGATCGGCATTTCGTCTTTGTGTCTTTCTTTGACGGCTTCCAGAAATTTCCATCCGGTCATATCCGGTAGGCCAATGTCAAGCAGAACCACGTCCGGGTGCATTTCTTCAAAGCGGGTAATTGCCTTGCCGCCATGTGTTTCGTGAGCGGTGTGCATATTCATGCGCTCAAGCGTAGCCTGTATGACTTCCGCCAGCTCGGTTGTATCTTCGATAATAAGAATCGACGGCATATGTTCGGTCATGGTTTGCGTCGCTTTCTGGTTGAGGGGGGCAACCTGAGTTTCAGCAGTCGTGCGGGACGCGTCTTGCGCTTCGGCGTTGTCGTTACCTTCATGATATGTCAAAAGAACCGCCGGAAGTAGACCTGTCTCGGCAGAGGGCGCATAACCACCCCCACTCTTAATGACTGGTGAGGTAGTTGTCGTTTGCGGATTCACCGGCTCCTTAGTTTCCCCCGAGTCAGGTGAACCTTCGCCAATTTCATCTCGACTATTCGGAACTGTGGAACTGAGGCTTCGATTCATTTAATGTAATGCCCCTGTGCTGACAGCACGGATATTCTCTAGGTACTATATCATAGCTCTATAAGTTTTGAGCGTTAATTGTACCAAACTCTCACTTCAAAACACACGATTTCGGGCAACCTCAACAAACTCTAACAAGTTTGAGAGGCAGTGTAAGTGAACAGGTATGAAGCAAAAGCAACTGTGTACGTTTTGTGATATGCTTGGCTCAAAATCATTGATGACTTGAAGTGCCATGTTATTTCTCGGTCAAAATCACCGTTGGAACAGACGAATAATAGGCTATGGTTGCTGGCTGGTGCTGGCGCTAGTGGTGTTAAGCGGCACTAAGGCAGCAGCGATAGGTCATCTTGTGCAAATCTGCCCTGACGGCGGAATCCAAGTGCGCGGAAGCCAATATGCGCCCGGAGGTATCATCCTGACGGCCTTCGACAAAGCCAGTATGTGGGTCTACACCGTTGACTCAAATCGACGCTATCCGCTGCCCGATACCCGCCCCTGCGGCACTAATTGTCGGTTATCACCGGATGCGCTGTGGATTACATATGTTGATTCAATCAGTGAGGCCTATTCCAAGATGCGGTTGGACGGCACTGAACGCACACCGCTGATTGATTACGCTGCGGATGTCGAGTGGTGGTCAAATGAGACTCTGCTCGTCTGGACTCCGGCAAAGGATGCCTATTTACAAGCACAAAGCGGTGGTGACCGTGAGTATCTCAGTGTTCACGGAGTTGCTACGATCCAACCTAGCGGACGTTGGGGGATAAAAATTCAACAAGATGGCGATCAATTTCAACGGGTGATGGTCAATCTGGCAGTCGGCGACGATATGGATTTAACCGCAGTCAGTTTAGGCGTTGATCGTCCGTATTATGACTCAGAAGCATGGTCACCCGACGGACAATGGTTAGCGTACGTCGCGCCGGTCAACACAGGGAATGACACCGAGGCGGCAGGCAGCGAAATATATGGTATGCAGCCGGGAACAACTTACCTGCCTACAAAATGGACCGATTTAACAAGTGAGTATGGCGCGGTGCGCATCAACGGGCTAACGAGTGGTGATCTGAGTTGGTCACCAGACGCCACACATATTGCTTTCTGGGTTATCCCGCTAAAAGGCACGAACCCCGAAACGGATGCCGGTTCAGCCCGTGTGCATATCCTCGACATTAGCACAGGCGAATTGCGAAGCTACTGCGGATTCACCACCTTAGAGCATACCCCTAACCCACCGCGCCTCGTTTGGTCACCGGACAGCACGCATATCGCTTTTGGCGGGAATGTTCCCGGCGACGATAAAGGTTATCTGCTGTTGGGGTTAGATATCAACACGGGTATATACACACAACTAAGCGAAGGAATCTTCCCGACATTGAATGGTGCAGACGCGGTAGCATGGGGATTAGCACCATGACACTATGGGGTTTATGGCGAGGGTTAAAACAACCAGCATATGACCATCCGGTGTTCAGGCGCGTTCAAGCGGATGTTTATGATGACACAACGCCTATGAGCCGGATGGCACAGCATATTTTGCTGCAAGGGCAAATCTGGCTGTGGCCTTTACTGTTTATTGTCGATATGCGGCTGGTTTGTTTGATGGCATTGAGTGGCACGATCTGCGGCATGATTCTGTCGGTACGCATTAGCAGCCAAATTTCCGGTGAACAACATCAGCACACATTTGATCTGCTGTGCCTGACACCGGGCGGCACCCTACGTACAATATGGGCGATCTGCATGGGCAGCCTACACCGCGAACAAGCCTTTGAAATTCTAAATTCGGGTGAGGCATGGATTGTGCGGTTGGGATTATTTGTGCCATTTATTGTTTCCAGCCAACTCTTACTGGAGCGCTTATTCGGCCTCAAAAATGGGCTTACACTGGTGTGGGGAATCGGTTTCGTGATTTTGTACTATATTGATCATGTGCAAGCCATCGTGTTTGGATGTCTAGCAGGGATGCTGACGACAGGGCAATCAGCCAGTTTAGATAAGCGTTTGTGGGCCATGATGATTTTCGCGGGCTTTCAACTGGGTTCTTATTTTGTTACGGCTGTTATCTGTCTGGTCATTGCTCCGGCCCTGTATCTTTTAAGCGATGCCATAGGCATGAATGGCGAGATCATGCAGGTCATCGTCGCGGTCATCGTTTTTTATGTTGTGCGGGAACGGATTATTTCACTGGGTTGGCAGCATTTAATGAATGTGACGAATACGGAAGCAAACGAGGCAGATTTCCTGACGACTGAAACCACATACCCCAGATTTAACCTGCATGAAGACGCTCAAACTGTGGCGCGCGCTTAACGATCCACCGGCAACCCACCCGATTTTCGTACGAACGGTACTGCTCCCGACCCGTCCCGGGCGGCGCAACGTCAGTTCGTCCGGTTTAATGATCGGCTTTGTGACACTGATGAGTGAATTTGTGCCCACTCTTCTCATTTTGTTGATGCCCTTTTTCTTGCTGTTTTGCGGCGTGACATACGGATTAGAGTGTGCAGTGCGGGTTAGCCAAGCGGTTGCGCTGGAACGGCGAAATAACACCTATGCATTGCTGGCACTCTGCCCACCGGGGGGATTGGCGGCGTGCTGGGTGATTTGTACAAGCACCCTGTATCAACTGCGACAATTTGAACGGTTGCATGAGATCGTACTCACCTCGGTGCGGATTGCGATAGCGGTACTGAGCATGATTCTGGTACTGGTGGTCGTCACAACATTTTTGATTGTGTGGTCTGCTTCCGAATTACCCTTACCGGTTATCCTACCGATTCTAAATGCAATCGCTATCGTGATTGTGATTTACAGTGAGTACATACAATCGACAGTTTTGGGGTGTTTGGTGGGGCTGATTATTCCGACTTTTGGCGGGGGTGTGATGGATTCGTTTTTGTTTGCCCCGGCTGTTTTCCTGACACTAAAAATCTGTAGTTACGGGTTATGTGCGTTGATCGGGCTGAATCTGCTTGATTGGATTTACCAACACCTCATGTGGCAAGGTGAGTTAGCCAACTTCAGCATGACCGTCATCAGAATTCTAGCGCTGATTGTGGTGCAGGAGATCATCATCGGTCAATTGTGGCAAATGGTCATTCGACGGACCCACAGCATAACAGAGGAGGCTGAATGGGCACTCAATC
>JBBSBS010000177.1:0-11979 GCA_038251045.1 Aggregatilineales bacterium | reverse complement strand
CGGTATCGCTGGTGATCTCCGACCTGATGAAGCCGCAGGTTTCCGGTTTAGACATGTTGAAGGCGCTGCGAGAAGACCCGGCGACAATGGATATGCCCTTTATCATCGTCACGGCGACACCGGATTATGGATCACGGCAGGCATTTCGGTCACTGGGTGGGGATGCTTACCTGACCAAACCAATCGACACAACACGACTGACGCAAACGGTGATTCAACTGCTGACCCTGCAACTTTCCGACCAACCAATACCCTGACCAAACCTGCTGCTGCCCACATCATACCCACAACCGGTCGGTCGATGAAGCGTGACCTTAGCGCTTGATGACTCCTCGTGTTTCGCCATCCGAAGCCTACTCTCCCAATGTTATAATAGCGCCCACATCATTCGACTTAATATGCTGTGGGAGATTTTTGTGCTGCAAAATATTCTGCGTTTGCCGCGTGGGCAGCGCCTTCTAATTTTCGCGTTGATTTTTGGCGGCGGTTTGTTTGTGCTGGTGGCGGTTACAGTGCTGCTGATTCGCGGGTCGTTTACGCCGACGAGCCGTACACAGGGGCAGGCATTGGGCAGTGATATCACCGTCAGCCAATTCGCGGCGCTGCCGGACGACGATGCTTATCCGGCGGCGCTGGCTGTAGCGGCAGATGGGCGGGTGTACACCGGCAGTTACAAAACGGGAAAGCTGTGGGTCATCACGCCGCAGGGTGAAGTGAGCGCTGTTGCCACCACAGGCGAACCGCTTGCGAGTATCACTGGATTAACGGCGGCTTCTGATGGCGGGTTGTACATCGTTGATCAGACGGATGCCGACCCGCGTACTGATGGCGGCAGCGTCAAGCGGATGACAGCGGACGGAACGGTGACGGCCTTTGCCCAGATCGGTGACGAGCGGGGATTTATCAGCCCCGATGATGTGGCGCTGGACACGTCGGGGCATGTATACGTCAGTGATCGGGCGCGCGCCGAGGTCTGGCGTTTTGATAGTGACGGCAGCGGCGGTGTGATGTGGTGGATTCCTCCTACACTGGAAGCGGTGGAGCATTACGCACCAACCGGATTGGCCTATGATGCCAGCCGTAACGCGCTGGTCGTGACCGACGGCATCAACGACACGATTTACCGTGTTCCGGTTGATGCGCCGGATCAAAGTGAACTGCTGTACTGGCACAAAGGGCGAGCGAATTCGCCGGGTTTCGATGGGCTGACAGTCACGCCGCAGGGTGTGATTTATGTGGCGGCATTGGGGCAGCGGGGTATCGCCCGCTTGGACGGCGAAACACTGACCTATATCGCGGGGTTATTTCGCGGGCCGAGTGACGTGGAATATGCCGCGCCGGATAAGCTGTATGTCACCAATTGGGATCAATTCTCATTGGCGGTCACAGCGTCTAAACCGAGTTTGCCCTTCGCGCTGGATGTGATTCAGTTTGGCGGTGGTGCGGCGACTGCCACGCCGTAAAGTTAGCTCTGGGTATAAACATGGTGGTTTTCCATCAACCACTTCCAGATGACGGCTAAGGCCAGCACATCATCACGTTGATATTCACAAGCGTGGGTGATGTGCTCGACCTCACCGGAGTCTAACCATTTGCGGTAGTCGGTTTCGGCTGCCCACCACTCCTGATAACCTGCCCAACTGAAGCCGAAGTAAGCCGCGACTTTCTTGATCGAGTAACTGCGGAGTGGCAAGCGCACGGTGTTGATGAAGGTGTGGTGCATGTCGTGCATCCGTCCCAGCAGGGCATTTTTAACCGCGTCGGGCGCGTTGGCTTTCATAACACCGGCATCAAAGCCTGACCAGTGATAAATAGGTTTGTCATCCACACCAACACTCTCGTGAAAGACTTCCCACGCTTCGTTGGTATTGCGCACCGTAATCAACTCACCGATGGGTGGCAGTTTTACACGCTGGTGCGGCTGCCCCGGCGCGACGATAGCGATCTGGCTGTTACCATCTTCATCACACCAGCCGAGTGACCACGGCGAACCATCACCACCCGGTAACGCCGCCGTTTCGAGGTCGAACATCCAGCCGCCGCTGTGCAGCAAATCGGGCATGGCCTTCACCCAAATCGGACGATCTTCGACATAAGCCCGCGCGTTGGCGAGATGCGACGCGGCACTGGTTTTGATGCCTTTGTAGCGTTGCAGTTCTTTGACCGAAAGCCCCGCCAGTTGGTGCAGGCTGGTGATGCCGCCCTGCTGCAAATGTTTGCGCGATTGTGTGCTGAGGCGTGGCAGCAGCGACAAATCAAGATTGCTGCGGGCGATCTGTGTGCAGGCCGCGTTCCACGGACATTCCTTACAATGGGTAACCAGATTAACAGCAGGGGCTTCCTCGCGCATCAGGACGGCGTAGACACGGCGCAGCATCAATTGCAAGCGGGCAGGGTTTAAAACGTGCTGCAACACGTAGCGCGGGTGATTTTGAGCATCCGCACCCAGCCAGAAGTAGCCGCGCAGCTTATCCTCCTGCATCTGTTGCAGAATTGTCAGGTAGAAATCGAGTTGCAGTTCATCACCTTTGCCGATGTTGATGTACTGCTTGATCTCAACCGGTTCATACAGACGGCTTTCGGCGTTGCGCGTCAGGCGATCCACCCGCCCGCGCAGGCTGATTTCGATACCGTTTTCGATCTCATAGCGTTGTTCGATATACGCGCCGATGATGACCTTGACTTCATCACGCATGAGTTCTCTTGTCAGCGTGATTCCTTCTTCCCATGATGTCACCGGCATCTGCTCGGCGTTGGGGCTGGCAACTTCCTGCACAGCTTGCTCGTGGGCGATGCCGTACAGTGCGCCGATGGGGGTCAGGGCGAGTTGTTCAGCCGTTTCGCCGTATGTATCCAGCCAACCGCGCCGTTCGCAAATGCCAATATGACGCAAAAGGGTGGGGGTTATGATGATGGGCTGAGACATGACATGACCTTTTACTCGAACGCATGTTTATATTATACCGCGTCAAAAAGATGATGGAATATTCATTTGCGTTATAATAACGATTGAGGAGGGTTCTAGGTGATGGATACAGCGATACCCGAAGCAATTGATTTGCGAAAGTATATCGATACTGCTACCTACATGGAACGTCCTCATATTCGTGGGCGGCGTGTCCCTGTGGCGACGATTGCTCATTCAGCGCGTAGTCAGGGTTGGGATGTGGCAGAGCTTGCTTACCAATTTACCCTTTCTGAAACGCAGGTACTTGCTGCTCTGTTGTATTACGAGGAACATCGGAGCGAAATAGAATCACAGGAAGTTGCATATCAAGCCGTGCTTGATGAGGCATATCGGCTGCATGGCAACCAAGATTAAATTCTATTTCGATGAGCATTCACCTCGTGCAGTTGAAAAGGGTTTGTTGAAGCGAGGGTTTGAAGTTGTTATGGCAGTAGATGTAGGAATGATGCAGAAAGATGATGATACTGAACATCTGCCCTACGCGACTGAACGTGGATTAGTCATTTTTACCCGTGATGAACCTTTTGCTGGACGTACATTAAAGCGCACCGATCATACTGGTTTAGTATGTTGGACGGGTGATGATGATAATTTTGGTGGCATGATCCGCAAATTAATCGATTTTGCAGAGCGATTCACTGCTGAAGAAGTCTTAGGTCAGGTTTACTGGCTTAAATAGTTCCCTAATTTTAAGGTTAAAAATTATGCCTATTGAAGCTGTTGTTTTCGACATGGAAGGCGTGCTGATGGATTCCGAACCTTATTGGAAGGTTGCACGGGAACGCTTTGCACAGGACATGCATAAGTCTTGGACGATAGATGATCAGAGTGCCTGTATGGGACGCAACACGGTTGAATGGGCACAGGTCATGCACGACCGGTTGGCGCTCGATTGGGAGCTAGACGACATCATCAGCGATGTCATCCGGCGGGTGCTGGCGCAGTATGATGAACGGCTGCCGCTGCGGGATGGCGCGTTCCAGACGGTCGAGCGCATGTCCGCTCATTATAAGGTGGCGCTGGCTTCCGGCTCACCCACATCGGTGATAGATTACGCCATGAAACGCAGCGGCCTCGATGTGTTCTTTGGCTCACGGGTTTATGGCGATACCATCCCCAACGGCAAGCCTGCGCCGGATATTTATGTGGAAGCGCTGCGTTTGCTGGATGTCAGCCCACGGCAGGCGGCAGGTATAGAGGATTCTCCCAGCGGTGTACGGGCGCTGCACAACGCGGGCATGGTGGTGATCGCCGCACCCAGCGAGGGCTTTGTACTGCCGCCGGATGTGCTGGCACTCGCCGATCATGCCGTCGCCCACATGGACGAAATCACGGTAGATTTGGTAGAGCGTTTGGGGTCAAAATCTAGCTAACGATAAGCCGGAAAAATAGGACGCATGCGTATACATGTGCCCTATTCGTTTTATGATGTGCTTTATTACTGAAGGGCGCTGCCCGCCGCAATGGTGATGCCACGTTCTCTGGCGACCTTCTTGACATAATCACCTGCCCGATAAGCTGCCAGTGGTTCGGGGTCGATGCCCTGCTCGGTACGTACCTGCATTAATAGCGGGCGAATATCGGTATCGAAGGCATCCACCATCACCTGCTGCGCGCCGAGTACATCCCCTGTCAACTGAAGATTACCCAACTTCTTGTAATCGACAATCAATGCCCGCGCATAAGCTGTTTGACAGTTGAGGACGCTCAGGAGCATCGCTTCCAACTTCGGCTCGATGTTATGGCTCTGGTCAATCATATAAGCCACATCATCTGCCCGATCGCCAGCTTGCACCAACTCGGTATAAATCTCGAATAATTCATAGGGGTTGTTGGTTCCGACGATCAAATCATCGTCGGCATAACGGCGTGCGTTGAAGTGGAAGCCGCCCAAACGCCGCTCGTCTAGCAGGAACGACACGATATGGGCGATATTCGTTCCCTGTGCATGATGACCGGTATCCACCAGCACCTGCGCCTGTGCGCCGCACTTGAGCGCCATCGCATAAGCCATGCCCCAATCCGCCAGATCAGTGTGGTAGAAGGCCGGTTCAAAGAACTTGTACTCGATCAACATCCGCCCGTTGGCTGGCAGGTATTTGGTCGTTTCCATCAGCGATTGTTCCAACCGGTGCTTACGTTCGCGGATGCTGTCTTGTCCGGCATAATTCGTACCGTCGGCAAACCACAGGCTGAGTAATTTACTGCCGACTTTGGGCATGATTTCGCAGCACTCGATCATATGCCCCATCGCTTCTTCGCGGATGGCAGGCGAAGGATTGGTGACGCTGCCCAGTTTGTAGAGATCATCCTGAAAGAAGTTGGGATTGACCGCGCCGATAGCGATGCCCTTGTCTTTGGCAAATTGTCCCATCGCCGTGTAATCATCGACTTTATCCCACGGGATGTGGATGGCGATTGAAGGGGCGATGCCACTCAGCTTATGGATGTAAGCAGCATCTTCAATTTTTTCGTAGATATTACGGGCTGCACCTTCGGCTGCAAATACTTTAAAGCGTGTACCGCCGTTGCCATAACCCCATGATGGCGTTTCAATCTGCTGCGCCTTCAGCTTGCGCTTTACATCATCAACAGATATGCCTTTTGCGGCTAATTTTTCTGATAGGCGGTCATAATCAGCTTTGAAATCCATAATACTTGTCCTTTATCATGAAAATTCTGTAGAATAGTAATGAGTTACATTTATTTTCGTTCCCTTTCAGTTTAACGTTACCAAAAAGTAGTGTCAAATCTCATGTTGAATAATCTTTTTTTGCAAGAACGTCGTCAGCTTATTTTGGATGATTTACGGCGCGATGGTCGGGTGAGTGTCAAATCGTTGAGCGAAAAGCTCAACGTGAGCGAAGTCACCATCCGGCAGGATCTGCGTGCTTTGGAAGATGAGGGTATTCTCGAACGCACTTATGGTGGAGCCATGCTGCGGATTCCCAGCACCACCGCTGCCGAGCTTTCCTTTGATATTCGCCGCCGCAAGCATAAAGGGGCAAAGGACAATATCGGGCGGGCGGCATCGGCGCTGGTCAAGGATGGTTATGGAATAGCCATTGACTCCAGCACGACGACCTTCGCCATGATCCCTTACCTCAAACGGTATGACGGGTTGACGATTGTCACCAACAGCATTGTCATCGCCCAGCAATTTTTGGACTCGCCGCGCATTCGTATTTTGATGCCGGGGGGTATGCTGCGACGTGACTCGATTTCGTTGGTGGGCAATCCGTCGTCACTGCCGGACATCAATCTGAATCTGGGTTTCTTTAGTGCGCAGGGTGTGACCTTCGAGTCGGGGATTACCGAAATTGGCCCGGATGAGGCCGAAATGAAACGGGCAATGATGAGCCGCTGCATTTCTAAGGTGATTACCGTCGATGCCAGTAAATGGGGCAAAGTCGCACCGTATACCTACGCATCCGTGCGGGATGTTGCCCGAATCATCACAACACCCGGCATTCCTGCGGTGGATATTGAGCCGTTCCAAAAGGCGGGTATCGTGATTGAGATTGTCAGTGATATGGAAATGGGTTAGCCGTCAGGGTTTACGGGCTATGACCAGTGTGCTGAAGTTGAACGGCCACGGCAGGATGTGCTTCAGCACGCCGCCCAATGTTTCAGCCAGTGCGCTGGTCTGGTAATAACCTTTAGCACGGAACGGGCCGCCCAATCCCCACAGAGTATACGAGTGGCTGGTTGGCACGACCTGTTCAAGTTTGAATCCCACGCCGGTCACATTCTGGCACAGCGCCTCGCGGGTATAGGTGCTTTCATAAAAGTCATCATCATTCAAAACGGTGATACCCTGCTGTTTACGCCGCCACGCCACCAAGCGGTTAATGACATTCGGATACGGAATAGTCAGCACCAGAATGCCACCCGGTTTTAGGACACGGAAGGCTTCCGCCAGTGCCGGTGACATGCCGTGTTCGAAGTGCTCAAGCACCCCGAACGAGAGATAACTATCCAGTGAATTGGTGGCGTGTGGCAGGGCATGGACATCACCGACCAGCAGCGGCAGCGAGGCATCATAGGCATGGGAGGTGTGCAGCGCATTTTCGGCGTAATCCAAACCAACCATGTTGTAGCCCATTTTCCGCAGGGTAATGAGAACCGCGCTCAGGCCGCTGCCTGCCTCCAGATGAATACCGTCTTTGTTGAGGTAAGCGGCATAAGTATGCAAAGTGGATTGGGCACGCGTCACTTGCATCAGTTCCAGTTCGCGCTCGACCGAGGCGCTGTCCCAGATGCTTTCCCATGCCTGACGGGTGCTGTTGTAACGTGAACCAAATTTAACAGGTGGGGTCATAATTGATTAGCTTTTGCAGTGAAAAATCATCTGATGATCGTTCGTGTCCGGTTTTTTAGTCTACAGATAACAGAGGGGAGTTGCCAGCCTTAAAGCCATTTTTCCCTATAAGGCGGTTCGTTCACCACGCCAACGCTGTGCCAGATTCATCGCCAGCCGTGTGGGGACGATGAGTGCTTGCAGTACGAGGGTACGGGCAGCGCCGTAATACTTACGGGAAAAGGTCAGCAAATCCTCGAAATAGATGTGTGAGGCTAAGCGCCACACCTGACTGGTACTGGCGCGTTCTTCATGCAGCAGCAGCACCCCGCCTACGAAATGTACCGCATAACCGGCATCAAGAATTTTTTTACAGAGATCATCTTCGGTGAAGTACAGCTTCAAGTGTTCATCGAAACCGCTGATTTTCTGGATGACCGCCCGCGGACACAGCAGATTCGAGCCGGGACCGACTTCGATAGGGTGGGTACTCGCTCGATCCCATCCGCTGTACCACATCACCTGTCGTCTTTTATCACGCCAGCGACTGAGGAACACGCCTAAAAAAGTGTAACCTAGCAGTAGATTAAGGTAATCGGGAACCTGTGAACAGGTTTGTTGCAGGCGGCCATCCGGATACTCCATACGGCATGTGACTGCGCCCACGTCAGGATGCGCCTGTAGGTAAGCCAGCATCGTTTGCAGCCCGTCGGGTTGTAAGCGTGTATCGGCATTCAGGATGTAGATAATATCCGCTGTCGCCTGCTGGAAACCGATATTATTGCCACCGCTGAACCATGTATTGTGACCGGGTTCAATCAGTTTGGCTTCTGGCATGACCTCACGCACCATTGCCGCACTCTCATCTTTCGAGGCGTTATCAACAATGATGACCTCTAATTCTAATGTGCCACGCTCCGCCTGAATGGATTGAAGGCAGCGTCGCAGTGGTTCGCGCGTATTGTAGTTGACGATGACAATAGAGACATCTGGCATAGTGTGGGTTATCCCTGCGCTGGCGATCCAGACGTTTTGCGTGCATAGAGGATGACCCCCGTATTCCGCAGCAGTTTGAGGCGTACTAATCCTCGATCAACCAGACGTAGCATCTTCAAAAGGGGCAGAGCGAACCTGTTGGGTGCTTTGAGCTGGGCCGTAACGTATCCGGTGAAGGCGGGCGCATCCACGCGCTGCTCAACCGTAAAGCGCTCGTAGATCAGCTTCACCCAATCATGTTCCCGTCCCGCCCCTTCAAATGGCGATAATCCTTCGGCCTGTATACTGGCTTTGACGCGCGAGGGAGAGCGCAGCCCAAACTTGAGCAGTGCGCGTATTTTATCCGCATAAGTAGTTTCTGTTGGCAGGACAAAGCATAACGCGCCGGCAATCAGCACAGGGGGTAGGGCTTCATCGCCGTCGGTATCTGCTGCCCAGAATAGCCCGTCGGGCTTTAAAGCGTCATGAATAGTTTGGATGACATGATCCAGACGAATTAAGTGGTGGAGCGCTGCTTTGACAACGATGAGATCGTAAGTGTTAGGCTGGAGGTCAAGATAGTTGAGGTCGCTCACTTCATAAGTAACCGTTCCCCGAATCTGCTCCCGAACTTGTTCATAATAACCGCCTGCGACTGCCAGTGATTGCTCGCTTATATCATAACCGGTGGCATCCGCACCACGTTCCGCCATCGCCAATGTCAGCCAACCGGATGCACAGGCCAGCTCCAATACCTTCATGCCGGGTTGGATATGGCTGAGGAGCGCGTCAATATCGGCGCTATGCATAATAATATTGTGGCGTAAATTGCGGTGATAGCGCCAATCCGGTGGGATTTCCGCCGCCATTTTTTCGGCTTCACTGCCCCACAGTTTCGCTTCTTCTGCTAACTGCTGCTCATAATTTGCATCGTGGCTCAAATTGAATTTACCAATTCTTCCAGCCGCAACACACGCTGCGTATAGGTATGATGCGCATAAATATGCTCGCGCGCCTGTTGGACAATCGCTTCACGCTCGCTGTCATGATCGAG
Organism: Aggregatilineales bacterium; assembly: GCA_038251045.1. GTDB lineage: Bacteria > Chloroflexota > Anaerolineae > Aggregatilineales > Phototrophicaceae > CFX2. The sequence continues at coordinate 2,682 of JBBSBS010000177.1, read as the reverse complement.
ATAATAGCGCACTTTGGTACGTAGATCATCCTGATCTTTGTAGGTGACAATGGTTTCACCTTCTGTAAACCAGCGATGCACCCCCGGTAGATCATCGGCAATCTGGAACACGCCAACGGCGGCGGCCTCAAACAGCCGCATATTACCGCCATAACGCATGAAGTTGCCATGAGTGTTGACCGTCATTTTGGCAGCCGACAGCACCTCCAACATATCACCACCTAAAGCGCTGCCGCGTGCGTATGGGCGCAGCGAAGCAGGCACATCATGGACGCTCCATATGCCCAGATCAAAATCATGTAGGGCTTCGAGTGCCTGTATACGCTGGCTGTAGAGATTATCAGGTATCAATGTGCCGACAAATGCAATGTCGCAGGCAAATGCTTTTCGCTGTTCATCCGTTAATGGGTAGGGGTGATGAAATTCAGGGTCGCAGGCTACCATCGGCATACAATCCATACGTTGTGCGCCGAGTTCTAACCATTGGATACCATGATAATAATCATTCACGATAACCAGATCATACAATCGTGCCGCCTTACGTTCCACCGGACGCGAAAATACGATAGGCGATGTGCCCGTGGCATAAATAATCTTGCAGCCGGTTTCAGCTTTAATCGTCGCCAATGTGCTGGCTGTAATAACCGTGTTATCTCCCGTCATCCATAACCAATCGGGGCGGAACTCGCGCACTTTCTCGATGAGCTTTTTATTGCGCAGTTGATATTCGGGATTCATATCCGGCGGGATGCGGTGCGAGATGGCAGTTGCGATTCGTGAGGGTGTCCAGCGGTTGGTATAACGCTGCGACTTCAGTTCGCCGCCCCACGCCGGTATGTTGCGGTAAAACACATCCACCACATGACCGCGTTTGTGCAGGGCTTTTTCCCAGAAGTGTTGGGCAGCACTCGTCGGGAAATGCGGCGGCTGCTGCCCCTGCGGTGTGGCTGCTATGGCAGCTTGCAAAACTTCGGGGTGGTGCAGGGCGGCGACGAACAAAATACGCATGATTAACCTGTTTCAGGGGTGGGCGAGAAATTAGCTGCGAGCCATGTTCGCAAGCGGTTAGCTTGTCGCACGCTGCCTCTTTTTGCGCGCACTACCCCCCGAAGCCGCTCACGACTTTTTCAACACCATTGAGTGCCAATATCTGGCTCGCCAGTGTTTCAATATCCTGTGGGTGTTCGCCAGAGAGCACAACCACGCCATGCCGGATGTTGGCTTGCACACCTTTCGAGAAAAGGCCGCTGATTTCCAACCGTATCGACGTGTCATCATATAGATTATCGGCGTTGATGGTCTTCACGCCTTCGATGCTGGTTAGGCGGCTGATGAAGAAACGGCGGGTGTTGTTGGTCATAACATGCCCGCTGACAGTGACTGCGCCATCGGTCACACTCACTTCAATGGCGTGGCGATCATTGGCCAGCGGCGGGTAGGTGGCGATCAAGTGAAAGATGTCTTCCAGAATGAGTGAATCTTCACGTTGGGCGATTACTACGGGTTCGGACATAAGTTTTGCTCCAAGTGTAATAGTTGAGACGGGAAGTCGAAGGTCATTAATGCCACAATTAGACGCTATTCATGAACTATCGTCAAGCCATGAGCGCACCTGTGCCAGCCAATCTGCCGCGCTGGTGGGAATTCCGGTCACAAATGACAATGCACGTCGGGCAATGACGGTTTCGTCACCATAATCACCGCCTGCCAGAAACATCAAATAATGGGCATACCGCGCATCCCCGACGAAGGCCATATCCAACGCCGCCGCCAGTGTGATGCGCAGTTCAGCGTTGACCTTTTCGTTGGCGAGATCCAGAAATTCGGCAGTCGTTTCCCAACCGCCGATGGTGTTCATATCGGCATCGAGTGAGGATTGGAAAGTCAGCCCTAAATTTCTGAGAACCGCTTCACTTTCCTGCATAATCTTTTCCAGCGTGGCGACCAGATCAAGCGTACGCTGGGGTATTTTGCCCGCGACTCGTTCGCTGGCGAGGCGGTTGGCTTCGGCATCGGTCAGCTTGAACCCATGCACAGCCAACGGGCGCTTGAGCTGCCGTAACAATACCCCTAGCAAATCGTCTATCGGGGCATTGGCAAACGAATGGGCGCGATCCGCCGGTAACAAATCAGACATGGTGTTGAATGCATCTCATTCGCCAGAATAACAGGTTAGGATTGAGTATAAAGTGTGGGCTGTCTTTTGCAAACAGTCAGACCGCATGCACTGTGCAAATCCGTATAAATACGCATATACCAATGAGCCATAACGGGTTACATGAGAGTCGAGAATGGATACGAATTAGGTCGTGCTAATGACAACAATCGGTGCGCTCGAAGGACCGTCAGGAAGGGGACTACCACCGCTGGGTTCAACCGAGACACCCACCGCATCATAGCTGCCAACACTTTTTTCCAGCGGCACAATCACATAATAGGTTGAGTCCGGTTGGGTAAAAGGAAACAAACCCGCGCTGTGTGCGCCACCGCTGTCGATCAACCATAACTGAAATGTGCGATCCGCTGGCAGCGCCGGTACACGCGTCAACCGCAGTACCGCCTGTGTACCATCCGGCGAGACCACCATCTCCCCCGGCGCGATCACCCGCTGCGGCGCCGGCCCGACCGGTCCCATGTTGAACGCCAGCGTCTCCCCTCCGGCGGGCTCCGCGTCCAGCCCGG
>JBBSBS010000176.1:0-12050 GCA_038251045.1 Aggregatilineales bacterium | reverse complement strand
TGCCACAAATAGCTAATCAGCATAAAAATTCGGAGCATCTGTGCGGGCAGCCACCCGTGAAATTTGTGAAAATAACGCAGCTTGCTTTCCTGAAAATGGATGTGCTTGCGTTCCGTCACCTGTTCACTACTTTTGCCACCGTGATGGATAATGTCAGCCTTGCCAAAGTAAACTACGCGCCAACCAGCGCCTTTTGCTCGCTTGCACCAGTCCAATTCTTCGGAATACATTACATAACCTTCATCCAGCCCACCGATTTGTGTATAAACTTCCCGTCGTGCCATCAGTGCTGAACCTTGTACCCAATCCACATCAACTACAGCATCATCTGGGCTATCAGCGACATAATACTGATCCAACATGCTTTTGGGTGCAAAAGATTCCAGCCATGTACTTTCCATAAATCCAAGTGCCAGCGTTGGGAACCGCCTGCGCGTTGATTGTGTCGTGCCATCCGTATTCAAAGTGTGAGGGCCGACGATGCCCACAGACATGTTTGCGTCCATAAAGGAGATGAGTTGCGCAAGTGTTTCACCCATAATTTCAGTATCGGGGTTGAGTAATAAGAAGTAGCGTCCGGTCGATTCCTGCAAACCAATATTATTCGCGCGTGAGAAGCCGATGTTGTCCGCTTGGGTGATTACTTTGACTTGAGAGAACTCACTTCGCACCATTGTCACGCTGTCATCGCTACTTGCCGAATCAATAACAATGATTTCGATTGTGTAATTGTTTAAGGGGGAATTGAGGATACTTTCGAGGCTGGATCGTAATAAATCCGCCACGTTCCAACTGACGATGATAATTGATAAATCTGCCAATTCGCCCGCCTTTACCTTCCAAGCCAGCGAATTATAGCAGAATTTACCACAGTTCTAGCGTGCTTAATGAAGGTCACAAAGTTATGAACGGTGCGCTTATGTTTTTTGCTCAACTTGGAACAACCGCACCGCGTTATCCGTCGTGGCACTGCCCAATTCGTCCACGCTAATCTGTTTGATACTGGCGAGTCGATTCACAATTAACGGTATATAAGACGGTTCGTTTCGTTTGCCCCGGTAAGGTACTGGAGTCAAAAACGGCCCATCAGTTTCGACCAACATTTTGTCCAGCGGCACACTCGCTGCAATATGCCGGAGTTGGTCAGCATTCTTATAAGTGATTGGCCCGGTAAAACCAAGATAAAAACCTGCGGTCAGTGCCCGTTCTGCAATCGATTCCGGTGCGGAAAACGAATGCATCACACCCGGTCGTTGCTGGAGTTTTGGTGGCAAGTCTTTCACCCATTGCTCAAGCATAACCATTACATCATCGCTGGCCTCGCGGTTATGAATAATAACCGGCAGTTCTAATTTTTTTGCCAGTGCTAATTGGGCCTCCAACGCTTTCCACTGCGTTTCTTTCGGGCTTTCCCGCCAATGATAATCCAATCCGATTTCACCGATGGCAACCACCTTTGCGGTCATTGCCATGGTCTCAATGTCGTTAATCATGGAGTCGGTGAAGTCTGCCGTGTTGTTCGGGTGGATACCCACGGCTGCATAGATGCCGTCATGTTCGCCTGTCAGCTTCAAGACTTCTTGACTGGTAGCTAAATCAACCGCCGGGTTGATGATTGTTTGCACACCAACCGCAGCTGCTCTCGCCAAAACATCAACAATATCCTCTTGATAGTTCTCAAAATTAATATGACAGTGTGTATCCACCAGCATCATGGTCTGTATTCTGCCTTGAGCAGTCGTAAGTCGCTTTCGACCATCATCTGAACCAATTGTTCAAAGGATACTTGTGGCTCCCAACCCAGTTGTTTCTTTGCTTTACTGGGGTCACCCACAAGCAGATCAACCTCCGCTGGACGCATGAAGCGCTCATCTTGAACCACAAACTGTTTCCAGTCGAGTTCTACTGCTTCGAATGCGACCTTCAGTAGTTTTTCAACAGAATGAGTTTGACCGGTTGCGATCACATAATCCTCAGGTGCATCTTGCTGTAACATCAACCACATCGCTTGAACATAATCGCCCGCAAATCCCCAATCGCGCTGCGCATCAAGATTGCCCATGCGCAATTCCTTTGCCAGCCCCAATTTTATTTTGGCGACATTGTAGCTAACCTTGCGTGGCGCAAATTCTAAACCTCGGCGCGGCGACTCATGATTAAACAATATCCCGCTTGTCGCATGCATGTTATAACTTTCGCGGTAATTGACAGTAATCCAATGTCCGTAAACCTTGGCAACGCCATATGGGCTGCGTGGGTAAAACGGCGTGGATTCTTTCTGTGGAACCTCTTGCACCTTGCCAAACATTTCGCTGCTTGAGGCTTGATAGAAACGGATTTCGGGGTCAACCGTCCGGATAGCATCAAGTATCCGCGTCACACCGAGCGCTGTTACATCGCTCGTAAATACCGGTTGGCTCCATGACGTTTGTACGAAACTTTGAGCCGCAAGGTTATATACTTCCTGAGGGCGGATGCTGGTGAGGGCGTTAATCAAACTTGTTTGATCAAGAATGTCACCGGGAATAAGCGTAACCTGTTCCTGAATATGCTTAATGCGTTCGTAGTTTACCGTACTGCTACGACGTACGAGACCATATACCTCGTAATCCTTTCCTAGCAAGAATTCTGCGAGATAGGAACCATCTTGTCCGGTAATGCCGGTTATGAGGGCGCGTTTTTTCATTGTGTTTCATTCTCCGACTTTGTCATGTATAGGTATCCAACGGGTTCTTGACTGTCCAACCTGTTGATCCTAACTGATAACTAATATTTAGCTGTCTGACGAACACGTGTCCGCCAGTCATTTAACACATCGAGTAATGTAGATTCAAAAGGGATACTGGCTTGCCAACCACATAGTGATTGCAGTCGCCTTATGTCGCCCCGTACGATTGGCACATCAACCGGTAACAATCGCGCTGGGTCAACCTCAACTTGAATTGTAGCTTCACTATACTTCAGCAATACATCCAGTAAATATTGAATACTGTATGGTCTTCCTGATGCCACGTTGTAAACTTCGCCCGGCACACCCTTTTTCATAATCATTACGTATGCTTCAACGACATCGCGAACATCAGTAAAATCCCGTTCTGCCGATAGGTTGCCCACCTCTATAACGTTCTTTTGCAAACCAAGTTCGATACGTGCGATCTGTACCGCGAAATCTGTTGCTACAAATCCTTCACTTTGCCCTGGCCCAAAATGGTTAAAGGGGCGTACACGCAAAATGGGTAACTTGTGGCTCAAAAAATATTGCAGTCCTAGCATATCCTGCGCCACCTTACTCACACCATATGGATTCGTAGGCCGTAGGGGAGCATCTTCATTTATGGGCAGTTGATTTGGACTTACCGGGCCATAAATTTCTGCGGAGCTAATTATCAATATTCGGGGTGTCAAATGCACATCAAGACATGCCTGTATGATATTCAGTTCTGCCTTGATATTGTTTTCGAGAGTTTCCCACGGGATGATGAACGACTTACGCGGCGAAGATTGTGCCGCCAGATGATATATCTGGTCAGGCTGAATCTCTGCCATGAGTTCTGATATTGCCCCATAATTCTTAAGATCAATGAGATGATATTGTAGTCGATTATTTCCCATTTGCGGTGCTTGCTCGATAGCTGTACCGTGAATGATGGCATCGGGGTATTGTCTACAGAGCGTGTTGAACAGGTGTCGTCCGACAAACCCTCCGACACCTGTAATTAGAATCCGCACGTTTCAGCCTCGTTTTGGTTATGCCCACATCCATAGCATTATAGCCGATGGAATGGAGTTGACTAGGCTTGAGGCTTCGGGTAAATAACCGCAAATGCCGCAATCGCGTCAGAATTTGGTTGCTGATATGCGACAATATCCATGTGTAAAACACCTTCCAGCGCCGTTTTAGGAAGCGTTTGTGCCAGTCTGTTGGAAGCTGACTCGATGATGTCCAGATCATAAACACCAACTGGAATTAGGATGATGCTTGATGCGCTGCGCGGAGCGATGTCACTGACCAGTTTTTGAACACCAAACGGTAGTGTGAAGACTGTGGGAGGCTTGTTTAAGTCTTCAGTTGCCTCTGCTGTAACGGCAGCTTCGACAGTCGGGTTGGCAGTAGCTTTTGACTCAGAGAAAGCCAGTCCCAATAAGCTGTCGTCATTCGCGCTTACATTGATGAAACGCAAGTGAGGGGCGAGGTTGTCAAAAATGAGACTATCATCATTTATGACTAATACGCCGACCGCTCCATTTTCCATCCTATGAGCCAGTATCGTATAACGACTGCCAGAATCAAATGTTGTCTCTAGTCGGCCTGATGGGTTCGCTTGCCCATTCGGTGTTACTGTGATTACGGCACTCTGATCTTCATTCTGAAGAACGTCGCTGCCAATCCCATATTGAAGTGCAGTGACTGCTGGCACGCCGTTAATCGAAAAGTCGAGCGTTTGCCCTTCAACTGCATTGATGAATCGTATGCTGCTTGCTGCATTATTTGTTGCTGATTGTTCGTCAGCAGTCGCACTCAACGATTCAACCTTATCGCTCAAAATGATCGGATTGTTATCCTGCCGTCCGGTTACTAAATAGAGATAATTGTATCCCGGTTCAAACTGAACCCTTTCAGCGAACTCTACTGTCGGACGGTCATTGTCGACGCTCGGCCCAATCATGATGAACGAGTAGCTGCCTGCTTGAACATCTATTGCTACCGGAGCCTGTCCATAAAATAACACGGGTATTCCCGGAAGCGCAGCCTCAGTTGTTTGAACATCCACCTCTGCCATATTCGGCAAAGTATTTAAAAACGAAACCCGTGTATCACCTGATTTAGTTGGGTTCAAATTCTCGGCAAAAGCAATAACTTTCAATGCGCTTGCCGAACCCAAAATCACTACACTGAAGTTTTCCCCATCCTGCAAAGCGATAACTTGTCCAGTAAGCGGCTCTACAGTGTTCCGGTCTGCGCCTGCGGCATATACGCGTACCGTGTATTGTCCGGAGGCAAAATTTTGCCTTGGAGTGGGCCGACCATAATTCACCTGAGTTTGCAGTAACTCCTCGTCGAGATACACATCCATACTCGCGATTTCAGGCGAAGTATTTATCGCTCGCACACTGATGCGTTTCGGGGCAGGCCGATCAAATTGGATAATTGACGGTTGAGCCGAACTTCCAGCAGCAACTAACGTGGTATTTGCCTGTCCTTTTAAGGTTGCGGTGTAGTTGACATTGTTGTCCCCCATCTGGAATGTGAGGTTAGAATCTCCGGCAGGCAAGATCGGTGTCAACGTAGCCTTACCTTGACCCACACCGGAAGTAAGTGTTGTTGTGTCGTCACGTAGGGTCACTGCATTGCCATCGGATAAGGCATTGATGACATTGATAATACTTTCGCCAGCCTTTAGAGCCTCAGGCTTTTCCGAAACAACCGAAATCCCAAGTTGATTATTACTCCCTGTAATCAATATGATGATCGATTCACCGCTGGGGAAAATGAGGTCACTTTCAAGTAGGGCTGGGTCGCTCCCTGAAGAGCCACTGGCTTGGATTTTAATCGCATATTTGCCTGCTTCAAATGAAGTCGGTTCTGTGAATTGGGTGTATGCTAGATTGGTCGCAATTGCCGAAAATCCGGCGAAGACATTTAATGTAGATGAATTTGCTGCTGAATTGACAATTCGGATGAGTGCTGGTCGCGCTTGTTCCAGCGTTGCGTTGGTCACCGCTTGGGGAGTAGCTGTAGGAATGTTCGTCGCTGTTGGTTCTGGCGATGGGGCAGGTGTAGCCGAAGGCACTACATTTCCCTGTCCACAGGCCACAAGGAGACTCATAAGGCCGATTAACAAAGTGATGCGGTAAATGTGGCGCATGTGCGCTCCTTTTTATGTAACCGGAATAACCTTGATTCTACTCGCACTTCTTAATTGTGGGAAACAACAAAAAAGTCCTGAGGGTTTATCGCCCACAGGACTTCTTCTACAAGAGCCAATCAAATAGTCTTATCGGGGTTGTATCGCACCAGCGGGTACCCAACCTTTTGTGCCATCCGGCAGCTCGATATAACTAAAAGTGCCGTCTGTAAAGATCAAAGTCGCTTCTTGTCCCTTAGAGACCCCCGGCAGTCCTTGATTTTCGCCGCCCGGTGACCCTGTTAGCATGACAAAGGCATCACTCACCCGCACTGGCAGATTGAGCGAATCTGGATCGGGTGTTGACGTTACCGGTACTTCTTGACTGACGGGTGGCAGCACTGGTTCGCCTGTGACCGGCACATCAGCAATTTCGGCAGGTTTGCCATTGAACGTTAGCCGTACAAATGTCGCCGAATCACTCTTTGCTGCAATCCAACCCTCTTGTTCCTCGAAGGTCACTTCCAGCCAATTGTCATCTTCAGTTCGCGATTTGACGATGACGGCTGTACCCGCTGGGATGGGTGCCAGCACCTCGGAATCTGCATTTGGCTCACGACGTAGATTCAAGTTTGAACCGGAGTTCAGCGTAACTTCTGCAACGTATGCATTCTTGGTCGGGTTAACTGTAGGAATAACCGCGGGAGCAATACCTGCTGTTACATCACCCCGTGTATCATCTGGCGTTATAACCAGCAGATTGCGCGTTTCTAATTCCTCTAACTTCATTCCACGCCCGTTGTACGAGAACTGCACGTAGGTGATAATCACCCAGCCAGTGACCGTACCGCCCTCAGGCGGTGAGTAACTCACAAACGCCCATTCCTGATCCTCTTTCAGACCAAGCAATTCCATCACCGTACCATTTGGAACGCGTGCCAATACTTCGGCCTGTGCATCCGGTGTGCGACGAATATTCAGATTGATGTCCACATCGAGGTTGAACACGGTTGCCGCCACACGATTGGCTGGAACCGCTGGGGCTGCTACCGCTGTGTTATCAACACTGCCCGGTAAATTGCTTGAAACAGTGGTCAGACTTGCCAGCTTGACCTTTTCGCCACGCGGATTACGCACATCCAGATACAGTGCGTTCGCCCATGCCGTAATTGAACCGCCATCTGGCGTAGCATAGGTGACATTCAACCATGTGTCTTGCGGTACAAGGTCTTCCTTGGGATCGGTCAATAAGCTTGCCGGATCGACAAATTCATAGTCTTCGGCCGGTTTAGGTGTGGCACTAAACGGAATTTCACTTATCGCACCTTCACGACCGTTCACCGCCAGCACAGTTCCCGGTGGCACAGTGCTCAGTGATAACGCATCACTATTCGGGTATTGGCGCAATTGCAGGTTTGCATTTGCATCTAGGTTGAAGACCCGTGCGGTTGGCCCCGTCGCTGCAACAGGAGCAGGTGTCGGCGGGACTGTTGCAGCGACCTCAACCGGAGCGATTGTCGGTTCTACCGTGGGTAGCGGCGGTAGGGTAGGTTCAAATGTAGGTGTGGCTGCCACGGCAACCATTGCTGCCGCACCCGGCGCACTTGCTACACCTTGTGCTAGGCTGGTTGGCGCACCCAGCAACTTAATCGTTCCACCATCACTGACGACCAGTAGGTTGTAATACACACCGCCGTAAAAATTCTCAGCAGGGATTTCAGCACTAACATTGGTTCCGCTATCACCAGCCGTTACGGTAATCTTTGCTGATACCGGGGCGATGCTGACGGCATTTCCAGCAGTACCGAATGATAGATTGCTTGCGAGGCTTGTTCCATCGTCAAGTGTTGCTGCCACAGTAGTTGTGCCGGGAATACCATTGGCAACCGAGATGCGAGCCTTGTCGGCTTCAATGCCGGCGATATCATCTTTGAACACACTCACACTTATATCAGCGGGTGTACCAAGTGCGGCGGCTGTTTCCGCTTCTCCCGCTGTGACGGACAGTGTAGCGGTAACAAGATCTGTATCCGAACCAGCAGCACGAATACTTACATCGTATGAGCCAGCGGGTACGGCAATGTGCTGCGTAAACCCACCGAATGCCAGTGACGGAATTGCCAGCGAACCATTGATGTAAATATCAACCGCATCTGCGCCGCTAACGCCATGAGCCACCCGTACAAAGCCGCTGTTGCTGTCGCCTTTGGTAGCATTGCTGAGTACCAGTGTCTCTGGTTTATCCAGCGAGCCATAAACCACCAGCATGTAAGAAGTGCCTGTGTCCAGCGCTACCCCATCAGCAGTGAGGATTGCTTTGTCTATGGTTTCACCACTAGGAGCGACCGCGAAGTCATATGCGAATGACGGAACATCTAGTGTCCCTGCGGCCTGTCCGAATTGGAGACCGGGGATTACCGGACGACCATCGCCCAGCAGCAAATCAACCGCTGGTCCACCGCTAATCGCATGTACAGCCGTCAACCGGGCTTTGCCCAATCCCACTGATGAAAGATCTTCGGGATATACGAGAAAGTTCGGGTTACTTGCCGATGCGGCTATCAGTGTTGTTGCCGTTCCATCCGCGGCACTCACCGTTTGTTCCCACAGGGAATTGGTCGAGCCGCTGCTGGTTACCTTCAGTTGATGCTCGCCGCTGTCTACAGTCACGTAGGTCGACGCGCTGCCAAAGTCCAGCCCGCTAATGGTCAATTGACCATCGGTATAAACGTCAATCGCGTTTGCGCCGGGGATCGTATGAACGAATCGCAGCGTGGCGTTTCCTGATTGTGCCATCACGCCTGAACTTACGACCAGCAGTGCTGCGACGACCACTAACCACGCGATACTGTGCTTAATCGAATGCTTCATTCTTGCATACTCCTTCGCGTAATTCACCTCGCCAGAGAGACTGAGCTGCGGATTCCTATAAAATATCGCAGCTCACAACGAACATAATCAGATCAGTTTCAGTGCTGCACTGTCAACCGTTGATTATGTTTAGGTACCTTCTTCCCATTGGCTCAGGTATTCAGCCTGCTCCGGGGTCAGAATATCGATTTTTACGCCGAGGGCTTCCAGCTTCAGCCGTGCAATTTCTTTATCAATATCGGCTGGAATAGTATATACAGCCGGCGCTAAGTCCTTGGCATTCTTAACCATATATTCAGCACCAAGTGCTTGGTTAGCAAAGCTCATATCCATCACGCTTGCCGGATGGCCTTCTGCTGCTGCGAGGTTAATCAATCGCCCTTCACCGAGCACATAAATGGAATGACCCTTGACGACATATTCTTCTACAAATGGACGCACCAGACGTGGCTTGCCGCCGCTTAGTTTTTCCAGTGCGGGAATGTTGATTTCGACATTGAAATGACCGGAATTCGCAACAATCGCTCCGTGCTTCATCACTGCAAAGTGATGTTCATCAATGACATTCTTATCGCCTGTTGCCGTAATGAAAATATCACCGACTTTTGCCGCTTCTACCATTGGCATCACACGGTAGCCGTCCATCACTGCCTCAAGTGCGCGTAACGGATCAACTTCGGTGACGACCACATTACCACCCATGCCATCAGCACGGCTGGCAATACCACGGCTGCACCAGCCGTAACCCGCCACAACAATCGTGCGGCCTGCTAGCAAAATGTTCGTGGCACGGATGATACCGTCGAGCGTACTTTGACCCGTGCCATATCGGTTATCAAACAAATGCTTGGTGTCACTGTCATTCACCGCGATAATCGGGAACTTCAGTGCATTATCATTCGCCATCGCCCGCAGCCGGATCACACCCGTGGTTGTTTCTTCAGTGCCGCCAATAATATCGGTCAACAATTCTGTACGGGTTTTGTGAATGACGCTTACCAGATCAGCACCGTCATCCATCGTGATATGTGGCTTAAAATCCAGAGCAGCCTTGATATGGTCGTAATAGGTCGAGTTATCCTCGCCCTTGATGGCATACACAGGGATTTCGTAATTGGCAACCAATGAGGCCGCAACATCATCCTGTGTTGATAATGGGTTGGACGCACATAGCACGATTTCTGCGCCGCCCAATTGTAGGGTGTGCATCAGATTGGCAGTTTCCGTTGTGACATGCAGGCACGCCGAAATACGAAGTCCTGCCAATGGCTTTTCCTTCGCGAAACGTTCACGAATGGCACGCAAAACCGGCATTTCTTGTTCTGCCCATTCAATTCGGAAACGCCCGCCTGTAGCGAGATCAAGTTGCTTTACGTCGTGTTCAACAGTCATTTCTGCTCCTCAAGCCTTTTTGATAGCCCATAATGGGCGGATTGTATCATACACTTTTTCAGCTGTCGCCAGATGAAATCAGGTGATTGCACTACGCTATTTATTTATACTCATCGGCTGAAGCAGGCTGTCAAGCTGGCCTGCATCGTCATGTTCACTGCGGAAACGCTCGATGAATTCGGGTATTGTGAAAAAATGATTCTGCGTGCCTACATGCTCCAGCACGTAACTCGCGCATAAAGAACCAACCATTGCGCTAAGGGTAATCGGCCATCCGGCTGCCATCCCTCGTAGCAAACCTGCGCGGAACGCATCACCGGCTCCAGTGGGGTCTTTAATCTCATGCGCCGCGAAAGCCGGTACTTCAGTTAAAATTCCGTTCTGGTAAATATGGCTGCCATGTTTTCCTTGCGTAATGATGAGTATCTCAAGATTGCGCTTCAAATCATCTAAAGTTAGCTCCGTCTTCTTGCAAATGATTTCTGCCTCATAACCATTAACCACCATCGCATACGCACCCTGCATGTCTCGCCGTAGTTCTTCGCCACTGAGGCGCGGGATTTGCTGGCTGGGATCATAAACAAACGGAATGTTGCGGTCGCGGCACTCTTTCGCGAGGTTCTGCATTGCCTGTGGGTCGCTGGGGGAAATGATAACCATATCTGGTTTACCCGTATACGCGTCCGCTAGACTGTAATCCTTTGAATAGGACATCGCGCCGCTGTAAAACGAGGAAATTGTGTTGTTTTCGATGTCAGTATTGGCGAAATAAGAAGCTGTAAATACATCAGGTAATTCCTTTACGCCCGATGTATCAACCCCCACCCGTTCTAACCATTCACGGTAATCACCGAAGTCGCGTCCGGCTGTTCCCACCAGTTTGGCACGGTGTCCCAGTAAACCCAACGTGTAAGCGATGTTCGCCCCAATACCGCCCCAATGCTTGGTCATTTCTTCGACTAGAAAACTTAGACTGACTTGATGCATTTGACCATCAATGAAATATTCGGTGAAACGCCCCGGAAAGCGCATCAAATAGTCATAAGCGATTGAGCCGGTTACGATAATATCCATGCGTGCTTATTATTCCCATTGAGCAAGTTGAAAAGTAGAAGCCGCCGCCGAGTATACCACACCGATTAAGACCGTTGTAGAATAAGGTTGCAAAAGAAAATAATTCGCCATAAATCTCACGTTTGCCCTATTTTGCAACTTCATAAACATCATCCATTGGAGACAATCGGTGAAAAACATTCACAATAAGGGTTAGCAATGACCATATTTGACCACCAGCGTTTACCTTCATCAGTGTTCAAGTTGGATATTGATGGCTTACGTCGCGGTTTCTATAGTGATAAGTATTTTGAGAACATCATACAGGTGTTGCAGGGTGCGAAAGCGGCTGGCTATACCTTCAAAGGGCAGTCACCGCGCCATTTACCCATTGAACCGCTTGGCTTGCCCATAGGTGATATTGAAGTTGAAGCTCAAATATTTAATCGCCGCAGTCCCTACGCTTTGGTGGCGGGCGTAGATGCAGCACTAGCCATGTTCCGTAATGCAACAGGCCATTTCGAGGAAAATCAATTTCACGAAACCGCTGCTCAACTTCAGATACAGGCTGTCGAAGACGGCGTGTTCACCCACTTTGCTGGTGATACTGAAGATGTGCAACCGGTCATTCGGCTCCAGCCCGGCGATGGGTCCGTCGGCCAGGGCCCAGTGACTCTCGTGCGTCGAGCCTTCGAAAGCGAAGTCGAGCCCGTGCCGCACGGTCGAATGGGCGCCGTCGCAGCCGACAAGCCAGTCGGCTCTCAGTGCCTCGGTCGAGCCGTCCGTCTTCTTCAAGGTCGCCTCGACCGACGAGCCCGTGTCGGTAAAGCCCGACAGCTCGACCGAACGCTCGACGGTCACGCCCTGGCTTGCCAGCCGTTCCTCCAG
>JBBSBS010000175.1:0-12061 GCA_038251045.1 Aggregatilineales bacterium | reverse complement strand
GGAGCGGGGATATGGCTCCTAGAATGAGTATCACGGCTAAGATGGGTAGAAGAGAAATACGAAGCGGACGCATAGAATATTATCCTTTCTCATATCCGAACAACCACTTATACAGCGAACATTTTCTAAAACTGCTGTGCATGTGTAATGCGGAACGTAATTATACCTACAAATCAGTTATCATCTCGATAAAAAGGATATTGAAAACTACGATTAACCTACGAATTTCATACCAAAAAGGTTGCGCGAGGTGAGATCACATCTGAGCGGATGTGAAATAAGTGTCAATATCTATATCCAGTGCGCGGTGAAAATGTTCATCTAATGGGGATGTTTGGGTTTGAAAGGGGCAGTTACGCCCCTGTTTTAGATCGTGTGGCAGGATTTACGCCCGTGTTTGTTTGTAGTAATTGAGCAGGCCGTTGGTGGATGAGTCGTGGGTGGAGATGGGTTGGCCGCCTGCCAATTCGGGTTCGATGACCTTTGCCAACTGCTTTCCGAGTTCCACGCCCCACTGGTCAAATGAGTTGATGTCCCAGATGATGCCCTGTGTGAAAATTTTATGCTCGTAGAGGGCGATGAGCGAGCCGAGGGTTTCGGGTGTCAGCGATTTGTAGAGGAAAGAGTTCGACGGTTTGTTGCCGGCGAAGGTCTTGGCGGCGACAAGTAGATCAGACGGGTGACTATCCCTGGCGGCGACCAATTCGGCGCGGGCTTCGTCGGCAGTTTTGCCTTTCATGAGGGCTTCAGTTTGCGCCAGATAATTGGCGATGAGGATGGCGTGGTGCTTGCCCAAGGGATTATGGGTTTGTGCCGAGGCCAGAAAATCACAGGGGATGAGTTTTGTGCCTTGATGAATCAATTGGTAGAAGGCATGTTGACCGTTTGTGCCCGGCTCACCCCAGATGATGGGGCCGGTGCTGTAGTCGATTTTCTCTCCGCTGCTGGTGACACTCTTGCCGTCACTTTCCATGTCGCCCTGCTGGAAGTAGGCGGGGAAACGTGACAGGTATTGGTCATAAGGCAGGATAGCCTGTGTCTGTGCGCCGAAGAAGTTGTTGTACCAGATGCCGAGCAGCGCCATGATCACCGGAATATTCTGGTCAAAGGGGGTGCTGCGGAAGTATTGATCCACCTTGTGTGCGCCGCTTAAGAGTTCCTCGAAGTGATCCATGCCGACCGCCAGCGCAATCGAGAGGCCAATGGCTGACCAGAGCGAATAACGCCCACCGACCCAATCCCAGAACTCGAACATATTTTGGGGGTCGATGCCGAACTGGGTGACCTTTTCGGTGTTGGTGGAGAGGGCGACGAAGTGCTTGGCAACCGCAGTGTCGTCTTTAGCCGACGCGAGTAACCACTGACGCGCCGAATTGGCATTGGTCATGGTTTCCTGCGTGGTGAAGGTTTTGGAGGCGATCAAGAAAAGGGTGGTTTCGGGATTCAAGCCTTTGAGCGCTTCGGCGATATCGGTGCCGTCGACATTCGATACAAAATGCGAACGCAGGGACGGGGTGGTGTAGTGGGCCAAGGCGAGTGTGACCATTTTGGGTCCCAAGTCGGAACCGCCGATGCCGATATTGACCACATCGGTGATGGCTTTGCCGGTGTAACCTTTCCATTCGCCGGAACGAACGCGCTCACTGAACTGGCGCATTTTCGCCAGCACACGGTTTACTTCCGGCATGACATCCACACCGTCTACGAGTATCGGTGTATTGGAACGGTTGCGGAGGGCGACATGCAGCACGGCGCGGTCTTCGGTGCGGTTGATCTTTTGACCACTGAACATGGCCTCAATCTTTTCGCTCAAGTGCGCCTGCTTTGGCAATTCAAGCAGCAGCTTTATTGTTTCATCGGTGATGCGGTTCTTGGAATAATCAAAAAGGATGTCCTTGAATTGCAGCGAGAAACGCGCGAAACGATCCGGCTCCTGCGCAAACAGATCACGCATATGAACATTGTGAATCGTTTGATAGTGCTGTTCGAGTTGTTTCCAAATCGGGGTGTTGGTTAAGGTTGACATGAATATACCTCCTGAATGACGAGACGAGGATAACCCAGCCAAACTTATTTTGCTATGGGCGAGGATTGCTGCGTGTCATTCATAACCGATCGGGTGATACAGCGCGTTCTAAGAGCTTGCCTACTAGCCAGATGTTGATGGCGCGTGTGAACAAATATTTGCGGATAAATACGATCAGGGCGTTTGTGCCGCCGGGGATAATGCTGGCCTTTTTGCCCAGTGCTTGAATACCACGCAGCGCGGTGGTGTCGGCATCCATATAGGATAAAGGTAGCTGCCCCCAATCAATATTGCTGTTGGTCGCCAAGGGGGTGTCGGTCAAGCCGGGGGAAAGCACCAGTACGTCTATGCCCTGTTTTTTGAGTTCGTAATGCAGGGCTTCTGCCAAGCTGATGATATAGGCTTTGGATGCGCCGTAATTGGCAAGGTAGGGGGTGGGGCCATATCCGGCGATGCTGGATACAAAGAGGATGCCGCCGCGCCCGCGCTGGCTCATTTGCTGCCCATAATGATGCGCCATGTGGGCGGGTGCGCTGATATTCAGTTGGATGAGCCGCTGCTCGTCATCAAAGTTGTTTTTTAGGAACGAGCCGTTGGTTTCCATCGCCGCGTTGGGAATCACCAAGCCGATTTCCAAGCCTGCGGTGGCCTGAATAAGTGTCTCGACCGTTCCGGATAGGCTCAAATCGAGGGCGTGTATGTGTATTTGAATGGTGGGGTGTTGGGTTTGAATCTCGGAGGCTTTTTGCTGCAAGCGTTCATGGTTACGTGCCACAAGGACAAGGTTGAGGCCGCGTTCGGCAAGTATCCACGCAAAGGATTCGCCGATGCCAGCGCTTGCGCCGGTTACGACTGCCCATGAACCGTACTTTTGTTTGAATGCCGGGTGTTTAGTCATGTTGATAAGATAGTCTGTTTTATTTGACAAAAGCAAGTAAATATTTGACAAAAGCAAGTAAAATAATTATGCTTTTGATAAGCAGTCCATTATAGAGGAATGATGATGGTTTCCACTAACGTTGCAGCGCATATCGCGGCGATCCGCCGCTTCAACCGTTTTTACACCCGCCAGATCGGGGTTTTGGAAGAGAGCCTGCTGCACAGTCCGTTTTCACTGACTGAGGCACGTATTATTTACGAACTGGCACATCACGAGCAAACTACTGCCGCTGTGTTAGCCGATGAACTAAAGCTGGATGCCGGATACCTGAGCCGTATTCTGCGCGACTTTGACAAACGCGGCTTGATTGATAAGCAGCCTTCAGAAAGTGATGGTCGACAAACGGTGCTGCGTTTGACCGAAGCAGG
Organism: Aggregatilineales bacterium; assembly: GCA_038251045.1. Classification (GTDB taxonomy): domain Bacteria; phylum Chloroflexota; class Anaerolineae; order Aggregatilineales; family Phototrophicaceae; genus CFX2. Next base: position 8,727 of record JBBSBS010000175.1, on the reverse strand, counting down.
GCAGGGGGAGTTTGCGGTGTTGAATACCCGTTCGCGTAACCAGATTGAAGCCATGTTAGGCACACTTTCGATGGTAGACCAGAACCGCTTGACGGATGCCATGCAAACAATCGAGTCGCTATTAGGCAGCACGCCGGAACGCTCTGTACCGTATTTGTTACGTCCTCACCAACCGGGTGATATGGGATGGGTGGTGCAGCGACATGGTGTTCTGTACAACACGGAATATAGCTTTGATGAAACTTTTGAGGGATTGGTAGCCGGAATTGTGTCCGAGTTCATCCAGCACTATGACCCCAAACGGGAGCGTGTTTGGATGGCAGAGATGGATGGGGATATTGTCGGCTCGGTTTTTCTCGTCAGAAAGTCGGATGAGGTTGCCAAGCTGCGCCTGCTGCTGGTCGAACCCAAAGCCCGCGGGTTCGGCATCGGTAAGCGGCTGGTGGCGGAATGTGTGCGTTTTGCCCGCCAAACTGGATACCGAAAAATCACATTGTGGACGAATAACGTGCTGCTGGCGGCCCGCAGCATTTACCAGTCGGCTGGCTTCCAACTCGTCGATGAAGACCCGCACCACAGTTTTGGTCACGATCTGGTCGGGGAGACATGGGAGCTTGATCTGTAACAAGCGCGTGACTTAGCGGGCGGATTCTGCCACCAGATAGGCACGTAGACCCGGTTCGAGCAGGGCTAGCACCTGCGATGTCAAGGCATCCGACGAAATTTTACGGCTGTTCCAAGCGACTTCAAGAATCGAATCGAAGATCGACCAACTGAGAACCATCGCGGTGATTTCCTGCACGCTGATCTCATGAAATTTCTTTTTGTGCATCAAATCGGTCAGCGCCTCTTGTAATAGCGGCGGGTACGTTTGCTGCGCGGGTCAATCTTGGTTTCTTTATCCAACACTTTTCGCCTTTCGTTGCTTAGGCAACACTATCGCATTTTTGTTGGTTGCTTGCTATTTGCCACGCCTTTATCATCTGCCTTACAAACTGCTTCCAACATTCAATTCAACCTTAGCCACTTACCTCATGCGGGAATAGGACAGGTAACGGATGCAGAGGGATTCTTCGCTTCCTATAATTACTATTGGATAAAAGGAGACTGGCTTCACGAGTTTGATTGAAGGAGTATGTCATGTTAAGTATCAGAAGGGCTATTCGTACCTACTGGTGCGTGGTTGTGATGGTGCTGTTCACCGCCATCACTTTAATCAACTTTAATCTGGCGGTTGCACAGCAGCCCGCACCAACAACTGTGCCCATTGTGGATGATACCCTTCGGGCAGCCGAAGCAACGACCGACATGATGGTCAACTTTTTTGACCGCTTAACCCAAGTGCCACAGTCCGCATTTGTGCGGGCGGTGATGATATTGGTGGGTGTTATTTTGTTGGTGGCGGGTTGGCGCGTTTATGAATTCGTCATTGTCATTGCCGGTGCTATGGTAGGTGCGGCTGTGGCTACTTCACTGGTCGGTTCCAGCGACCCGGTCACCAATTTGCTGGCGCTTTTAGGGGGCGGGGCGATTGGCGCAGTCCTCAGTATGTTCCTCTATTACCTCGCCGTTTTCCTGATCGGTATGCATTTCGGAATTCTGCTGACGAATGGGTTGGCGACAATGTTTGCGTTCGCTCCGGTTTCCCCGCTGATTCTAATAATCGGTGGTGTGCTGGGTGGTCTGGTTCTCGTTGGCCTGTCCTTCGAGTTTCTGGTCATTTTGTCGGCATTGGTGGGTGGGCAACTGCTGGTGTTGGGTTTGGGAATACCCACCATTTGGACGCTGGTTTTTGCCGTGATTGGCATCGTCGTGCAATTCGCGCTCACACAGACGTATCATTACGAATTTCGCCGCCGCGCCCAAACGTGTCACCGAAGTTGGGCACGCAATTAAACAGCCGGTGAACATGCGCGGTCAAATTTATGGCTGCCTCGAAGGTATGCTGACTGGCTTGTAAGAACGCCTGTGATAATCTCCTCTAGTTTGCAGCTTAATAACCTGTATTCACGAGGAGATGTTATGGCTGCGTCAATCATTGAATTCCGTATCGCCGTGACCGCCCCGGATTATGACCGTCTGGTGGCGTTTTATGAGGATGTGCTGGGTGTCGAGGCAGGACACATTTGGACAGAAGGCGACAATAAAGGTGTCCTGTATGATATGGGGCGGGCGACGCTCGAAATCCTTGATGAAAATTCGGCAGCAGCGGTGGACCGGATTGAGGCAGGGCAGCGGTTGAGTGGCCCGATCCGCTTTGCTCTGCGTGTGCCGGATTTAGACGCGGCACTCAAATGGGCGCTGGCAAAAGGGGCGACGCTGGTACATGAACCGGTTGTGACCCCGTGGCGTGATTACAACGTGCGCTTGCAATCACCAGATGGCTTGCAGATTACCTTGTTCCAGCCGCTTGATGCCGAATAAAGTAACTTCAACACTTTGGATACAGTTACCCCCCATTTGTCCTATTCATAATAGGACAAATGGCACATGAAAGTGCCAGTCCAATCAGCTAGCGTTATATACTATGAAGAAATAAGTATAGTTAGTCATATCGCGCTTGACTATTTCTTCATCAATTTTATAACTACTGTTTGATGGAGGGCGATACAATGGCTGATTTACGATTTAGCGGTTCGGTGTGGTGTAATCTGGACGTGGCTCTGCGAAATGTTGATGAAATTTATAAGCGTGAAACGCTGACGTTGGGGTTATCCGTAATCGAATGGTATATCCTGCGTGTGTTGTATGAACAGGATGGGCAGATGGCGAGTCACTTAGCTATAGCGGTCGGGCGCGCCGCGACTTCTTTCACGCCGATTTTGGATCATCTTGAGCAGAAGGGTCTTACCGAGCGTCGTATGCATCCATCAGATCGACGCGGGGTGATTATCAATTTGACGGCTAAGGGGAAAGCCTTACAAAGTGAGATCGAATCGATTGCTGAACGTGTCGAAAAGAAATTATCCGAGCAATTTGGGGCTAAAGAGTGGCAAAGTTATCAGCATGTCCTTGCCAATTTCCAAACGATGTCACCCTGAAGCTGTCGGATATTCACTCAGGATTGGTAATCGTGCCAATCGGTTGAAAAGCAGCGGGTGGCTTGAGCCTGACTTGACCAAAACGGGCACGAAAGCGCATCACTAGCAGCAGCACCAGCGCCAAGATCAGGCTATCCACAACAACCGAGAACTGGTCAAAGTAAAATGAAAGCGTATTGCCGATGGTGAGCGATAAGATCAAACCGGTCGAGCTAATCTGAATAGCGGTTCTATCTCGCTTACCCAAAAATCCAATGACGGCGATGGCGTATAAAATACCAACCGTACTTTCAATGGTCAGCAGCACCACGTACCAGTTAAAGCTGTACACGCCGCGAATGAGCGGGTTATCTTCCAGTAAGTTGACTATGAGGGCATTATCCAAGGCGTGCGGATCAATCACAAGGCCAAGTAGAACAATAATTTTGAATAGTGAAATGACCCCTAATAACGAGAACGAGGCGATCAATAGGCGATGCAAAGTCGCTTTTGGCAGCCAACGCAGTTCAAATCGTGACAGATAGTCCAGTACTTTGCTCACATAAGTGGATTTCGGCGGGTGGATATTTATTGTATCCGAGTTGAGAAATTGCAGCAGACTGTTGGCGAAGACGGTTAAATCGGTTCGTTCGGTCTTGTTACCGATGTTTTCCAGCCGATTGACGAGGCTGGCGTGTGTATTCAAATCCATACTGTCGTCGAGCAGCATTTCCAGATCTTCCAGCACCCCGTAAAGCGTAGCGCGGGTGTCATCGGTTCGCTGCCGCCGTATGTAAAGATAGGCAAAGACAATCAGGATAAAAGCGATATAGATGATGGGCGCAGCCAGCGGAAAAAAGTAGTCGTTGGCCTGCGTGATGAACTTACCGATTTCATCAATAAAGAGACCGATGCCAACCCCCGCGAGTATGGCTGCCAGCGAGAATATCCATTCGTTCAAATAGATCAACATCAGGATGGCGGCGATCATTTGTAACAAACCGCCCCACAGCGCATGGGCAAAGTGAAACGTATCATTACCCAACTGCGGATAGCCTGTGAGTTCGAGATACAAACGGGTTACGACTACGGTAATGGCGAATGCGATGACCATCGTCAGCATATACCATGCGGCTTTACCGCCGGTGACTACTTGTTTGAATTGATTATTGGAGAAGCGCATAACGTCCTGTTCTCAGTTTGAGTTCCGGATTGCGTTCCAATTATAACTTGTCGACCGCATAAGCTGGCGCTAGGATTTTCCCAGCGCCATACGCGTTCGTAGATGCCGGTAGAAAAAGAATATCTGTAACGGTATGCCATCAAACATGAGCCGTGTGAATAGGCCAGCGAGCCCCGCTTTGTGTTCAAGGGTAACGTGGTCGGTTAGCTCTACGCCATCAGGCACAGCGCGGAAGATGTGCTGATGTTCCCAGTAACCCATCGGCCCTATGATTTGACGATCCACAAATGAGGTGTCGGTTGGCCCCGGCTCGTGTTGGGCGATCCAATGAAGGGGTATCGGCCCCAACCACATGGTAAAGTCGACTGTGCCTTCAGTTAATGCCTTGAGCTTATTCTCGCGCACACGGATGAAAATAGGCGGCGGGGTGAGCTTGCCAAAGGCATTCGGTTGGGCATGAAAATCCCATAACTGCTGGACTGTACCCTTCATAACTGATTTTTTCTCAAATACTTTACGTGCCATCATATTTCCTTTAACAATAAATCTCGCGGATACATACACAATTATGCCTGATGCTGCCAAACATGAGGTATGAATGAGCAAATGCTATGAGGGCTAGGCTTTTGTGTCCAAAATTCCCATGACAATGTTTACTAAAAATGTTATCTACATATCTATCAATTGCATTACACCTCAATATTGTGATGTGTCGCAATCTATAGTGCTTTCTGCGTAGCATCACACATTGCCTGCAACTATATTGACCTAACGGATGCCGAACTGAAAACTTACCGGGAAATGAAGCGGTTAGGGGCTGAAGCGTTTTAACGGCAGGCCGCCTCCATCACCGCTTCACCGTTAGTCAACTCCCAACGATATTTACGTTCATAAAATGACCTATAGGAGGATACCGAAATGACTCATCGTTTCTCACCGCGGTTCTTATTATTTTTATTACTTCTGTGCGTATTCCCACTCAGCAGAATCAGCGCTCAAGACATCATTCCCATTGAATATGGGGGGGCGGCTGTGAATACCATCCCGGCTGATGACGGTGCGGTAATTTATACTTTCAACGGGAGCATTGGCGATCTGGTAACGATCCGTGCCGTAGGCATTTCGCCGGGTGCTGACCCCCGGTTGTCGCTGGCCGGGCCTAATCAGCAACTGCTGGCGACTAACGACAATGTATTTACTCTCCCCGTGAGCACCGCCGCACAGATTGTCTTTCGTATACAAGATACCGGATCGCATTTCATTGTTATCGGTGGCACACCGGGCGATTTTCTGCTGACATTGGACAGTCGCCCAGCGGCTCAGTTGGCAGTGTTAGAGCTTGAAACCCCGCTGGCAATCAGTTTTCCTGTTGCGAATCCATCACAAGCCTATGTCTTTAATACCGATCCAGTCTTTGCTACCTCGCTGCTCATTGATGCGAGTCCTTTCAGTCTGGATGCCTACATTGAACTGCGTGATGGAACAGGTGAAGTCATTTCTATTTTGCGGAGTAATCTTGATAGTACGTGCATCAGTGTTGGCGCAGGCGATCAACTCCTTGAGTTGACGATTGTTGCATCACCGGAAGTGACGGGCACGATCAACCTCACGCTCAGTAATGCATCCTGCGTGTTGGGTGCTGCTCCGGTTGAGATGCCACCGTTACCAACGCCTCAATTTACGCCAGCGGTTGTCGACGGTATCTGCGTGGCGAGCAGTCCGAGAAATGTTAATATCCGAACTGGCCCGGGCACGAACTACGCACGATTAGCCCTGATGCAAGCTCGCCAAACCATTCAGGTCGTCGGACAAAGTGAGAATGGTCAATGGTTCGTCGTTCAAAATGAATTTTTGCAGGGGTGGGTGTCTGCCCTTATTGTGGGCGTGACCGGTCCATGCGCCCAGTTACCAGTCGTCGCAGCACCTCCATTGCCGGCTGCCTCTCCGACACCCGGTTTTCCGTACATTGTAGTGCAGCCGCCAATTGTTATTACGGCGACATCTAATGTCACTATCGTGCCGGGGGTAGTGGTTACCGCGACTCCCGTGCCACCACTGGGTACAATTCCTCCGCCACCAGCAGCGACCGCCACACTGATTCCGCCAACAGCCGTGGTGCCAACGTTAACGCCGACACCGACGTTTACGATCACACCGACTCCGTAAGCGAAATGGGGTAGGTCAGAGCAAAGGGGATGTGCTACAGGGCCATCCCCTTTTTGTTTGTGTGAGTTAAACACACTATATGGACATAAAATCACTTACTAAACCACTCATAAATATAAGTGCGATTGTATTGAATAGCTTTGCGTTAAGGCTTGTCTTGTGGTAATTTTGTGTGACCGGTCACACATGGCTTTTAGCGAATAGTTTTATGATTAAAGGATTATTTTCCATATGTATACCATAGGCGTTGATTTTGGTACTGAGTCAGGCCGCGCCCTGTTGGTGGATGTACGCGATGGTCGCGAAATCGCTTCGGCGGTTCACGCTTATAAAGATGGTGTGATCGACCAACATCTTCCCGGCAGCGACAAACCTTTGCCGCCGGATTGGGCGCTGCAAAACCCATTTGACTATATCGAAGTTTTCAAACAGACCATTCCGGTCGTGCTGCGCGAGGCGGGTGTCAAGCCAGAGGAAGTCGTCGGGCTGGCGATTGATTTCACGGCTTGTACCATGCTGCCTACCACCAAAGATGGCACACCGTTATGCGGTCTTGACCAGTGGCGTAATAACCCGCATAGCTGGGTCAAATTGTGGAAGCACCACGCCGCCCAGCCAGAAGCCGATCTAATCAACGAGACTGCCCGTAAGATGGGGCAGGGTTGGTTACAGCGATATGGTGGCAAGATTTCCTCGGAATGGTTTTTTAGCAAAGCCTTGCAAATCTTGAACGAAGCTCCTGAAGTTTATGCGGCGGCTGACCGCTTTATCGAAGCTTGCGATTGGGTCATCTGGCAGTTGACCGGTGTGGAAATTCGTAATGCCTGCACAGCCGGTTACAAAGCAATGGTGCAGGAAGAAGGTTATCCTGACCGTGCTTATTTCGGTGCGCTGAATCCGGCTTTTGCCGATGTGGTGGATAGCAAAATGCAGCGTACATTCGGCGAGTTGGGTGCGAAGGCTGGCGGATTAACCGCGCAAGCTGCCGCATGGACGGGGCTGCCCGAAGGAATCGCGGTGGCTGTTGCTAACGTGGATGCCCATGTGACCTATCCCGCGGTGAAAGCCACCAAGACGGGTACTATGGTCATGATTATGGGGACATCCACCTGTCATATTTTGAATGGCGATAAACTGCAAACCGTTGAGGGCATGTGCGGTGTGGTACGCGGAGGTATCACCCCCGGTTATTATGGCTACGAGGCCGGACAGAGTGGGGTAGGGGATATTTTCGCATGGTTCGTCAACAATGCAGTGCCTCCCGAATATCATGAAGCTGCCAAAGCCGCCGGTATGGATGTGCATCAGTATCTCGAACATGAGGCCGCCAAACAAAAAGTCGGTGAGCATGGCTTGATCGCTCTCGATTGGTGGAACGGCAATCGTTCAACGCTGGTGGATGCTGATCTGACGGGTTTACTGGTAGGTGGGTCACTCGGCACACGCGCACCGGATATTTATCGCGCACTGATTGAAGCTACGGCTTATGGGACTCGCGTAATTATCGAGGCATTCGAGCAGCAAGGCGTGCCAGTCACCGAATTGATTATGGCTGGTGGTTTGCCCGACAAGAATGCGATGCTGCGCCAGATTTATGCGGATGTCACTGGGCGTTCGCTGCGGTTGGCGGGTTCTTCCCAAGCACCCGCACTCGGTTCAGCGATGCACGCGGCAGTTGCTGCCGGTGTATTCCCGAATATCGAAGCGGCGGCAGAGGTGATGGGTAAAGTCAAAGCCGAAGTTGTGCAGCCAATTGCCGCTAATCAGGTTGTTTATGACCAACTGTATGCCGAATATAAAACACTCTACGATTATTTTGGACGCGGCACGAATGATGTGATGAAACGTTTGAAGCACATCCGCCGCGAAGTACGAGGGGAATAATTGAGTGATGTTTAGGTTGCTGCCGTGAGTTCCGCAGCTCAATACCAATATGCGGCGGCAACCTAATCATTTATCCCGTTAGGTCGTAGGGCGTTCCTGCGGCTACCGACGCGTGATGAGTCGGTATAGTAACGATACCCCCAAACAGAAAATGCCGACTACGAACAGTCCCCCCAACACCGTTTCAGTCGCATACACATCTGTATTCGGAACACCCGTGTCTATGTCTTTGACTGTAACCGTCGGGAATGATGTTGCAGTTGGAATAAAATTCTGAAACACAGTAGCAGTTGGCAGTGGTGTTAAGGTTGGCAGGAAAGTCAGCGGAACCGGCTGCGGGAGATTTCCCGGCAAATTGCTGTAATACACCTGAAGATTTTCTGTCTTATCGGGGTTTGTAAAGCGCACAAACCAGACGAGGTGAATATCATTTTGGTTGCCTATAACTGCCTTTGGCCATTCGGGTCGTAGGTC
>JBBSBS010000174.1:0-12103 GCA_038251045.1 Aggregatilineales bacterium | reverse complement strand
TTGACATCGCTACGCCGCGCGCAGGCATCGGCTAACTCGCGTATGGGGTCACGCCCAAAGGGGCTGTTGGTGACTTTATAGTCACTGAGCGCGGTATCGTACATGCTAAAGCCATCGTGATGACGGCTGGTGATGACCATTTATTTCTGACCGGCACGCCGCGATGCTGACCCATTCATCCGCATTGAATTTGACCGGATTGAACTGTGGGACCAACTTCTCGTATTCAGGGACAGGAATGCGGTCGATATGCATCACCCATTCCTGTTTAGGCAGAATGGAATACAACCCCCAATAAATAAACATGCCGAAGCGGTTGTCTTGAAACCAAATTGACCGAATGATGGGCATACATCGGCTTAGCGCCGGACATCGGCGCACCCGAGGCGGGCAGTAATCGGCAGCGGGTCCGTAATATCATGGGCGGCGGCAATATTCACATCGACGCGCGCCGCTAGTATGTTTTGGGCATTCGGCGGGCAAAGCACGATACTATTGAACTCTACTGTTTCATCAAAATAGGTTGCCGCATAAAAGACCTGAGGCGGTTTGAAGGGTGATTTTAACGTAGTTTCGTGTTCCGGTGCGCCAAATGCTCCCCAGATGGTGGCAAATGGAATCTTCAGCGGGATTTCAATCGAATACACCAGCCCATTATGAAACCACATCCTGCCATCACGCTCAGCATCTATAATATCCGGCTGCTGTCCGTTCCATTTCCAACTGATATAGCTGTCGTAACTGACAATCCCCTGAATAGCATACAAGCCGGTCGCCCACGGCATCAGCCGCAGTTTATCGACGGCTTCGAGACTATCGGTTATGCCGGGGCGGATACCTTGCCAGCAGGGAGAGTCACAGCCTTCAACCGGATATAAAAATGTTTGTGTACTGCGAAAATCCCCACCGGCATGTGCGCCAACGTAAGCTGTAACGGCAAGACATGACAAAATCATGACCAGCCAAAGGGCTGCCTTAGAGACCATTTGCGGCATTATAGCTTGTAGAAGTGGACAGCAGTGTCACCCAGCATGGCATCCTTATCGGCCTGTGAATAGCCAGTAATGGCGGTATTGGTTTCAGTCCAGACTTTGTTGTAATCACCAGCCAAAATACACACCGGCCAATCGCTGCCAAACATCAGGCGATTCGGGCTAAAACATTCTACGGCAAAATCAATATACGGCTTCAAATTAGCAGCCGACCAATCCGGCGCGGCAGCAGTATTCAAGCCGGATAGTTTAGCGTACACATTCGGGTTTTCGGATGCGGCTTTCATCTGATCGGACCACGGCGACATCCCTTTGTCTTTGATAGGCGGTTTCGCCAGATGATCAATCGCCATTTTCAAGGTGGGTACTTTTGCCGACAGTGTGGGGATGTGCTTGACGTGATTCGGGAAAACGGCCACAACTTCGAAAATCATGTCATGACTCGCCAGCACCTTGAGCGAATCGATGACCACATCCTGTACCACCCAGTCGGGATTCTTTTCCTCGTGTATCAAGTGGCGCATCCCACGAAACTTCGGGTGTTTTTTGTACTGTTCCAAGCGCTGGTTGGTCGCGTCCGGATCAAGTAAATCCACCCAGCCGATCACCGCGCCAATCCAATCATTATAGTCGGCATGTACCAGCATGGAGGCGGTGTCTTCGTAGGAATTAGCGGCTTGAACCACCACCGTTTTATCAATGCCGGCTGCTTTGACAAGCGGTGCGAGTTGACGCGGTTCAAAGGTATCGTAAATCGGGCCATAGGCGGGTATGAGCCACGGGTAGGTCGCTTCCGACAGGTTCCAAAAGTGTTGATGAGTATCAATTTTCATAAAAGTTCCTTAACAATATTTACCTAATGAATAGTTTGCAGTCCTTGTAACCGACACACTTCTTTCGCTGCCACCTCTTCATAGAAGTGTTGCACAATCCGAAACCGCGTGTTAGAGTAGAAATTATAATTTATAAACTATACTGTTGCCAAATTAAACAATCCACCTCGCTTTTACCATTAGAGATTTTGTTTATGACCTATAAATTACCTTTTGATCTTGAGTACAAACCACGTCTCGGGAAAAAGATTGATTACGGTATCGCTTTCGTCGGAACGGGGGGTATCGTTCAATATGCTCACATTCCGGCGTATAAAAAAGCAGGATTCCGAATTGTCGGGTGTTTTGATCAGAATATTGAAACTGCTCAAAAAGTAGCGGAAGAGCATGGTATTCCCCGTGTATATTCCACTGTAGATGAACTGCTGGCTGATCCGGCGGTTGAAATTGTCGATATTGCCGTTCCCCCGTGGGAGCAGTTGAAGGTCGTTGAAAAGGTGGCAGCTGCCCATAAGCATATGCTCTGCCAGAAGCCGCTGGCGGATAATTTTGCGGATGCCAGCAAAATTGTCCAGTTAGGCAAGCAGGCGGGTGTTAAGCAGGCCATCAACCACCAGATGCGTTGGGATGCGGGTATTCAAGCTAGCAAACACCTGATCGAAGCGGGTGTCATCGGGCAGCCGACCGACGCACAAATTCATGTGAGCTGCCTGACACCGTGGCATATGTGGCCTTGGTTGGCGGCTGTCCCCAAACTTGAAATCTTATTCCACAGTATTCATTATCTCGACTCGATGCGCTATCTATTTGGTGACCCTGAATGGGTAACCAGCCGTCATGCACGCTATGCAAAACAGGGCGCGGTTAAGGGTGAAACCAAAACCATCACGGTCATGGATTACAGCAGCGGGTTGCAAATTCTGGTCGCCGTCAACCATTACAACGAATGGGCGGATTCTCTAGCTACGTTTCGCTTAATCGGCACCGAAGGCGCAATTGATGGCACCATCGGGTTAATGTACAACTACCCGACCGGACGACCGGATACCCTCGAAATAACATCCAGTCAATTTGGGAAGGGTGTAAAGATCACCCCGACGATAGAGGATATGTGGATACCGGATGCTTTTGTCGGCACGATGGCCTCATTGATGGAAGCCATTGAAAATAATCACACGCCCACCGATAACAGTACCGAAGACAATCTGAATACCCAGCGGGTTGTTTATGCCGCTTATATGTCTGCTGCCGAGAATCGCTCGGTGCGACCTTCCGAGGTCAAATAACATGCCGTCACCTATTCCAAACCGCCATCAGGGTAAAGTTGCCATCATCACCGGTTCCGGTCAGGGGATCGGGCGTGGTATTGCCCAATATTTTGCCAAAGAAGGGGCGCGGGTCGTTATTGCAGAGTTCAACAAAGCCAATGCAGAAACGGTGGCGCATGAACTTTCGGCGGCGGGGGCAGAAGCGTTGGCCTATCCAATCGACATCAGTGATACGAATCAAGTCCAGAAAATGATCACCGATGTAGTCGGTCAGTTCGGGCACATTGACGTACTGGTCAACAATGCCGGACTCAGCCGCCCGATGCCACTGTTTGACCTTACGCCCGAAACGTGGGAACCAATCATCAAGGTGAACCTGAACGGATTGTTCTTCACACTGCAAGCGGTTGCCAAACAAATGGTCGCGCAAATTCCCGACGACGTAAAGCAAGCCGGACGTGCGCCACACAGCTACGGCAAAATCGTAAACTTCTCATCGGTGGCGGGTCGTTCCGGTCGCCCGTATGATGCTGCTTACTCGGCGACAAAGTGGGGGGGCATCAGCATCACCCAGAGCGCCGCTACATACCTCGCCCCTTACAACATCAACGTGAATGCGGTTTGCCCCGGCCTCGTGCCAACCCCAATGTGGGACAACATCGACAAAATACAGGGTCAGCAGCGACAGGGGATGCAACCGGGTGAGTGGATGCAAAAATCAATCGATGGTATCCCGCTGAAGCGTGCGGCAACACCGGAGGATATAGCGGCAGCGGTTTCCTTCCTGTGTTCGAGCGATGCCGACTATATCACTGGGCAAGCGTTAAATGTGGATGGTGGAGTTGAGATGAATTAACAAGATCACAGTATCGGTAGCAAGCGGACATCGAACATTCAAAATTGCAAAACAAGACCTTTAATTATTAACCCAAAGTAAAAGATTAACCCATGTACCATTATCAAAATATGCCCCTCCTTCCTACTCAAGTCATTGGCAGCTACGGAACCCCCGGCTGGTTATACGTGGTGCGCGATGCTATGAAAGCTGGCGACAAAATGGGGCCGGTGGATATTCGCGAAGCCTTTGATGATGCCACCAACCTTGCCATCATGGAAATGGAAGAAGCCGGTGTAGATGTCATTTCGGATGGCGAGATGCGGCGCTTCAACTTTCTGGTGGGCTTCTACGATTATATTCATGGCATGCAGAAGATTCCGTGGGAGCGACAGCTTGGTTATCCCGGCCCGGATATGATTAACGCCTTCAAAGCGGTCGATCATTTTGCTACGCCGAAAGGTTTGGGCTTGGTCGAAGAAATCCATTATGCCCGCACCCGTACGCAGAAACCGCTGGTCACACCGCTGGGTGGTCCGGTTACGTTCGCTTTCCGTGTTGATCCCGGTACGATCTACAAAGACAAGCGCGCGGTGGCATGGGCGCTCGTCCCGCTGCTGAATCAGGAACTGAAGGCGGTGGTTGCCGCAGGAGCAACCCACATCCAGATTGACGAACCCTCCGCGATAGATGATTTCGTTTCGGTGGATGAGTTTGTGGAGATGATTAATGCTATGGTCGAAGGGGTAAATGCCACCATCGGCCTGCATATCTGCTTTGGTAACTTTTTGGGTCGTCCAGCAGTCGCCCACCGGACATATGAACATATCGCCCCGATATTCAAGAAACTGCATGTCGACATTATCCATCTGGAATTTGCCAATCGCGGCATGTGGCAGTCGGATATATTCGCCAAACACGCCCGTGATGACCAGTTCCTCGCGGCGGGGGTTATTGATGTGAAAGCGCGTGCCATCGAGAAACCGGAAATCGTAGCCGAGCGCATCCACGACATCCTCAAACACAATGATCCGGCGCGAGTGTGGGTATCCGCCGATTGTGGATTCAGCATGACCGCCCGCTGGGTCGCCCGCGAGAAGTTGAAGGCGATGGTCGCCGGAGCAAAGCTCGTCCGGCGGGAATTGGGGGCGGAATAAAGATGCCGCTGAACTATGCAAAATCGGATGTAATTGGTCGCGAACTGCGGCTGGACGACATTGATACGATTGGCGTGTCATCGCAGACGCTTGCCGAAGAAGCGATTCTTGCCGGACGCAACGACGAGGCGATAACGGTTATCAATTACTTCCTGCGCGAAATGCAGATCATGCACGGGATTCTCTCGACATGGGTGCAGGATATCGTGCGTTACATCATGGAAAAATCTGGCGCGGAAGCCGGTATGGATGTGGTTGGCGCAGCTGGAATAACGCGCGTGCTGGGAACGGTGCAGCTTGGGATTGCCCCACGTGATCGCTGCCTTGAAGCCTTAAGCGCGGGTGACCAACAGGCGGCGATTGATTGGCTGGATAAGATGCGACTGGAGTTCAAAAACCCGCATGAGATTCTGGTTCCGTGGGTACAGGACTTGCTCACTTATTGCGCAACCACATGGGGTGAAGATGCCGTCCTCGAAACGATCCTGCATACCCATCAGTCAATTTGGGGAGATCGTTATGTCGCATGGGATCAGATGACCCCGTGGGAAAAAGTCGCACTGACGGTGGAGGGAATGCGCGGCGGTCACTTCAGCGGGGCACGGCGGCGTGGTGATGTGCAGGTGAACGAAGAAGATGACCGGTTCGTCATCAGCTTCGACCCGTGTGGCAGCGGTGGTGTGCTGCGGCGCGGCGACCCCGAAACCGGACGCGCACCGTATCCCATCACCGAACAGGGTGTCAATCAGGAACCGCACCTGTGGACGTGGCAAAAAACGGGTGTGCATTGGTACTGCTCGCACTGTGCGATTGCGATGGAATGGCTGCCCGGTCGCAAGCGTGGTCATCCGCTGCGCCCACTTGACCACACGCTTGACCATAACGCACCTTGCGTCTGGTATGTCTATAAAGATGAAAAACAAACGCGGGAATACCATTACCCGAGCACCGGACTAATCAAGCCTGAGGATATATCCTCATGATCGAAAGGAGTACTGGACATCATCTTATCTCAACAATTTTTACTCTGTTTTGAAATATTTGAATCTGTGAAAAAGGAGCTTCGCAATGCGTAAACGTCTTATTACTCTTATTTTGCTGGCACTGACCGCTGTACTGAGTCTCAATCTGGCGCGTGCACAAGATGACCTGCCCAATGACGGCGCGATGGCGGGTGTTGATAAAGACCTGACAGGTATCACCCTTCGTATGGCGACCATCGGCAACGCGCCCTACGAACTGGCCTACACTTACATCCCAATGTTTGAGGAAGCCACCGGTGCGAAGGTCGAAATTGTTTTCAAGGGTGACGGCTTCCAGATCGACAAGAAGCTGACGCAGGATTATGCGACCGGCGCGGTTGATTACGATGTCGCATGGGATCACACCAGCTTCTATTCGGCCTATGTGCCTTACCTCGAACCGCTGAACAGCTACTTCAGCGAAGAAGAACTGGCGCAGTTTAGCCCTGCCATCCTCAATTCATCCACCGTTGATGGCAACCTGTATATGATCCCATGTCATGCCGACATCAGCGTTGTTCACTATCGCAAGGATCTGTATGACGATCCGGCGAATCAAGCAGCCTTCAAGGAAAAGTATGGCTATGACCTCGCTGCACCGGCTACATGGCAGCAGCTTGGCGATCAGGCTACATTCTTCACCAACCCTGGTGAGAATTTCTGGGGTACACAGTGGGCAGGCAAGGACGAGGCGCTCAATGGTCGCTTCATGGAACTGCTGCAAGCCAATGGTGGTGACATCCTCGATGCTGACCTCAAACCCATCTTCAACAACGAAGTGGGTGTAAAGACCGCCACTTGGCTGCACGATCTGTATCAGGCTGGTGTGCTGCCACCCGATATGACCAATTATCTGTGGCCTGAAGTCGCGAATAACTTCTGCCAAGGTCAAATCGCTGTTTATACCGAATGGTACGGTTGGTACAGCTACTTCCAAGATCCAAAGAGCTGCCCGGCAGTCGCAGGTAAATTCGGTCTGGTTCGCGCCCCTGTTGGGGATGATGCAAACCGTCACTCCGGCTGGGCAGGCGCACATGGTTATTCCATCCCTGCTTCCAGCCAGAACAAGGAAGCAGCAGCCCAACTTATCAAATTCCTGACTTCTGAATTTGTCCTGACTGAAGAATCAGGTCAGGGTGCGCTGCCCGTGCGCGATGATGTCTGGGCACGTATCAAGGCGGATGCGGCGTCTTCGACCGTTCAGCTTGATAAAGATCGTCTGGAAATCGCCCAAATTCAGATCAGTGAAGATTTCACCACACCCACCTTGATTGCCGACTGGATTAATGCCTCTAACATCATCTTCCCGGCAGTTCAGGAAATCATCATCACCAAAGATATCGATGTTAAGGCACGGCTGGATAAAGCCGCCGCTGATGTTGAAACTATGCTTGATGATGCGGGCTACTACAGTAATTAACACCGTTAGCAGTACTTCTCCCTAATTTGCTCCCGCGTACAAATGCGGGGGCAACATCCCTTCTCTACTTTCATAGGGAGGGGATTAGGGGAGGGGTTCATACAGGACGGCAGTAAACAGTTAATGGTTATCTGGTACATCAACAATGTCGGTTGAAACAATCGAATCGATCAATAATGAAGCTGATGAACTCCGACCACGTTCCAGTCGTGGTGTGCGTTGGTTTCCTTATTTCCTGATTGCGCCCAGCATCGCCATCATTCTGCTGGTGGTTCTTTTCCCGCTGCTTTATTCATTCTACCTGAGCTTTACGCCATATAAGCTGCTCAAGCCGGATACGCTCACCATCCGCTGGGATGATGTATTCCGCAATTATCGCAGGCTGCTTGAAGATGACATTTTCTGGAAAGCATTCGGAAACACACTGATTTATGTGGCGGTTACGGTCAATATCGAACTGGTGCTGGGCATATTATTGTCGCAGTTATTGGCACGGGTGACACGCGGGCAAAGCATTTTACGCACGGTATTGATGGTTCCGATGATGTTCGCGCCGATCCTCGTGGGTTTTCAGTTTGGCTGGTTCTTTAATGCAACAGTAGGCGTGGTCAATGGTGCACTGCGTGATTTGCACCTCATCAAAGAACCGATTGCGTGGTTGGTGGATGTCCCGCTTGGGTTAATGTCCATCATGGTGGCGGATATATGGATGAGCACACCGGTTGTCGCCATCATTCTGCTGGCGGGCACGATGTCTTTACCCAGTGAACCGTTTGAAGCCGCTGAAGTGGATGGAGCCAGCGCATGGCAAAAATTCCGCTTCATCACATATCCCATGCTTGGCCCGTTTATTACCATTGCGCTCACCATTCGCTCGCTGGATATGGCACGCGCCTTCGACATCGCCATGATTATGACGGGCGGTGGCCCGGCTAACCGTACCGAACTCGCATGGACGTATATTAACCGCTTGGCGCTTAATGACCGCAACTTCGGGCTGGGTTCTGCTATGTCCTTTATCACCGTGATTGTGACCCTTGTTTTTACACTTTATTTCTTCCGCCAGTTGGTTAAAAGCCGTGTGATTTATTAGGTAAATAAATATGGTCGTTGGAGTCAGCCGCTACAAAAAGTTAAATCAAACCCTGCTGAATATTCTGGCATGGGTCATCATGCTGGCGATGTTGTTCCCTGCGGTTTGGGTGGTACTGACCTCCATCCGCCAGTACAGCGAGATTAACGCTAACCCGACCGTCTGGATACCGCGTAACATCACCTTTGAGGCTTACGTCAATATGTTTGGTGGCAATCCGGATATGGTGACCCAAGCACCTATTCCGCGCTATGCCCTTAACTCGATCATTGTCGCTATGTTCAGCACCACCTTTGCTGTTGTACTGGGTACTGCCGCCGGATATGCCTTCTCGCGCTTTCGCTTTCGTGGACACAGCACCCTCTTTTTAGGGATGATGCTGGCACGTGCCGTTCCCGGTATCGCGCTCGGATTGCCGTTGTTTGTCTTGTTTTCAAGCCTCGGCCTGTTAAACCAGTTATCGACGCTCATACTGATTAACGTTGCCTTGAATATTCCGTTTACCGCATGGTTGATGGATGGATTCTTTCGTACCATTCCGGCTGATCTCGACGAGTCGGCTTATATAGATGGGGCGAGTCATTGGCAAGCCTTCTGGATGATTAACCTGCCGCTGGCACGGTCGGGTATGGCTGCCGCAGCCGTTTTTGCGTTTTTGGCGAGTTGGAACGAGTTCCAGATTGTCAGCGTTATTTCACGCAGCCCGGAAGGGAAAACCTTCACGATTGGTCTGCTGGGTTTCATACAAACCTTCACCAGTGATTGGCGCGGTATGGCAGCGCTGTCCGCCTTGATGATGATTCCAGCGTTGATTTTTGTGGCGCTTGCGCAGCGTCATATGCTGCGCGGACTCACTTTCGGCGCGGTGAAGGGATAGCCGTGAATAGATCGCTTAAGGTCTTACTAAATGCACTATCACTTTTTGTCGAATAATTTTTTGCAAACTGACATGCTCAAATAGGGTTAATTTATGCCAACAGTAATCATCTACTGGTCACCCGGTAGAGCACCCGAACAGAAAAAGAAAGTCGTCGAAGAAGTCACACAGGTATTGGTGGATCACGGTTCAGCCCGCTGTGAGGATGTACTGGTTATTTTTCAAGACATCAAAGCAGGTGATGCCGGACGCGGCGGCAAGATGATCGAAGCCCCTTTAGAAAAACCTAGTACCAATCATCAACCAACCGATTGAACTCATCGAACAACTAGGTATAACTACGGGTTATGAGAAAAAATCCGATTACGACAAGCTATGAAGATAGGAAATGAGTAATAGGGGTGGTGATATTAAATGAGCGAAAAGCATCGGTAGTGTGGTTCAGGGAATGTACCTTCTGTGAAGTAAACTGATGATTTCCCCTACAAATTGAGCATTTTGGGATTATTTATCTGTTTCAAGGTGCTTCACGAAAGGTAAAACTGATCATTGATGCTTTGAAGGCTCTTAAAAGTATTTGATTACTCAACTCTGTGTCGAATTTTGACCCTTTTATGAATGTTTTTCACAGAAGATTCGATAGTCGAACCTCCTTACCGTCGTGTTTCGTCCTTTTGCTATCACTTGACCAAATATTAACTCTTCGCCAGCTGGGTCACGATGTTCCTTTCCTCGGCTTGGGCTTGATCTTAGCGTTCACTACAACATGGGTGTCACACGTTCCCCAACCGATTTCTGGTTAGCCCAACAATTACGAGAAGCCACTCCTTTTGGGCACACACCACGCAATCTGATCCATGATCGTGGCAGTAATTACGGCGAAACATTTGCTCAAATGGCAGCCTCAAGCGGAATCACCCGACTCAAGGTATAGCTACGGGTTTTGAAAAAAAATCCGATTATTACCTCGCTGGAAGATTTTACCCCGATTGTTGTCACCCTCAATTTGAGGTAGATATCAAGTGCGTAACTCCCTCAGATTAGTCAAACTTGTTGAGATATTTGGATTCCAGATGTAGTCGCCCGTGAGCGAAATATGCTCCCAGCCGAGTGGTGTGAGATGCTCAAGGTGCTTATCAGTAATTTCCCAATCATTATTGCGAAGATGTGCCACAGCTTTTTCAATATAGATTGTATTCCAGACAGTGATCGCTGAAACAACAAGGTTGAGAGCACTCGCGCGATACTGCTGATCACGCAAGCTACGGTCATGGATGCGTCCCAGTCGATGAATACAAACCGCTCGGGAGAGGGAATTGCGTGCTTCTCCTTTGAAGAGTGCTTGGTGAACACGTTGGCGTAATAATTTATCCTGAATCCAGTACAAAGAAAAGAAAGTTCGCTCCAGACGTCCAATTTCTTTGAGGGTTTTTGCCCAGCGATTCTGTCGCGGATATTGAGCCAGTCGTTGTAAGAAAACAGGTGGCGTGACTGTTCCCAATCGAAGTGAACTGCTAATGTGAAGCATATCCAACCAATCGTCATAAACGAGACGTGTATTGATACGTGCCCCTAACATCGGTTTGAGGGTCGGATAATATTTTTTGTGCTTGATGGGATAGAGCTTGAGTTTGCTGAACCCCCGGATGCGTGGTGCAAAGCGGAAGCCCAGCAGATTGCAGAGCGCAAAAACGTGATCAGTGAAGCCTTTGGTATCGGTAGCGTGTTCATGAATATCAAGTTGAGTGTCATGGTGTAACAAGCCATTGAGCATGTAGGGTGCTTCACGAACCCGCGTCGAAATCACCTGTGTGAAAAAGGGCGAATGTTGGTCGGAGACATGGGTGTAAAAGGCAATGCCCGCTTCTTTACCATAGTAGGGATTGTGTGATGTCATTGCCGATTGAAAGCCTGCGGTGGGGAAGTATTGTGCATCGGATGAGGAATGCGTACCTGATCCCCAATGATAGGAAAAAGAGTTGGACATCTGAAAGTGGGTTAGTTGGGCAAGGCTCTAGCATTGGTATCATCACGGATGAACCAGTCTGTAATCCAGGCGAGGCGATCATAGTTGGTATGGTGACTGGCAAGTGCCATTTTCTCGATACCGAGATTAATCGCACCTGCCAGCAAGGTTGTACATAACATGAGTGAGTTCTCGAATGGGTCACCTGTTTGCAAATGGGTGAATTGTTGCGTGAAACCAACAGTGGCATCGACTTCGAGGAGTAAATCGGTGATACGAATACGAGGTAATAATTTATAGACAGCATCCCGAACCTGGCGCATATCATCAGGAATATCAAGCGTAGTGCGGGCAATTTTGAGACGATCATCCACCCACTCAACATCTTCAAATTCGCCCTTGGCTAGTCCTTCATCGACACGTTGGAGCTGTTCATGCAATCCATCAGAACGCGCACACAAATAGGTGAGAGGGTTACGTGGTACAGCAACTGGGATAACATCCGCATCGAGCATCATCTGCCATTGCTCATCGGGGATGAGAAAGCTCTTGAGGTGACGAAATTGCTGACTGCCCTCGACCCAGATGTCGCCAGAACGCAAGCCATCACGTAGTTTATCCAGCACACAGAGTTCATAGT
>JBBSBS010000173.1:0-12105 GCA_038251045.1 Aggregatilineales bacterium | reverse complement strand
GGATTGCCCAGCCACAACACTGTTCCTGCTGCTATATAATTGCCAATCTTGTGACCGATTTCGTCTTTGGTGTTGCCGGGAGACAGCATTTCAATCGCCAGATCAGGAGCCAGTGGATTGTAGGCTTCATCGTTGGCCTGGGGCTGTCGAGCATAGGACATAAACGCTCCGTCAGGTATGTAATCTTCGCCAGAAACCACATAGCCGCCGTCTGCTCCGGTGCATCGTCCTAGTTTATTTCTTTTGACGTATACCCCAACTTCTAAAGCCAGCGAAAAACCCTTGCTCGATGACTTACCATTGGATACCACTTCGACAATCTCCCCCGCGATATACTCAAAGTTGCGATCCCGATTTTCAGGGCGCAGGACAAATTCGTAGAATTGTTCTTTGGTTACGGGTTGTACATTGAGCATTGCCCTATCCTTTTGAATCACCTTACCCTCCAATTATCGCATACTTCGGAGGGCTGAGACAAAGTCGTGGTCTTCGCTTGTTCATTTCTTGGTATTGAGCCTCGCCAGTGCCAGCCGTAATCCCCCTGCTGCGTTCAAATCCGCCGGATGTAAGCCTGAAAACTCACGCCAACCGGTGTAGTCGATGACTTTGCCGTACCATGTCTGTAGATGTGGAATGATGTAAGCGGCGTTGCCCCCGACGACCATCAGCCCATTAATGTCTTTCATCCCGTCAAAACGCGTGTCCAAGGCGTTGTTTGCCAGCCAGTCGGCATATTGTTTGCTCAAATGGTCCAGCATGGGTGCCAGATCAATCGATGCACCACCGAACTGAAGCACGTAATCGCCACTGGCGCTGGCCAGGCGTAACACGCGATCAATGTCATCGAGCGTGACGGCGGTTAAGTCTCCCCCTGCCCCTTTGACCCATTCCAACAGTGGCAAACGAATGTGGGTGTTGCCGCCACCGTTGGCAATACTCGACTGTGGTAAGTCAGCGGGATTGAATGCGCCGTTGTGCAAGCGGAACACGTTGGCGGTATACGCGCCGACATCGAGCAGCACGACATCGCCTGCCAGTTTCGCCGCCAAAGATGATTTGTTGCCGGAGCTCTCGAGCATGAAGCAGCCAATGGCGGCATAACCTTCGGGCAGCACCGATACACTGCTGTATGACCATTCACGCGGCTTCTTATCGCCTTTCAGCTTTATTTCGACACCCTGAGCGCTGTAATTGTCGATCATGGGCTTTTTGAGATCGTTGTACATGGCGGGTGGGCATAAGAGTGTGATGTCCACGCTGCCGGATTTGATGCCGAGCCGCGCCAGAGCGTAGGCACTCAGGAATTGGTGATGTTCGCCGCCATAGCGATTAGCTCCCATGTGGCGGTCGATCCCCTGCCGGTTGAGGATGAGCGCGTCGTCACCGACGGCATAAGTATCCCCGCGCCACTCCGCCGAGGTGAAATCCAGTTCATGCCCCTGCCCTAGTCCGAGGGTTTGAGAGGTAATGCGGGTGCGTATGCTGGCGAAGCTGATTGATTTCTTCGACCGCGCCAGCATGGCACAGGTATTTCCGTTGCCGCAGTCCACCGATACGATATAATTATTCATACTTAGGCTACCTCAATTAGCCTGATTTGATGCCCGTTGTCCACCAGCGGGCTTTTCAATTGGATTCACTGAAACATACTCAAAAAGTTATCGGCGATAGTATCGGCGGATACGGCTGTCGATTGTTTGATTTCCGCTTTGGGCGGTGCGGGTAGTGGAATCGCCGGCTCATATTTTGTCAATTGCCCTGCCCCACTATTTACGGGTTGCTGCTGCTTTAGAATCTGCATGAATTGTTCTAGCGCTTCGGCTGTACCCGGTGTGAATTGGGTTTTGAGATGCGGAAAAAGTTCAAATAAAACGCCCATGTCGTTGTTTTCCAGCGCCCAGAGTAACCGTACACCATCCCGAATGACAGTGACTTCTCGGCGTTGTGAACGAGAATAGTCTAAAATTTCAGTGACATGAGAATCAATAGGATGATTATGGCGCAGTTGAAACTTGCGCGTTTGACGTGGCACATAGCGCTTGGGTGTTGATTTGGTTTTCTTTTTTGCCATCATAAAACCTTTTAATGTGCTACACACTATAGTGTGCGAATCATTGGACTCTGCTATAATGTGTATTATCACGGTTTTTAAAGATGTGTCAATGGATTTCCAAGATAAATCTAGGAGTTAGGTATGAAGACCGGCAAGGTAGCGGATATGCTTGGTGTTGATCAGAAGACTATTTTGAATTGGACTGATCGCACTGATTTTGAGAAGTTCTTTTCTACAGATGCTCGTGGAAAAGGCAGAACTATGGGACGGAGCTACTCTGAAACTGAGATTGTCGTTTTAAATACCATTCGTGTTGAACGTCAGAAAAATACAGATTGGCAGGACATTGCTCGTCTGTTAGATGAAGGTATTCGAGATGGCGATTTGCCAGTAAACGCGCTTTTGGTCGATAGTCCTGCCCCGCTGGTTCAGTACGGCAAACTACAGGTTCTGCAATCGCGTGTTGATGAACTTGAGACTGAGTTGAGCAAGAAAGATGATCTTATTGCTGAAAAAGATGCTCGTATAGGTGATCTGCGAGAGGAAATTGGTATGCTAAAAGGTATGATCAAGATGATGGAGCGCAATCAAAACAGCAGGGACGAAAATTCCTCGGAAAAATAGTTTTAAAGATATCCTATACCTTAAGCTTTAAAGGCAGGGTAGGGCGGTGCTACTCAAGAATTTCCCTTAATTGCTCCATCGAGATGCTAAGCATTCTGCCTGTTTTAGCACAAGATTGGTTGCCTCCTATGAGGCTCGATCGCTTAAAAACCTTCAAGGCATTAACTAATCCAACGGGCTTGTTCGTCAGGTTTTTGCGATCATCCCAAAATCATCCTCTAAACGCATGATCCCCGTAAAACAAACGTCATACGCCAAAATTGTCCCACTAAATCGGTTTATACCACCAAATACAGCTTTTTGAATGTCAGACATCGGGCATCTGGGACAATTTCCCACCCGCAGGTTTAAGGATGCCGATCCCCTCGTTACGTTACCCGTGAAGGATACTATGTCACCAACACATGAAATAACTTGTTGTTAGCCAGTGGGAATCGGTCAGGACGATAATTTCATTACAGCAGGCGCGGAGATCATGAAGGGTAGGGGAGTTCTGGTTAGTTGTTCACTCATTGCTTTAACCTCAGTGAATAGTCTTTCATGTGTCGTCACCATCGGGGGGGAAGCCTGCGAGCAAGACTTCGATAGCAGCGCGAAGGGTGGGGAGGTCGGCGACGGCATCCCAGATATAACGTAGGGCAATCGATTCATAGTTATGGGCTAAGAAGTCTCGGAAGTTGATTAGTTTGCGCCAGTCAACCTGCGGGTTGGTATCACGGATTTCCTGTGCGAGTCGTTTGCAAATCTCACCGATGACTTCGTAGGAACGGATGACGGCTTTCTGCGTTTTGATATCCTGCGTAAAAGCCGCTTGTCCATCAGTGGTAAAAGCGGCGATGTCGTCTAATTCGCGGAGGATATCGCGCAAATAGTCGCTGTGGGTTTTGCTCATAACGGAACTACATCCTTAAGGACGCGGCGCATGAAACGCTCGTTGTGCGGACTGCGGTCATCGGTGATCAGACTGACTTCGCGACCGAGCAGGTCTTTGAGGTCTAGCCATAATCCGACCAGTTCGAACACGCTGGTGCCGGGGCGTGCGTTCACTATAAGGTCTATGTCGCTTTCGGAGGTGGCTTCTCCACGGGCAACGCTGCCGAAGACGCGGACATCGTATGCGCCGTAACGTTCGGCGAGCGCGAGGATTTCATCCCGATGGGCGCGGAGGTCGTCAAGGGTGGGTGTGGCCTGTTTTAGTTGTTCACTCATAGCCTAACCTCGCCAAATTTTCTTTTATTATAGCTTCTAATCGGGCGCTTTCGGTGAATGGTCATCCGGCGCGGCGGTGACTCTCGTAATCAATCATTCAATTAGCGGTGGTTATTATACGGTGGGGGAGGGGAAATGGGAAACGGGGTGTTGTGGTCACATGACACTTAACACTACATACTCTTCAAGGTGTATGGACACATTTAGTTGCCAATCACCTGTGTCTACTGTGCCTACGAGCTTGCCATTTGCCGCAAAATGCCAATCAACCAACGGGTATAACTCGACCACTACATTCGAAATCATTTTTCTGATCCAGTACACTTGATCATAGCGTTCTTTTGGTATGCTGCCCTGTAGATTTTCCACCGTGCAGATTTCGGGCGGTTTCAAGCCATGCCATTCAGATAATGTAGGTGGTGGGGTGGTCATTCTGTTTTGTGCCCCGGCTTGTGCAGATCGGGATCTGAAGCCCACTCTACTAAATCATCTTCAATAACTGTGTAATAGGATACGGTTGCGCGATGTAAGTTAGCTCTCAGTTTGCCATCCATAACAGCGCGGCGAATCGTTATTGCCGAAAATGGATGTGCTGTGTCCTTTAAAAAAGTTTCAGCCTCTTCTAATGTCATTGTGTTAAGTTTCATGCTTATTCCCTCAATTGAAAGAAACAAACTTTCCTCCAAGGATATCATATTCGATGCGTTCAACCGATAAATAATCCACTATTGTGTTGTCCAGAATTCCCGCCGCATCACAATCTGATACAATTGTATATCTGCGAGCGGTTTTATCGCGCTTTACTCCACTTATCTATAGCACATCTCTAACGACCCCAAGACGCTGTAGACAACCTTATCAACGAGATAAGAAGTGTTTCATCTTTAGAAACCAGCAGAATAGTCAGAATCAACTATAAAATCAGGATTACGAGAGTGGAAGGATAAAGAATGATTCAGGTCAACCCTGTAAATTCACCCATCAAACGTATCGGATTCATTGGTAATCATTTGCCGCGACAGTGTGGTATTGCCACATTTACAACGGACTTGTGTGAAGCCATTGCTGGAGAATATCCTGAAACGAGCTGTATTGCCTTGCCAGTCAATGACACTATTGAGGGTTATGTCTATCCAGCGCGTGTTCGTTTTGAGCTTGCCGAAAAAGATATTGCTTCTTATCGGCGTGCCGCAGACTTTCTTAATATCAATAATGTTGACCTTGTTTGTCTACAACATGAATATGGGATTTATGGCGGGCCTGCTGGCAGCCATATCCTCGCGCTTTTGCGTGAATTACATATGCCGATTGTCACAACATTGCACACTATTCTAGAACATCCTGATGCTGATCAATTGAGAGTTCTACAAGAAGTTGCCGCACTGTCTGATCGAATCGTCGTCATGAGTAAGCGTGGTATCGAATTCTTGAAGCGAATTTATGGTATTTCGCCAAAGAAGATCGACTTCATCCCGCATGGCATTCCTGATGTACCGTTTAGCGACTCCAGCTTTCACAAAGATGTGTTTGGGGTCGAGGGCAAAATGGTTTTGCTCAGCTTTGGTTTGTTATCCAGTGGCAAGGGAATCGAGGATGTCATTGCGGCTCTCCCTGCCATTGTGGCAAAACATCCTAACGTGGTCTATCTCGTACTGGGCGCGACGCATCCACATGTGGTGCGCAATGAAGGTGAAAGTTATCGTTTATCTTTACACCGGCTCGCAAGGGACAAAGGTGTTGAAAGCAATGTCATGTTTTTCAACCGTTTTGTGACCATAGACGAACTCAATCAATTCATTAGTGCAGCGGATATTTATCTCACGCCTTACTTGAATGCTGCTCAAATTACCTCTGGCACACTGGCCTATACTTTGGGGGCGGGCAAAGCTGTTGTCTCGACTGCTTATTGGTATGCAGAAGAAGTTCTCGCTGACGAACGTGGAATACTGATTCCCTTCCATAATCCAGAAAAACTTGCTGAAGCCGTGATTGACTTGCTTGACGATGAACCAAAGCGCGATGCGATGCGTAAACGCGCTTATATGTTTGGTCGTGAAATGATCTGGTCAAAGGTGGCACAGAGCTATATGGAAAGCTTTGAACGCGCCCGCTCAAAACGACGGCAAGCCGTATCTTCTTCTCGCTTCGTGGTGAAACCCTTAGATCAGCGTCCGGGTGAATTGCCTCCGCTCAAGCTTGATCATTTACATCATATGACGGATGATACCGGCATATTGCAACACGCCACCTTCACCGTTCCAAATTATCATGAGGGGTATTGTATTGACGATAATGCGCGCGCTTTGATCGTCAGTACTTATCTGGCGGAATTAGAATTGGAGAATGGACAATCTTTAACTCTGAGTACCCGTTATCTCGCCTTTATCGCCTACGCGTTTAACAGGGAAACGCGCCGTTTTCGTAATTTCATGAGTTATCAGCGTCATTGGTTAGAAGAAAATGGATCTGAAGATAGTCATGGTCGTACGCTTTGGGCGTTAGGCACAGTGATTGGTCGTTCAGATGCAGCAAACCTGACCAATACGGCAAGCTGGTTGTTTGAACAAGCTTTACCGACCGTACTTGATACCACAAGTCCCCGTGCATGGGCGTTTGCCTTGGTCGGGATTCACGAATATCTGCGCCGATTTGAAGGTGACCGCCTGATTAACCAGATTCGGGATGAATTGTCAGGGCGATTGCTCGGCTTATATCAAGCCAATCGCACGAATGACTGGCACTGGTATGAAAATGAACTGGCGTACTGTAATGCTGTGCTACCACGCGCTATGTTGATGTGTGGTCAATGGATACCCAATGATGCCATGACAGCCGCGGGATTAGAGTCCCTCAAATGGTTGGCAAACTTACAGCGTTCCACTTCACCGACAGGGCAATTTTTCCCCATCGGTTCCAACGGCTTTTATCAGCAAGGTGGCGAACGTGCCCGATTTGATCAACAACCGGTCGAAGCGCAGACGATGGTATCTGCCTGTTTAGAAGCGTATGGAATGACAGGGGATAAATTTTGGTATACAGAAGCCCAACGCGCTTTTGAGTGGTATCTGGGACGCAATGATTTGAATATTTCGGTTTATGATCCGACAACAGGCGGTTGCCGTGATGGACTTCATCCAGATCGTGCAAACGAGAATCAAGGTGCAGAGTCTACATTAGCATTTTTGCAATCGTGGTTAGAACTCCGCCTAGCCGAGAATACCCTTCAGCCAACACACTAACACAAAGGCTCATTCATGCGAATTGCAATGCTCTCGACAATTGCCTGGCGTACACCGCCGCGCCACTATGGTCCATGGGAAAGTATCGTTTCCCTCATAACTGAGGGCTTAGTCGAGCGCGGTTATGATGTCACTTTGTTCGCAACGGGTGATTCGGCAACAAGTGCTAAACTTCATTCGGTCTGCCCAATAGGCTACGAAGAAGATCCTTCAATCAATGCAAAAGTCTGGGAATCCCTGCACATTTCAGAACTTTTTGATCATGCAGATGATTTTGACATCATCCATAATCACTTTGATTTTCTGCCATTGACCTATGCCGGACTGACCCATACGCCAGTCATTACGACGATTCATGGTTTTTCGTCGGCAGCGATTTTGCCCGTTTACAAAAAATATAATGGACGCGTGGCTTATGTTTCCATCAGTGATGCGGATCGCGCACCTGAGCTAGACTACATTAAAACGATCTATCATGGGATTGACCTTAAACAGTTTGATTTTCAGCCTGAACCGGATGATTATCTAGTCTTTTTTGGTCGAATTCATCCCGATAAAGGTGCTAAAGAAGCGATAGAAATTGCGAAAGCCTGCAACAAGCCCCTGATACTAGCAGGCATCATTCAGGATCCCGCTTACTATCAGCAGCATGTACTACCCTATCTGGACGATAGCCAGATTACTTATATTGGTAGTGTTGGTCCGGTTCAGCGCGGTAGGTTATTGGGCAAGGCATCGGCTTTGCTTCATCCCATCAATTTTGATGAACCCTTCGGGCTATCCGTGATTGAGGCGATGGCATGTGGCACGCCGGTTATTGCCTTCAACCGTGGCAGTATGCCAGAGTTGATTGAGCATGGGAAAAATGGCTATCTGGTGTCTTCTTGCGAGGAAGCGATTGACTATGTAGACCGAATCCCGGCTATTGCGCGAGCGGATTGCCGTCAAACCGTCGTAGACCGCTTTAGCGTGGATAGAATGGTTGATCAATACTGCGAAGTTTATGCAAAGATGCTGGAAAAGGTAAGTTAATGGTCAAAGTTACACGCTCGCATCCTATAGTTAAGCGCAAGCCTGAGAAAATTCTAGGCGATTCCTCACGGGTTATTACACGGCTTCATCTACCGGAAGACCCTAGTCGCGTATCCAGAATTATCCGACGTGTGCTCGATTTGCCGGATGAAAAAGCGGATATATTGCTAGAACAGGTGATGGCTGATTTTTCTGATCGGCATAAAAACATCAGCGTAATTTTTGAACGACATCTAAACAAAGTAAAAGAATATTTGCCTAAAGAGTTTGTCGTTAGCGAAACAAAGAAGGCACTAATCGGTGCTTATTTTACGATGGAATATTCCATCGAATCCGCCGCTCTCTTCAATCCTTCCATTGTTCCTCATTTTGATCAAAGTAATTTACCCGAGGGCAGCCTCCGTTTTATTATGAGTTTGCGAGCAACCGGAGAGGGGCATCTGTCCTCAATCGTATTTCGCAGTGGTGTGCTGGACTCGAATAACACGATTGTGTTCGACCCGATTAGTGAGTATGTTGTAACGCCTGATGTTCATTTAGATCCCGTTTATGATCTCAATCTCTTCCGTCTAAAGCTTCAAGAAATGGGAGCAGACAATGATGTTATGCGTCATCTGCTTACGCAACTCGTGGACGCATTTTCGTACGGGGGTTTAAAAAGAAACATTGAAATACTTCAAGCAAATCCTGTTTTTCCAGAAGATCGCCAAAACCTAACATTTGAAATCATCTACTGGCTGGCAAACTCCAATTATGAGGTCTATTTTGAGCCCAGTCATTTGATCTCTGAGCGGGTGATTTTCCCTACGTCAAAAATTGAAAGTCGTGGTATTGAAGATGCTCGTTTTGTCCAGTTTTACAATAATGATGGTCAAGCGACATACTATGCGACCTATACAGCCTATAATGGCGTGAGTATTTTGCCGCAATTGATTGAAACCAAAGACTTTATCAAGTTCAAAATATCAACACTGAATGGGAAGGCCGTTCATAACAAGGGAATGGCACTTTTCCCGCGAAAAATTCAAGATCGCTATGTGATGCTCTCACGTCAGGATGGCGAAAACAACCGCATAATGTTCTCGGATAATGTCCATTTCTGGCAAGAGTCTGAAATCATTCAGGAACCTGCGCGTCCGTGGGAATTTATTCAGCTCGGTAATTGTGGTTCGCCCTTAGAAACCAATGAGGGTTGGATTGTACTGACTCACGGTGTGGGTCCTATGCGACAGTATTGCATTGGCGCGATTTTGCTTGATCTAGAAAATCCAGCAAAAGTCATTGCCTATTTAGAAGAACCTTTGCTCGTGCCGCATGAGGAAGAACGTGAAGGTTATGTACCGAACGTAGTCTATTCCTGTGGGTCGCTTATACACAATAATGAGCTGATTATTCCCTATGCCATGTCGGATGTCATGTCGGGTATCGCAACTGTGAAAGTTGCTGACTTAATTGGCTGTATGCAAAAAGTGAACACTGACAGTACAAAGGGCTTAAAGGCAGGGAAGATGTCACCAGCGATCATCTGAGCAAAGTAGAGAAGAGGATTCTTTCAGGAGTCTGATAAATCCTTTTTCATATCCTCTGCAAAATTTTTCGCCAGTGATTGAGCCGTTTCAACGGGTAATTCCTTTGAAAACCAAACTGTGAGTTGATGCTTATGGTTGATAACAACTTCCAAAGATAAGAGATCATTGGTTGCTGCGGGTATAGCGTGCAAGGTCTTCACGTGATTTGAGCCATTCACGTTTTGAATCATTGCATGTGTTGTTTCCTTAGCCATTGAAACCTCCTGAATATTGTTGCCACCGTCGAGAACGGTGGCAAGCGTTTTAACTGGCGAATAGTGGGCGATGATTGGATGGATAGGGTAGGGGATTTGTAGAATTTACGTTGACCTGAGAATGAGTATCAGCAGTATACCAATTACGATCAAGATACTGGCGATGCGCCCCCAGTTGATGTCAGGCATGGTAGCCTGCCGATTCATGCGGGCTTGACGGTTCACCCAGCGGTCAATATCACGTTGCTTCATGAATACTCCTTTGGCTAATTACTTGGCTTCCACCGCATGGGCATAACCGATGGTTGTCTCCCCGGATTTATGACGCGCCAAGCAGTCCAAGAACGGGTACGTAATCGACGGCATCCCGCTGGCGACTTTTTCCCCGATCACCTTGACATGCTCCTGCGCGAAGTCGATGTCCGCGCACTTGAGTTTGACCGCCTCGAAGCGCCGTATATGTCAGGTGGCTGGATGCGGTGTTGGTAATGCGCATAATATTATTGGAGTCTCCTGCGGTACAATCTAGATGAAGTGAAGACTTTCGGACGTAGTGATGCGAAAGAACAAGAAGCGACATCAGATGCAAACGGTGACGGATGAACTACTGGTTCGTCAGTTATTAGATGAGTCGGTGGCCTTAGGGCTGTTTGAGCGGGTCGGAACCGATGCCAAGGGCGAACCACTGTACACCATGAGTCCGAATGCGGAGGCACGAGCCGAAATACTGCGTAAGATCATGAACAGCAAACCAAACTCGGAAGAATAAGCCTTAAACCATTTCGAGACATGCTTCTATTGTACCACCGATAGGTATCGAAAATGTATGATTCCCGTAAAACAAATGTCATACATTAAATAAGAGGATAGGGGAAGTCATATGCCCATATCGTCCGACAAAACCGGTTCACACTGTATGTCGTCAAACCCACTTGGACAGTTTAGAGACATAAGAGAAAATTGCTTTCTTCCTTACTTCATTCTGAAAGAGCCTCTAAAAATGCCTATCTTAGCGAGTCGTACTCGGTTTGACGACATACAAACGAGATGGTAGCGAAGGGCGAAGTTCGTGCGCCAATTGTGATTGGGCGCGATCATTTGGATAGTGGTTCTGTTGCCAGCCCAAACCGTGAAACCGAAGCCATGGGCGATGGTTCAGATGCCATTGCCGATTGGCCGCTTCTCAACGCCCTCGTTAATGCAGTCGGCGTCGCAACGTGGGTGAGTATTCATCACGGCGGAGGTGTGGGCATCGGCTATAGCATCCATGCTGGACAAGTTATTGTCGCTGATGGTACAGATGCTGTTGGCGAATCAAATTAAGCAGCGTCGAGGCTCGCTTCTTGCCGTTGAGCCAGTCAATGATTCGCATCAGGTTCATGGCAGCAGCGGTCATCAAGTGCTGGAGATGCACTTTGTCCAATCCCCTGTAGCGGGTGCGACGCATCCCCAACACACCGACAGCCTGCGAAATGGTTCCCTCAACACCCGCCCGCTTTTTGTAAGTTTCCTTGAACTTATTCGTTTGCTCGCGTTCCCGCGCCGCTTGTAGGGCGCTGAACTCTGGTTCGGGAATGAAACCCAGCTTGCGTCCCGTTTTAGCAGTGGTACAGCGTTGGCGTACAGAGCAATCTTGGCAGACTGTGGTGGGGAAAGCGACGGTGATGGCTGGTTTACCGCGACTCCCGGTTCGCTCATACCAGTGTTGGGTGGTGTGTCCCTGTGGACAGGTCACATTGCGTTTTTCAAAGTCAATGTGGAAGTGAGAGAGGTCGAAGGCATCCGCCTGCTGTGCCTGCCAACTGACATCGGGACGAGCGGGACCAAACAAATCCACGCCATAGATTTCTCGGCTATGGACGAATGCCGTTCCTGAACCATAGCCATTATCGACCAGATGTTGGTCGGGTAAACAGTCTTTGCGCTTCAGTTCAGCATGGATGGGCTCAATCACAACGCTATCCGCTGTCGTCGCCAGCGTCGTTTCCACATGGGTGACCAGATGTGGGCTGTCATCATCGCAGGTTTCGGTCAGATGCACTTTGTAGCCGACCCACTGGCTGCCCCGTTTCTTGCTCAAGCGAGCATCGCTATCATGGGGCGAAGTCAGGATACGCTCACCCGGTGGTGTGTTGCCTTTCCTGCGCCAGCGGGTCTGGTCATTC
>JBBSBS010000172.1:0-12192 GCA_038251045.1 Aggregatilineales bacterium | reverse complement strand
GGCTCGCTGCAAGTGAACAAACTGCCAGTGGGATTCTTATTTTCTTATCACGTCTAAATATTCTAAATTCGGTGTTGACGCTCAATGGGCAGCAATTCGTTGATGCAGCTCGTCACTTGATTTTACCTGCCGTCGCAGTAGGAACAATACCCCTTTCAATTATTGCCCGCATGACAAGATCGAGCGTACTCGAAATATTGGGGCAAGATTATGTCCGCACTGCACGGGCCAAAGGGCTGTCCGAATATCGTGTTGTCGTACGACATGCTGTCAGTAATGCATTGCTACCGGTTGTGACGATCATCGGACTGAATTTTGGCGGTCTAATTGCCGGGGCTGTTCTAACCGAAACCATCTTCGGATTTTCTGGTATCGGCAAAACGCTTTTCGACGGAATTACCGCGCGAGATTATTCTCTTGTTCAAGGTGTAACACTTGTGACCGCAATTGCGTTTGTCGTAATCAACTTATTGGTTGACATTCTCTACGGCTACATAGACCCACGTATCCGTTTAAGTTAAATAAGGCTGTACCAGCAATGACCAGTGCAAATCCCAGCGTAGTGAATATCAAAGATGCGCAAAGCCTGCAGAAAGCAGATTCTGAAAATCCGTTTTTGGAAACGCTGAAAAACCTTAAGCGCAATCGATCTGCAGTTGTTGGTGCGGTCATCATTGGCTTCCTTATTTTGATGGCAATCGTCGCGCCCTTAATTGCCCCGTATGATCCCAACCTGAGCATGATTGGTCAACCGGGCGAAACTGGCAAATTACCAGCAAGTGCCCCGTGTATTAAATTTTTAGGCTGCGAAAAACCTCAGCATGTGTTGGGCTTAGATCTCAATGCAAGGGATGTGCTGAGTCGAATAATGTACGGCGCTCGCACATCTCTGGTAGTCGGCATTACCAGCGTAACATTTGCCATCATAATTGGTACGACGCTTGGCTTAATTGCCGGTTATGTGGGCGGATGGACAGACAATATTATTATGCGATTTATGGATGTCCTACTGGCATTCCCTTCGCTACTCCTCGCCATTACCATCGTAACCGTCCGCGGCCCCGGTTTGGAAAATGCACTTCTTGCTATTGCAGTTGTCTCGATTCCGGTCTACGCACGCTTAATTCGTGCAAGTGTCCTCTCAGTTAAAGAACTTGAGTTTGTCACTGCGGAAAGGGCACTTGGTGCGCACGGAAGCCGTATCCTTTTCCAACAAATTTTCCCCAACACACTAACCCCGCTTATTGTGCAAGGAACACTTGGCATCGGTAGTGCCGTTCTGGAAGCAGCTGCGCTATCGTTCTTAGGGCTGGGGGCCCAGCCGCCACTTGCCGAATGGGGGCAAATGTTGAGCGAGGCGCGGAACTATGTTTTCACAGCCCCACACCTCGTCTTCTTCCCCGGTTTTGCGATTATGTTGACAGTCTTAGGCTTCAACTTACTTGGCGATGGCTTGCGTGACGCGCTTGACCCACGCCTAAATCGCAACTAGCCTTTTATGATATTAAACACAGTCTCATAAAGGTGACCATTGGTCGCGAACGACTCACCGTTATAAATCGTAGGCGTACCTTTCCAATCGGTAAAAGTACCGCCTGCTTCTTCCAATATGACTTGGAGTGGGCCGCAATCCCAAATAGCCATCCATGGGTCGATCATAATATCAGCACGTCCGGTTGCCACCAGTGCATAGCCGTACGAATCACCCCACGTCCGCTGTATATAAGTTGACTTCACCAATTCGTTCCAGGCTCGTTCCTTATCAGCAGTAAACTTGGAATAATCGATCTCACTCGAAAGCAAAACCGCATCTTTTAACTCGCTGACATTGGAGACACGCGCTCGCCGACCATTCCAATAACAGCCACCACCCCGCGTCGCATAAATGGTCTCGTTCAATGCCGGGAAATTTGCAACACCTACTAATGGCCCTTTCTCATCCGTCAAGGCGATTAAGTTAGAATACATCGGCACACCCTGCACAAATGATTTAGTTCCATCAATCGGGTCAACCGTCCATGTGTATTGACTCGTGCCTTTTTGATCGCCAAATTCCTCGCCGATGATGCCATGTTCCGGCCAGTATTTCTGTATCAATTCACGTAATTTTTTCTCGGCAGTTTTATCGGCAATCGTCACAGGCGAGTCATCGGCCTTTCGTTCGGCAACCACGCCATTCTGGAAATAGCCGAGCGTAATTCTTCCAGCCTGCCATGCCGCATCTAATGCAAATTCGAGCAAATCAGAAATCGGTGGGGTATCCACAATAAATCTCCAGTTGTAAAGTAAATGCGTGGCTATAATACCTTTTTCAGCATCGTTGTTACAATCCGTGCTATTGTCATACACCAATTGGTTAGGGGAACAAATATGAAGATGCAAGCCGCTCTCCTTCTGGAAGCGCACTCACCATTTATCGTAGAAGAAGTCGAACTGGATGAACCCCGTGCTGGCGAAGTTCTTGTAAAAATTGCCGCGAGCGGTGTATGCCACAGTGATTACCATATGGTCTCGGGCGCAACCAAGCATCCCATGCCGGTTGTCCCCGGCCATGAAGGTGCAGGCGTGGTTCAAGCCGTTGGCGCGGGCGTCACGCGTGTCCAAATTGGCGATCATGTCACCCTCAATTGGGCTCCCGACTGTGGTCACTGTTTCTACTGTCTGCGCGGCAAACCAAATCTATGCGAAACATATATCGAACCCATCTGGGCAGGTACAATGCTGGATGGCACAACGCGCTTACACTGGAAAGGCCAAACCGTCTATCATTTTTCGGGTCTTGCCAGCTTTGCAGAATATGCCGTTGTTCCGCAAGAAAGTTGCGTCCGCATTCGAAAGGACGTACCACTGACGGTTGCGGCATTGGTAGGCTGTGCTGTTGCAACCGGTGTGGGTGCAGCCATCTATACAGCCGAGGTGAAAGCCGGAGAAACAGTTGTTGTGTTCGGCTGTGGCGGCGTTGGCTTAAACATCTTACAAGGCGCAGCGCTCTGCGGTGCTGAAAAGATTATCGCAGTTGATAGTAATCCCGCTAAAATGGAAATCGCGCGCCAATTTGGTGCGACACACACGGTGATGTCAAACGATAATCCCATTCAGACCATCCGCGAACTCACCAACGGACGCGGAGCTGAACACGCATTTGAAGCAGTGGGCATCCCCTCACTTCAAGAACTCGCGCTAGAAGCAATTCGCCCCGGCGGCACGCTTACCCTTGCCGGCCTTTCCGCGATGGGAACCGGAACCAACCTCCCCGGCGCGATTATTACCCGCCAGGAAAAGGTCATCAAAGGCAGTTACTACGGCACTGTAAACGCCACCCGTGATTTCCCCCTGCTTCTCGATCTCTACATGTCGGGCAAACTCAAGCTCGACGAATTGGTGTCAAAAGAGTATTCGCTCGACCAAATTAATGAAGCCTACGATGTCATGCTCAGTGGTTCAGCCGCACGTGGCGTTGTGGTCTTCAGTTAATACGGCTATTCGCCCTTAAATACAGCAGGCCGCTTTTCCAGAAAGGCGGCTACACCTTCCATATGGTCAGCCGTTGTACCCGCAACATCTTGCAATTCGGCCTCGTTGATTAAGGCCGCTTCAAGCGAACTGGTTGCCGCATAATTGACCGCTTGCTTAATCAGGCCAATTGCTTGCGTCGGCGCATTCACGAATGCTTGTGCCATTTGATTCACCGCATCTGCCAGATCAGCATCCGCAACCACCTGATTAACCATCCCCATTACCAGCGCTTCCTGAGCACTAACCGGCCGTCCCGTCATCATCAATTCAAGTGCTTTTGTCATTCCGATTAAGCGCGGGAGCATCCACGTAGAACCACTGTCTGGCACAAGGCCAATTTTAATAAATGCCTGCAAGAAGCCGGCACTTTCCGCTGCAATCCGCATGTCGCACGCGAGTGCTAGACTCATCCCTGCCCCTGCCGCCACCCCATTTACGGCTGCAATAATCGGCTTAGGCAAACTTTGCATAGTAAGAATCAGCGGATTATAAGTGGCAATCAAATTATCCTTGAACGAAAATCCACCACTCATCATCTGTTCGGTTGCCGCTGCCAAATCAGCGCCCGCACAAAAACCCCTCCCTGCCCCGGTTAGCACGATAACTCGCACATCACGGTCAATACCCGATTGCACAAAAGCATCCTTCAATTCGCGCAGCAGCAATTCCGTCATCGCATTCAATTTATCGGGTCGATTGAGCGTAATCGTTAAAATGCCAGCATTTACTTCATAAAGAATAGTTTCAAAAGGCATACGTTTATCCTTTCGTTAAACACTTGGGAAAGTTTCCCCAAACATAGTAACATATTCGTATTCGATTTTACTGTCCAGCAACGGGGAATAAATTGGGAAGCACAATCAAGAGTATTGCCGTTTTGACAAGTGGGGGCGATGCGCCGGGGATGAACGCTGCTATCCGGGCAGTTGTCCGCACAGGTATCGCTAAAGGTTGGGAAGTCTATGGCGTACAGCACGGATACGCTGGTTTGATGAGCGGCGACATGCAAGTAATGGGTCAGCGCGATGTTGGTGGCATTGTTCAACAAGGTGGCACCGTGCTTGGCAGCGCACGCGCCCTTGAGTTTAAGACTCTCGAAGGTCGCCAACAAGCATTATCAGAACTCGAAAAACGCAATATTGGCGGTGTTGTTGTCATCGGCGGCAACGGTTCCCAAACTGGTGCAAATGCCCTTTCCGAAATGGGACTTCCTGTTGTCGGCATCGCCTCAACAATTGATAACGATCTTTATGGCTCAGAAATAACCATTGGCGTAGACACCGCGCTCAATATTGCACTAGAAGCCATTGATCGACTGAAAATCACAGCATCATCGCATCAACGGGCATTCTTATTAGAAGTCATGGGGCGCGATTGTGGTTATCTGGCCTTGATGGCTGGGATTGCGGGTGGCGCGGAATATATTTCTATTCCCGAAATTCCGACTGAGCCAGAAGATATTGCTACAGAACTCCATGCCGCATACCAACGGGGCAAAAAACACGGCATCATCGTTGTAGCCGAAGGCGCAAAATATAACGCCACTGCATTAGTCGCCTACTTCAAAGAACACAAAGCCGAACTCGGTTTTCAACTTCGTGCCACCATTCTCGGTCACATTCAGCGCGGTGGTGCGCCCACTGCCTTCGATCGCATTTTGGCGACACGCCTCGGTGCAGCAGCCACAGACGCATTGGCACGCGGTGAACATGGTGTCCTTGTTGGTACCAACAAGAGCGTCATTACAACGACTCCGCTTTCTGTCGTTGCAACCAGCAAAAAACTCCTCGACTTCAGCCTTATGGATTTGCAAAAAGAGCTTGACGGCTAACCTACAAAATGGGGGCAATACGCCCCCAATTCTGATTTACTGAACTAACTCAAGTCTGATAATCGTGGTACTATATGGCGCAAGAGAGGACAGCGGAATATAGTCCTCAAAGCCGCCCTCATCATCCGTTTTCGGCGCAATCACATCGCCCTCACCCAGCAGCAAATCAGCCTTTAACATGCCCTTCAAAGCACTTTCCCCAACGCTCAAACTATAATCACCAATTTTATCTTTACCAAGATTTATAACCACCAAAACAGCCTCATCCGAACTCATCCGGATAAAACTGTAGACAGCTTTATCACTAGTCGCCACCGGTATTAACGCCCCAACCCGCAGCGCTGAATGGTCATTCCGCAAATGAATCAGCTTGCGATAATGGTTCAGCAGCGAGTCCGGATCATTTTCCTCCGCAGCAACATTAAAAGTGTCTGCATTTGTACGACAATCTTTTCCGACCATGAAATCTTCGGTAATCAGCAGCGAGTCCCACTGCATCGGCGTACGAATGCACTCGTCCGGCTTACCACCGATCATGCCAATCTCTTCGCCGTAATAAATAAACGGAACGCCTGCTCCAGTCAGCAGCATGGACGCAGCAACCGTCACTTTATCGACATTCTTACCCTGATCGTTCATGAGCCGGTATTGGTCATGATTCGTCAAGAATGGTGCGTACTGCCCCTGCGGATAAAGTGTCAGCGCCCGCGCCTGAATGGGTGTAACCGCTTCGTTTGTACCTCTTCGAGCCGACTCTAACATAGCGATTGACAGGTCAAACTCGAACGCCAGATCGAAACTATTGGGCACATACTTTGCTACATCATTGCTATTCGTCCATACCTCCCCAACCGTCAGTGCGTCAGGGTTGAGCGAATTAATATAGGAATTCCAATCTTTTAACCATGCAAAATTACCTGCCGAGTCTGCTAAACTGGCAGGGTCTTCGACATAATAACGCGCCCCATCCATGCGGAAGCCATCTGCGCTCATATCCTCCAGCCAAAACTTCGCGATGTTATGGGTTTCCTCTGC
Organism: Aggregatilineales bacterium; assembly: GCA_038251045.1. Classification (GTDB taxonomy): domain Bacteria; phylum Chloroflexota; class Anaerolineae; order Aggregatilineales; family Phototrophicaceae; genus CFX2. Next base: position 5,810 of record JBBSBS010000172.1, on the reverse strand, counting down.
TACCTCAGAATTAACCAGATTGAGATCCGGAATCCCATCCCAAAACACGGCATAGTAATAGCGGTTATCCAGCTTGTACCATACTTCTTGACCCCACGGACCAATTTGTGGTGGTTTAGTGTCACTCCAGCGGTACCATTGATCATGTGCCGATTTCGGCTTTTCGGCATCCAAAAACCACGGATGCTGACTTGATGTATGGTTCAGCACCATATCAACAATCACGGCGATACCACGTTTATGGGCTTCCACCACCAATTGTTTAAAATCATCATTCGTCCCATAATCTGGCTCGACCTTCATATAATCCGTCACATCATACCCGTGATAACTTGGCGATTCCATAATCGGCATCAACCAGATACCTGTCACGCCTAAATCTGTACTCGTGTTTGGATCGCCATCATTCAAGTAATCTAGTTTGTTGATGACCCCTTGCAAATCACCGATACCATCGCCATTACTATCCTGAAAACTGCGTACAAAAATCTCATAAAATGTGCGGTCATTCCACCACGGCAAGCCATCTGTTCCTGTCTTAGCGGGGTTGGTGTTTTGTGCCCCCAGCGGGCTAAAAGGAAAATTCAAAAGTAATAAACATATGCCAACAGTAAGAAATAACTTTTTCGGTAACATGCCAACTTCTCCCATCGCATCAAAAGACAAGGCGCTCACATTTTGAACGCCTTTCCTATTTCAATGCTGATTGTGCCGTTATATGCGCATATCTGGAACCATTGCTCGATGTCGCTCGACCAATGACTTAAGGTGGTAAATAAGCAGGTCTACTTCTTGCGACGTGCTGTGCTTCCCCAATACAAATCGCATTTGTCCCATCAGCCGATCTTGATCCACATCCATCGCCAGCAGCACATGACTTGGCTCTTGCTGCCCTGTCGTACATGCGCTCCCGCCACTCGCGCCGATTCCGACCTCATTCAAATCAAGCAGAATCGCGTCGCCATTGAGTCCCTTCATCGTGAAACTCGAATGTCCCGGCAAGCGACGTACAGGATGCCCCGTCAATGCTGCCTCTGGAATCGCCGTTAATACGCCCTCAATCAGCTTGTCTCGTAACGGAACCAGTTGTTGAACAGTGGATTCACGTTCTGCCTCTGCCAAACGCAGCGCCTCCGCCATCCCAACAATGAGTGCGACTGGCTCCGTCCCACCGCGACGATGTGCCTGCTGCCCACCGCCAATCAACTGCGGGATCAAAGCAATTGTCCGCCGAATATACAGCAACCCGATTCCCTTTGGTCCATAGTATTTGTGCGCCGAAAGACTCATCAAATCAACATTCAGCGCTTTTACATCCAACGACAGTAATCCCGGCGCTTGAATCGCATCGACATGAAACACAATGCGCCGCTTTTTGAGTTCTACGCCAATTTCGCCAATCGGATTGATGCTGCCAATCTCGTTGTTGGCGTAAATAATACTCACCAGCACTGTATCATCCCGTAATGCATCCACGACTTGCTGGGCTGTCACCCGACCATACGCGTCAACTGGCAGAAACGTCACTTCAAATCCATCAGCAATCAATTCATTCGCCACATCCATTACCGCGTGGTGTTCAACCGCCGTAGTAATAATATGCTTGCCCCGTCCTCGCACGCGCATCCCTTCAGCCACCCCTCGCAGTGCGAGATTATCACTTTCTGTACCACCGCTGGTGAAAATCATTTCTGCCGGGTTACAGTTCAAAACCCCCGCAATCATCTCCCGCGCATCACTTATCGCACTTTTAGCCGCTTTACCCACGGCATGTAAACTCGAAGCATTCCCAAAAACAGTTGTCCAATAAGGCATCATGGCATCCACAACACGCGGATCAGTCGGTGTTGTAGCGCTGTGATCGAGATATGTAAATTGTTCGCTCATCTTTTACCTCTTGCCTATCGTCCCATAACACTTGGTGACATTTCAGTCGGTTGGTTTTCGGGTGGTAGTGAATCTGCACGATAATGTGTGCCTCGGCTGATCCGGTTGCGCTGTGCCGAAAAAGTCACGATACGCGCCACCTGCACCGCGTTACGCAAACCAATCAGTGCATCATTCAAGCGCTGACTCCGATAAAATTCTTCAATCTCGTGCCACAAATGCCGCAGTTCGCGTTCCGCCCGTGCCAACCGTTCTGCAGTGCGAATCAGCCCGACATAATGCCACATCACATTTTTGATAGTCATCATATCCACTTCAATTAAAGCCGGGTCGGGTTCAGTTTCCCCGCGGTACACCCATGTTGGCACGCGGGCATCATCCACCGGTTCACGTGGATTTTGCTCAATGTGTTCAGCGGCTCGGTCGCCCCATACCAATCCTTCAAGCAGGCTGGTGCTGGCTAAACGGTTCGCGCCATGCAAACCAGTGCAACTCACTTCCCCTACCGCATATAAATCACTCAGCGAAGTCTGTCCCCATTCATCAACCAGCACCCCGCCACAAAAATAATGCGCTGCCGGCACGACTGGAATTAAATCTTGGGTCGCATCAATACCATAAGCTGCACATGACTCGACCATCTGCGGGAAATGTTGACGAATAAAGGATGGTGACCGTTTGCTGGCAATGTCCAGATACACATGCTCGTAACCATGTTCCAGCATTTCCATGTGAATAGCACGCGCCACAACATCACGAGGCGCGAGATCTTTCCAATCAGGAGCGTATCGTGGCATAAACGCTTCACCATTCGGCGTAAGCAGTACAGCCCCTTCACCGCGCACAGCTTCACTAATCAGTAAATTGGGTGCTCCACGCACACTCAATGTCGTCGGATGGAACTGGATGTACTCCGAGTTCACCACCCGTGCGCCCGCCCGCCATGCCATCGCCAGTCCATCACCCCGTGATCCTTTGGAATTGCTCGTGTTGCGGAAAATTTGACCCAATCCACCTGTTGCTAACACAGTATGTGCCGCCAACACACGAATAATATTCCCGTTCTCGCGGTTCAACACATAAGCACCGTGACAGGTAATCGAGTCATAAACCGCAATCGGGTTAAGTGAATGATGCGGAAAAGTGATCAAATCAACCGCCGTGTGATCGACCAGCAACGTCACATTCGGTCGGGTTGCCATCGTGTCCAGCATCCCTTTAACGATTGCGCCACCAGTTTTGTCGCCCACATGGATAATTCGGCGGACGCTGTGCGCCCCCTCCAATCCATACACCAACTCACCCCGTTCATCTCGGTCAAATTTCACACCGCAGCGTTCCATTAGCACCGAACGCACAAGTTCCGGCCCTACCTCTGCCAGCAGCCGTGCCGCTTTAGGTGAACTCAGTCCGCCTCCCGCTTCCAGAATGTCATGCACCAGCAATTCCGGCGAGTCATCCAAGCTGCGCGTAACAATACCGCCCTGCGCCCAACTTGAATTGGTATCGGTTGCGTCTGATGCCCGTGTGATAATCGTCACATGATGCGTCGCGTTATCGCTCAAACGCAAGGCTGTTGCGGCACCAGCAATGCCACAGCCAATAATCAGTGTGTCAGTTCTTATATCATCCACGTCTATCTTCTATCTGGGTATCGAAAGCATACGGTCAAGTGAAAGTTTTGCATTGCGCTTGACAGCCTCCGGAACCGTGATCTGGTTAATCACACGCCCCTCAACCAAATTTTCCATAACATTCGCTAGATCAATCGGACTAATCCGGTACATCGTGCTGCACAAGCATGAGAACGGTGACAGTAACTCAACCACCTTATCAGGATGCAGATTCTTTAGACGGTTAACAAGGTGCATCTCCGTACCGACTGCCCATTTGCTGCCCGCAGGTGCTTGCTCGATCATCTTGACGATGTACGATGTCGAACCCACATAATCCGCTGTGTCCACCACCTGCATCATACATTCCGGATGAACAATCACGTTGACATCGGGATGATGCTTACGCCACGTATCCGCATGTTCCGGTCTGAATTGTTGATGCACGCTGCAATGACCTCGCCACAAAATAATCCGCGCATTCCGAATCTCATCGTCGGTCAGCCCACCATAAGGCTTGAACGGATTCCACAACACCATCTGTTCCAATGGAATACCCATCCGCTTACCCGTATTCCGTCCCAAATGTTGGTCAGGGAAAAAGAACACCTTCTCACGCTGCTCAAATGACCACTTCAACGCCCCTTCAGCATTGGACGATGTACACACGGTACCACCGTGTTCGCCCACGAAGGCTTTCAAGTCTGCCGCACTGTTCATATAGGTGACCGGCATCACACTGTTTTCGGGATCGTCTCCTAGCACATCTTCCAACTCTGCCCATGCCGTCAACACTTGTTCCAGATTCGCCATATCCGCCATACTACATCCGGCCTGCATGTTAGGTAGGATCACCACCTGATCCTCGCGTCCCAGCACAACCGCACTTTCCGCCATAAAATGCACACCCGCAAACAGAATATGCTTGGCTTTGACCTTTGAGCCTTCTTGGCTCAATTGATAACTATCGCCTTGGAAATCAGCAAACTGCACCACTTCATCCCGTTGGTAATGATGTCCCAAAATAACCACATCATCACCCAGTTGCGGGCGCAGTTCCTTAATACGTTCGATTGCGGCGGTTTCCTGCTCCACTAAGGTTTCATTAGCCGTCATATCCAACGGCATGACCATTTCTGCCATACAACCCTCCTCGTATCCAACTAAGTCTCAAGTCGGACAATTTTCATCGAAAGATCGAGCGCCGGAGCCGAATGAGTAAGCGCCCCAACACTGATAAAATCTACACCTGTCGCTGCTACTTCTGGCACACGTGCCAAATTCATATTGCCGGATGCTTCCAGTTTTACGCACCCCTGCGAAATCGCAACCGCCTCGCGCAGTTGCCCGGTACTCATGTTATCCAGCAGCACCCTATCTACGTTTAACGCAAGTACTTCGCGTAGTTCATCCAAATTCCGCACTTCAACTTCAATTGGCAAGGACGCCGCTTGAACATGTGCGCGCACGGCTTCTACAGCCTTTGTAATGCTTCCTGCACCGTCAATATGGTTATCTTTAATCATCACCATATCATATAATCCCATCCGGTGATTTTGACCGCCACCCTGCACTACGGCATACTTCTCCAGCGAGCGCCATCCCGGTGTGGTTTTGCGTGTATCCAGAATAACTACTTTTGTACCACTTACAGCCCCCACAAATTGGGCGGTCAGCGTTGCAATCCCACTCAGACGTTGCAAAAAGTTCAGTGCGACCCGTTCCCCTGTCAGGATGGATTGACCTTTTCCCTCAAGTTCGCCAATCAACGTACCTTGAGTCACCGTTTCGCCGTCTTTACTAGATAGCCGCACCTCAACCGACGGATCGACCTGCCGGTAGATCATCTCCACCATTGGTAGTCCAGCGATCACACCATGAGCTTTTGCCACAATCCGCCCTTGCAATCGAACATCATCAGCTAAGGTGGCCTTTGACGTTAAATCTCCGACTTCGCTTAAATCCTCATGCAGCGCCATTTCAATCAAACGCGCCGCAATTTCAAAATCGAACATTAAATTTACACCATTAATTTCTTAATATTCACGTTTAACGATAAGGAAATTTTAAGGTTTCAAGAAGTGTCTCTAATAATACACGCACTCCAACTAAATCGAAGTGCGTGCATGATCATACGTATTAAATTGATGAGGTAGTTCGCCTCTGTATTACGTCAGATATTCCAATGGCTTGCGGTTGCCATAAGTCAGCTTCACCCCTGCTGGTAACCCCGTCCACTTGACCGCGTTACCAATCACCCGCTGAATTTCGGGATTATAATAAGTCGGGAAGGTTTCATGACCGGGGCGG
>JBBSBS010000171.1:0-12254 GCA_038251045.1 Aggregatilineales bacterium | reverse complement strand
TGATTGCGGCTGCCCCCGGCCTGACGGTGGTGGGAGAAGCCCGTGACGGTGAAGAAGCGGTGCAGATGGCGGAAAGCCTGCAACCGGATGTGATCTCGATGGACATCCGTATGCCGCGACTGGACGGCTTGGAAGCCACACGCCAAATTATGGAACGCCGCCCTACACCTACCGTTGTGGTCAGCGCCTTGGTTGAAGAAGATGTTGACCTGTCGTTCAAGGCGATGGAAGCAGGCGCACTCGCCGTACTCCGCAAGCCTTCGACCCAACGCGACCCGAACGTGAGCCAGCTTCAACGCGACTTTATTACCACGCTGCGAGCGATGGCAGGGGTGACGGTGGTACGACGCTGGCAAAATAACGGTGCGTCACCGAATGAGCACGGAGTCATCAATCGCCCTAACCGAACCTATGATACCGGTAAGCTCAGCGCTATTCAGGTCGCCGAAACCCGACCTGAATTAGTCGCCATCGGCGCAAGTGCCGGTGGGCCGAGTGCCCTTTCGGGCTTGCTGGCAGGCTTACCGGCAGATTTCGTACCGCCAGTGGTGATCGTCCAGCACATGCCGGATGAATTCTTGCAGGGATTAGCGCGCTGGCTGGGTAAACACACTCGCCTGCATGTGGTCATGGCGGAAAACGGGCAGCCGTTACTGCCGGGCACTGTTTATCTAGCACCCGGCGGCGCACATCTCACCGTGACGCGGCGCGGACGGGCACTCATCGCCAACCAAGTGGAAGGGGCTGAAAACAGCCGTTACTGCCCTTCGATTGATGTGTTTTTCGCCTCCGTTGCCGAAGTTTGTGGTACAACAGGTATAGGGATTATTCTTACGGGGATGGGTGATGACGGCGCGAAAGGTCTGCTGAACATCCGGCAAGCAGGCGGACGCACGTTTGCCCAATCCGAAGCAAGCTGCACGGTTTTTGGAATGCCATCGGTCGCACTGGCTAATGGCGCGGTTGAACAATCACTGAATCCCGAGCTTATGGCACAAGCATTAAGGAAGCTAACCGAAAATTCATGAAAAACCAATTTTTCGTTTGTACTTACAAACAAGTGAAAACGTCCGGTTTGGCTTATAATCAAATGAAAGGGAGTGTGCGGGTAACACCATCGTCCGTCAGGACGTGACCGCATAAACAATTATGGCTCTAGATGTACTGTTAATCGAAGATAGTAAAACGCAGGCGGCACAGATCAAATCGACTCTGGAAAGCCTCGGACTTGAGGTGCGGGTGGCGCACGACGGTTTGGATGGCATCCGCGCGGTGATGGACAAGCATCCGGGTTTGATCGTACTGGATGTGAAGCTGCCGGGGATGGATGGGTTTCAGGTTTGCCGGCGGCTCAAACGCTCACCGGATACAGCGGGCATCCCGATCATCATGTTGACCGAACGGGATGAAGCTCAGTCTACCATGTCTGGTTTGCAGGCTGGCGCGGATGATTACATCCCTAAAGACATCTTTGCGACCGAGCACCTGATGACTACCTTGCAGGAAATGGGGCTCTTAGAATAAGTATGACACGACAGAAAAGCCCCTACGCGATGCTGCCGCCCGTCCTGAATGTTCAGGTTGAAAGCGGAATGGACATAATGATCGCCCGGAATACGGCACGACGGGCAGCCTCGTTGTTGGGTTTCGCACCCGCACGGCAGGCGCAGCTTGCCAGTGTAGCGGCAACTCTGGGGGAATTGGTGCTCAAAACAGGAGCCACCCACACCATGAATTTTAATGGTGTCACCAACGGTGATAAGACGGGGGTGCAGCTTTCGATCAAAACACCGTGGTTGGCGAATGTCGCCACAGGCAATGTCATGATTGCCTTGCGCTCAAAACTAGGCGACCTGATTGATGAGATTTTATTAGAAGGTGAAGATGTGCCGACGATCGTTACCGTAATGTGGCGGAACGAAAACGAAAGTGCCCATGCCCATGATGGCGATGAATCATGACGCAGTACGCCTCCCCTTGCTCACCTTCCGTTTGGGTGAGCGTCGCTACGCCTTGCTGATCGAGGATGTAGTCGAAGTCGCGGCGATGGTCGATATGCTGAATCTGCCGAGCCAACATAGCGAAGTGTTAGGATACATTAACCGGCGTGGCAGCATTTTACCGTTACTCGATTTGAGGTCGATTTTTAAGCAACCAGCCAACCCGATCAGCAGCGCCAGTGTATTTATTGTGGTGGCGGGGGGCAATCAACAAGCAGGTCTGATCGTAGATGCAGTCGAGCAAGTGGATTATGTAGACGCGATGCAACTCAGTGATACCGTGGTTTCCAGCCCTTATCTGCACGGCATTATCAGTCATCAGGACGATATGATTTCGATTATCGCGCTACCTTCGCTACTGGCATTGGCACAGTAAGCAGTGATAGCAGTATGGATTTAGGAAACAAACACACGATGACAGCATTAGAGATGTCTTCAGAAGAAGCGGTTAATGGAAAACCACGGCGCAACGACCGTATCTTAATTGTTGCCCGCGACAATGATCTGCGCACGACCCTAATCGACACGTTAGAGTCGTTCGGTGGCTATATGGTGAACCAAGCACGCAGCTTTGAAGAAGCCCTGAGTGAAATCCTGCTGACCGAGTTTGACCTGATCGTGACCGAAGCCGAACTGCCGGACTTAAGCGGTGTTGACCTGCTGGCAGTGGTCGGTGGGCTGCGTCCGAATGCCCGTGTGATTATTATTGACGACGATCTCTCTGCCCGCAGCGCGGTGGCTGTTTACCGGTTGGGCGCAGTCGATTACCTGTATAAACCCTTGAACATGTCATTTGTGGTGATGCAGATTGAGCGACAGCTAGAGCTGGGACGCGCCCTGCAAAACCGTCCTCAAAATACTGAAGCGCCACAGGTTAAAGACCTGAGCGCCGACCGCGCCCGACGGCTTGACCCGCAAACACGTCCGGCAGCGCTGGTGCTGGGTAGACCGCAATTCAACCGAATTAACGCCGAGTTGAAAGACCTGCTGGAGCATGTGAAGGCCAGCTTCGTAGGCTTGATTGATGCGGACGGCAATATGGTGGGCGCAGCCGGTACGTTACAAGAGTATGACCTGCAACTGCTGACGCGGGCGCTGAATATTGACCATAAGGCGCAGGACTCATTGGCGCACATTCTGGAAGAGGCCAAATTCCACTCGACCTATTTCGAGGGCGCACACAACGGTGTGTATATTGTGGAGTTTGGTTCGCCCTACACCGTGTCACTGGCGGTCATCTGCGGTACGGATGTGAAGGCCGGCATGGTGTGGTTGTACACCAAGCGCACTGCCAACGTGATTGACGAAGTGTTGAAGGCTATCCCACAGCCACGCCGTTTCCCGACATTCTAAATACGAAAACGTAATTGACCACAGACAGCAAGCGGGGATGAATATCATCCTCGTTTTTATTTGCGGCAGTTATGGCAAAACTTGCACAAAATCCGCTGAAATGGCGAGCGGATGTGAGGGAGCGCGGCGCTGAATTGACACAAAATGCAGGCAGATGTTCCGGCTGATACTGCTGAGCGCCGCGGTTGGCTCGCGTATGTCCGCCGCGTCGTCGGTGTCCCGCCGTTGCAGCGGATGGACGGGAAACTTTCGCTGACAATGCGAAACAAAACAGGATTGAACCACAGAGACACAGAGGGGTAGAGGAAATACAGAGACATGGTTCACAACCTCGGTCACTAATCGGGCGGGTATGAATAAGTTAGCATAGATCAACAGGGGTAGGGTGACATTTTGGTAGAACATTTGGTAACGCTTAAGCGCGGCTGGCGCTAACCATTTTGAGGGAACGCGTGGACAAGCGAGGTTGGTGGATGGTTTGAATTTGGTAGAAAGATTTGTGAATTCAAACAGAAGATGCCCCGCAGTAAAGCGTGTTACGGGGCATCACATAAGGTTAGGCGGTTCGTTACTGAAAACGCTGCTCCACCGGCACATAATCGACATCATAGCCAAAGTAGCGCGGCCCGACGACTGCTAACCCTTTTTCGGTACGCCAATGTGGATGGGCTGGCATTCCCAAAACAATGACACGGAAACCGTAGCGCAATTGCTCGGTGGTGATGGGTTCGCCGGTATCTTCCTCGACCATCGTAATGAGATCAGGGACGCTCACCACAATTTCGCCGTCGCGTTCCGCCATCAGGTTTTCGTTCTGGAATTGGATCTTCATGCTGCTTCCGGCATCACTACCGATACCTTCCAGAATGGCTTCACCACGGGCGAAACCGGCAACCGTACGCCGCTGCACATCAGTCAATTTGCCATGAAAAATGACAAAACCGTTGGTTACCGCTTGCAGGGCTTTAATCACATCTTCATGGGCAGCGCGTGTTTCGCGAATGGTACGACCGATTTTCTCGGCGAGGCTCATCGTGCCAAAAACGGCTGCTTCCTTTTGCTGTTTACCAGTTGCCGCATAAGCAGCAATGTGTGCCGTCGCACCCATGTTGACGGCGATGCTGCGGGCGAAGGTTTCCATCCAGCGGTTATCAATGGTGGATAGTACGGCGCTGTTGCCTTTTTCATCAGCCATCGTAAAGGGTGTAGCGGTGATCCCAAACAGGTTGTGTGTCACCATTTGAATTTCGGGAAAGGCGCGACCCATACCGTCTAAATCGATGAGGGGCAAACGCAGTTTAGCCGCCAGCGCAATCGGAATGGTGGAGTTAATGCCACCGGCTTCTATCGAGTAGACGTACTTGATGGGTTTACCGAGGTAGCTCTGAACGGCATTAAAGGCATCGACAACTTCATTGCCACCCGGCATTTTTTCGACCATCACGGTGGGCGCACCCATCATGGCAATTGACACCGACCAGTCATCATCGGGAACTTCATCGACCGTCACTAATTCTACCGGGCCATGCTGACGAATCGCTTCGTTCGCCATCAACTTACCCACATAGGGGTCGCCACCGCCGCCCGTGCCGAGTACCGCAGCACCGAGGGCAATATCTTCTACATTTTGAACATCAATCATTCGTTTCACGATCTGACTCTCCAGATTAGTTTATTCAATCCCTTGTCCGGGATTTTTGGGCATCGGATGATAGATCACCTCAGGATAACCAAATGCGGCAGGCCCAACGACTTGTAGTGCCTGTGGGGTACGGAATTTATCGGTACAAGGAATTGCCAGAATGCTCACGCGCAAACCATAGCGTAATTGTTCGGTGGTAATAGGTTCGCCGGTTTCACTTTCCAGCATACAGATGAGGTCGGGTACACAGGCCACAACTTCATCACGAGAATCGCGATTTCCGCGCCATGCAACCAAGTTTTCATTCTGAAAAGCGATATGCATCCAATCACCGCGATAGGTGCCCAACCCTTCTGTCAGGAGTTCACCACGGGCGAATCCACCAACCGTTTTACGCTGGACATCAACAATCTTGCCCGCGAAAATTTCCTTGCCGCCTGTTACATCCAACACGGCATCCACAAACGAGGCTTTGGTCATGCGGGCATGGCGAACGGCATCACCCACTTTTTTGGTCAGTGTCAATGTGCGTGGGACAGAATGTGCCTTTACTTCGGCTCCCGTCATGACAGGGACAGCCAGCAGCGAAGTACAACCCATCTGTACGCACAAATCGCGGGCGAATTTTTCCAGCGCGTACGAATCGGTAATTTTACCGAGCACAATGCAATTGCCTTTATCATCGACCATCGCGGCGGGAGAAGCAGCTACGCCGTTGATAAACAAGGTGCTCATCTGCATTTCGGGGAAGGCACGTCCCATCGCGTCACCGTCGAGAACCGGTTTATTGGTTATCGCACCCGCTTCCAGAGGAGCCATCGAGTTCGCGCCACCCACTTCCGAGCAGCCGATGGCATCAATGTGTTTACCGATATACTTTTCCAACGCCTCAACGACCTGAAGCGATTCGTTGCCGTTGGGTAGTTTTTCTACACCGACAGTTGGCGCACCCATCCATCCGACTTCGCAAACGAGTGCGTCATCCGCCAGATCTTCCAGCGGCATGACCTGCACGCTATATCCTTGTTTGAGTAACTCTTGCATCCGCAGCTTGCCGAGATATGGACTACCGCCCCCACCTGTACCGAGAATGCCCGCGCCGATCGCTATCGACTCAATATCGTCGTGAGTGATATTCCACATCGCTTATTCCACCGCCAGCGTTCCAACTGCCTTGACGCGGATGCGGGTGGCGTTCCCCGGCAAATAGGCCAGCGGCACTTCTTCCACATCGACAATTTCAACCGTACCGGCTACCGCGCCGCCATCCAACACCCGCTGTTGGGCTTCATCTTTGGCAAGTTGAAGCGCTTTATCCCGCGGCATGGATTCAAGGCTGAAAATACGGTCAACTTCGCCGCCGACCTGCGCAATGGCAGCACCAATGGCATTGGCGACAGAGGCATGTTCCGGTCGATGCAATTCTGAAACACCACTGAGCTTGTCACCAATCAGGATGATGCCACCACCGACGAGAATAACGGGGACTGCGCCAGCGGCGGTTTTCATGCGGTCAACACTGACTTCAACCATTTCCCACATATGCTTCAGGCTGGCTTCGACAAGCGATTTACTCAAATGGGCAACCTTGCTCTTATCGCCTATATCCGCCATGCCAGCCGCTACAGCAACATCAGTGGTGGTCAGATCGTCCCCACCAAAGACAAGCGCCCGCGTGGTGATTTCATAACCGACACTCTGTGGGCCAATCTTCAACGGTTCCTGCTTGACATGGCTGCCGCCGCCCAAGCCGAAGGAGAGAACATCCGGCATACGGAAGTTGGTGCGTACGCCGCCGATGCGAACGGCAACAGAGGCTTCACGCGGGAAGCCTTGACTGAGCACACCTACATCAGAGGTCGTGCCGCCAATGTCCACCACAACCGCGTCTTTCAATCCAGACAGGAAGGCCGCGCCGCGCATACTGTTGGTCGGGCCGGATGCAAAGGTGAGAACCGGATACTTTTCCACAAAGTCGGCGCTCATCAACGTGCCGTCGTTCTGACTAATGAAAAAGGGTGCGGTAATGCCCAAGCCTGCCAGCGCATCGCGGAAGGATTGGACGATGCGAATCGCCAATACCGACAAACAGGCATTCATGGCTGCCGCGTTTTCACGTTCGAGCAGACCGATGCGCCCGATTTCGTGGGATAGACTGATCTTCGCATCCGGAATGACGGAGGCGATAATTTCAGCCGCCTGCTTTTCTTGATCGGGATTCACTGGTGAGAATACAGAGGATACGGCGACGGCGGTGATGCCTTCATCGCGAATCTTTTGGGCAGCCTCGCGTATCTCTTCGGGCTTCAAGGTTGAGATCGGGCGACCATCAAATTCATAACCACCGTGTACCAGATGGTAAACCCCACCCATCGCCTCGCGAAGATCATCCGGCCAATCCACAAAGGGAGGAAGCGCCGCCGTTGCGGGCAAACCGATGCGCAATACCGCCGTTTTGGCGAGGGACTTACGCTCGACGACGGCGTTCGTGAAATGGGTTGTGCCGAGCATCACAGCGCTGATAGTCGCAGGAGCAACCTGAGTTTGTGCCAACAAAGCAGTCAACACGTTTGTAATACCACTGCTAACGTCGCGGGTTGTAGGCGATTTTGCCCAGCCAATTACTTTACGTCCGTCCATGAGTACAGCGTCAGTGTTTGTTCCACCAACATCAATGCCGATCCGCATACAACCTCCTGTTGCTTTGATGAATTGAACTGGAAAATTAGGCTGAAGTTTGTGTAACCTATCAAATTCAATTTGAGGAAAACAAGGTGATTATAATGAGCATGAAATGAAACGCAAACTATTGTGGTAATTGGATTTGTTGCTGTGGTGTAACACAGGTGTTACATTTATTACTGTTGCTTTCTTTTCAGTCTACGTTCCACCGGATGCTTAAAAAAGGACACTGTTATGGCAAATCGATCACTTGATCCCACGGGAAAAATAATCGCAGAATTTCAAGCGGGGCGTATCAGTCGCCGTCAATTCTTACGCCTGCTGGGTGCTGTAACAGGCGGCGCGGCGATGGCCTCTGTGCCAGCAGTCGCAGCCCGCAATGTGCATATGGCGGTGTCACCGGTTGCCAGCCTTGCGCAAACCATTGAACCCAAGGTGTTGATCTACGGTGCATCGCAGGATATTGCCACGATTGATCCTTTCGACCGTGTGGATTATTCGATCAGCGCGATCATACGCCAGATTTACGACCGCCTCTTCCGCTTTGAGGGAGGGTGGCCTCAACCCATCGAAAAAGGGTTGGTTGAAAAGTGGGGCGTTTCGGATGATGCCCAAGAATGGACATTTGAGCTGACCGATAAAGGTGTATTCCACGATGGCACACCGGTGACGGCTGAGTCGGTCGTGTTCTCGTATCAACAAACTTTACGGGCGCAAAAGCAGCGTTCAAGCTTGCTGGCAGGCTTCGTTGATGAGGCCGGTATTGTCGCGAAAGATAGCAAAACTGTTGTTATGACGCTTAAAACCCCATATGCCAGCTTTGACCGCCTGCTGGCTTTCCTGGAACAGCCTATCGTCAATATGGAACTGGCACTTGCCAATGAAGTTGATGGCGACGGTGGTGGTGCATACTTGATCGATAAAGAGGCAGGCAGCGGCCCCTTCACCATCAAGAATTGGCAGATTGGTTCATCGTACGAACTGGAAGCCTTCCCCGATTACTGGCAAGGATGGCCGGGAGCAGGACGCTTGGCAGGTGTCGTTTGGAAGAAAACGGAAGACCCCGGTACACGTAAGACGGGTTTGCTTTCGGGCGATTTCGATATTTCGGATACGATTTCCGCCAATGACATTCAAGAGATTAACGATAGTGCTACCAACAATGCCAGCGTCGGTTACGGGTTGTTGGGCGGTTACCTGAAATATAATACGCAAAGCGGCCCAACAGCTGACCCGAACTTCCGTAAATTCTTGGCCTACAGCTTCAACCGTCAAGCTTTTTCGGACTCACAGCAGGGGTATGTCAATTTGATGACCGGCCCTCTGCCAGAAGGTGTCCCCGGTTATGACCCGAACCTTGACCCACAGTACAGCTACGATCCGGTTAAGGCCAAAGAACATCTGGATATGACCGAGTACAAGGACGGCGGAATCAGCATTGATTTTATGTACGTCAGTGGGTTGGACTTTGAAGAAGCGGGTGGTTTGATCCTGCTGGATGAGATGAACAAATACAGCATCACCGTCAACATGACCCCCAAGAACTGGCCTGATATTGTGGGTGCTTGTACAGCTCCATCAACAGGGCCAGCGGTAGCCTTCATCTTCGACCAGTTTCCGCCTCTGCCGGATACATGGTTGATTGAAAAGTATTCGAGCAAGAGTTGGGATCGTCCGACAGGCGGCAGCTATCAGGCTTGCTCGTTCTACAAGAACGAAGACGTTGATGTCATGCTGGATCAACTCCGTACCACGACTGATCCGGATGCGAATGCCAAGCTGGTGGCTGATATTCAGACCCAGATTTCGAAAGATGCACCGGATATGCCGCTGTATGTTACGCCGAACATCACCGGTTTTAACAATCGGGTGAAGGGCTTCAATTACTATGGCGACATCGCTGTTGACTTCTGGCGTTTGTGGATTGATGACGCTAGCTAAGTGATTCGACCCATGTCAAGTTAAGTATGAGGGGGACACGGCGTGCCGTGTCCCTTCGTTATCTTAAGGTATTTGTGCTTATGCTCCGCTTTCTCGCCCGTCGTTTAGTGATTATTCCGGTCATCCTCATAGGACTTTCGCTCATCACGTTTTTTGTATCGCGGCTGGTTCCGGGTGATCCGGTCAAGCTGGCAGCTGGCCCGCAAGCTCGCCCTGAGCAAATCGAAAAACTGGCTCAAGAATTCGGGATGGATCGTCCACTGCCGGAACAATACCTGAATTACATGCTGGGTTTGTTTCAAGGTAACTGGGGGTATTCCATCAGTACCAAACGGGCAGTCGGCCCCGACCTGCTGACGTATTTCGCAGCCACGCTCGAATTGACGGCGGTATCCACCATTTTCGGCATATTGATCGGCGTTCCGCTCGCTATCGTTTCGGCACGCTGGCGCGACCGCTGGCCTGACCATTTTTCGCGGCTCATTTCAATCGGTGCGGTCAGCATCCCCGTGTTCTGGATAGCGATTGTGCTGCAAATCATATTCGCCCAAAACCTGCACCTATTACCCGTCGGCGGGCGTTTCGACCCGCGCTCGACATATCCGGTTACATATACAGGTATGCTGCTGGTTGACACGGTGATCGCGGGGAACTTTCAGGGGTTGGGTATCGCGCTGCGCTACATGATATTGCCCGCGTTTTGCCAATCGCTGCTGGTGATTGCGGTCGTCACACGCCAACTGCGCGGCGATATGCTGGACATCGTAAAAAAGGATTTCGTGCTGGTCGCGCGGGCGAATGGCATACCGGAGCGGACGATTTGGACACGCTACCTGATGAAAAATGCGTTGATCGCCACGGTTTCGATGCTCGGTTTCTTAATCGGCTTTGAATTGGGTGGATCGGTGTTGATCGAATATGTGCTTGATTGGCCGGGAATCGGGCAATATGCCTTGAAGGCGGCCTTGCTGCTGGACTTCCAGCCGATCATGGGATCGACCTTATTCATTGGTTGTGTAGTGGTACTCATCAATTTGATTACGGATATGTTGTACCGGGTAATCGATCCGCGTATCGGCATGAGTTAGGGTAAAACGAACACATGACAACATTATCACCGCCACAAAATGCTTTTGCCCGCTGGCGCAACGAACATGCCAGCCAGATTACTGATTTCCGCAGAGGGCTTTACCGTTTCAGCCGCAACCGACTCTCGGTCATCGGCCTCAGTATCGTTATTTTGATGCTGATCGTAGCGATTACCGCGCCGTTATGGATTCCATTTCCCGACGATGTGACCGGCAGCATCAATATGGCGGAGCGTTTGAAAGCACCAAATGCCGAGCATTGGTTCGGTACGGATGATGCCGGACGCGATGTTTTCTCGCGGACGATTATGGCAACCCGCACGTCATTTCAGGTAGGGGTCATCATCCTCGTAGTCGCCATCGGCATCGGCGTGACATTGGGCGCGATAGCCGGTTACTTCGGTGGTTGGGTCAACACGATCATCATGCGCTTCACCGACATTATGCTAACCTTCCCCGGCATCTTTCTGGCACTGGCATTATCAGCAGCGCTGGGGCGCGGTGTGGTGAATGCCATGTTGGCTCTATCCATTACGTGGTGGCCCGGTTACTGCCGCTTGGTCGAAGCTCAGATGCTGAAGATGCGCGAGGAAGATTTCGTCGCCGGAGCTAGAGCAATTGGTGCAAGTAACAGCCGCATCATTTTCCGACACATTCTGCCTAATTTGCTGACGGCGATCATCGTCAAAGCCTCGATGGATTTCGGTTTCGCGGTACTTAGCCTAGCATCACTCGGGTTTATTGGTGTGGGTGTGCTGCCGCCTGAACCGGATTGGGGTTCGATGATTTCGGCGGGACGGCGTTTTATTCCGGCAAGCTGGTGGTACTCGACCTTCCCCGGTTTGTTCATGTTCGTCACTGTGTTGGCGTTCAATCTGTTGGGTGATGGCCTGCGCGATTTGCTTGACCCGAACGCGGCGGTGCGCTGATGCCCGATTCAACACCTGCTACAGCACAGCCGCTGGTTGAAATACGCGACCTATACGCTGAAATGGTGACCTTCGACGGTGTGTCCAAAGTGCTTAACGGGGTCAACCTGACCATCAACAAAGGTGATCTGGTCGGCTTGGTGGGCGAAACCGGATGCGGTAAATCCGTTACCGCCATGACCATCCCGCGCCTCGTTCCACAACCCCCTGCCCGCTATACGAGTGGCGAAGTCCTGTTCATGGGCGAAAATGTGCTGACCAAAAAGGGTGACTCACTACGCGAAATGCGGGCGCAGCATATCGGCATTGTGTTTCAAGATCCGATGACGGGATTGAATCCGGTATTTACGATTGAGGAACAGATGGTCGATGCTATCCTCAGCCGCCGGAATGAGCTGCAAGCGACAGGCTTTATTCAAGGTTGGATGCCATCTAACCGTCAGATTCGCAAGCAGGCACAGGAACGGGCGATTCAACTGCTGCGGCGTGTCGGTATCCCTGAACCGGAGCGGCGCATCCACGCTTATCCGCACGAGTACAGCGGGGGTATGCGCCAGCGGGTATTGATTGCTATGGCGATTTCGGGACGGCCTGATTTGCTGATTGCCGATGAGCCAAC
>JBBSBS010000170.1:0-12310 GCA_038251045.1 Aggregatilineales bacterium | reverse complement strand
TTATACCCAGGATGTCGCCCAAAAACTGGGACATCTGCGTCCCGATGAACGGACAGAACTTGAAGCAGCGTTGAAGTCAATTGATGAAGAAGAAGCACGAATGGTTCGACTTTTTGCAGCAGGCAAAATCACCGAAGCAATCTGGGACAACCTGTGGGCAGAATGGCAGGATCGTCGTCGAACACTGCGCTCTAACATCGAGTCAATGGATGTTCAGCAGGATTATCACATCAATAATTTGGATGTGGCGCTGAAAATCATTGCAAAAGTCGGATTACTGTATAATAGCTTGGAGCGGAGTGATCAGAAGGAACTACTTCGCTTAATGGTCGAGAAAGTAGTTGTTGACTTCGAGGGAAAAGTGCGATTGGAATTGCGTCCTCCCTTCGCCTACCTGCATGAAATTTCCGAGCGGGTACGCTGTAAAGGTGAGGTTGGTACAGACAAAACAAAAGCCAGCGAAGTTTCCCCTGCTGGCGAATGTTCGGATTGGATCCTAGATTGTGGGCGCACTAGGACTCGAACCTAGAACCTATCAGTTATGAGCCGACAGCTCTGCCATTGAGCTATGCGCCCTGATATACCAATTGAGAGCGGGTAATCGGATTCGAACCGATGACAAGACCTTGGAAGGGTCGTATGTTACCACTACACCATACCCGCAGGTGTCTTTTTAAGTCGGGGCGGCGGGATTTGAACCCACGATCTCCTGCTCCCAAAGCAGGCGCGATACCAGGCTTCGCTACGCCCCGAATGTTGAATATATTACCACTGACTTTTCACGATGTCCATCCACGCTTCCATACGTGCCCTTAAATAGGTGTCACCTGTTTCGACAGAGAGTAATCCGTAGACAGATCGAAAGTGCCTACCAGATAGTTGACCACTATTAGATTTACGGGTTGGATGTATGACATCCGGCGATATTCCAAGACAATTCCCCCAATATTCTTGCAATTCCAATACATCATGATCGACATGGTATTGTAAAGAATAAAAGAATGATCTAATGGACAATCGCTTTAACCATGAGTGTGCTAATTTTACCATTTGAGGATCCGAATTGACGAAACCCAGTTTATTACGATGGCGTTTTGTTCCCTCCGCCATATAGAGCACTACAAAATCGCGGAATGTGGGTTCTTTCAACAAGTCGGGCGCTTGAGCTATGCCTTCTTGATAGGCGGCTTCGCGCAAGAGGGCGAATTTTACACGGATTTTTTCTGACCGAATCTGTTGGGCAGCACTTTGTTTCTCGGTGCGCGGGATCGGGATGTCTTTTATCCAGTAGTAGACGGTTGTTTTGGGCAACGACAAACGCTCCATGATTTCTTCAAGCGTCATGTTATGCTTTGTTCGCAGTTCGATTGCCTTATTACGCAGATGGTCATAGCGATGTGCCATAGGCTATTCTCACGTTTGGTTTACGAGGTTGTGAAACAGGATCGATTATATGATGAGATGGAGTTATCTCTTTTTCTTTTTGTCATGAGGTGGGGGACCATCTGCAAATAAGTTCATCCATTCATCAATTTCTTCGGAAGATAGATTGACATCACTTGCTTCGCCTGCGTCTTCTACTTTAGGCGGTGGTGCTTCCAGCAATCGGGCGAATTCCTCGGAGTGAAGCGTTTCCATGCCACGCCTGCGCGCCCTCGACATCACATCATTATCCGAGGTAACGACTACCCACCCTTTAATGTCCTGTATCTTATAGATGCGTTCGACCATGACGTGGTCGGCTGTCGAACGTCCTGAAGCGAAGACGACCTGTACACTGCGGGTAGACATGCGTGAACTGCCACCGGGCAGGCCATGATCGAACACGACCAGACAGGATTTTCCAGTGCGGGCTGCAAACCCTGTGAGTTTTTGAACGAGGAGGGCTTCATCATTAGGGTCGTCGAGTGAAATATCCGGCAGTTTACCGATAAGGTTATGCCCGTCAATCATATAAGTCATATGTTAATTCCCTCTCAACCCGATACGCACTTACAATAAGGTCATATTGTATCCAGCGTCATCCTATTAGGACAACATCACATGAGCCTTACGGATGGACATCACTTAAGGATATTTTTGTGAACGCTTATGATTTTTCGATTAATTATTTTGCGGGTTTGCTACTGCTACGTGGTGCAGACCCGTATAGCAATCCACTTTACCGTTATCCTTTCCCCTTCACTTATTTTTGGGCGTTAATGGCGTTACCCGGTGAACAAGCCATGCCGCTTATGTTTATCATCTGGGGAGTGATCAATCTCGGTATGCTCGTATATGCCTTCCGTAAAGACTTTTGGAAGTGGATATTTTATTTCCCGGTGCTGCATGAGTTGAGTGCTGGGCAGGTCGAGTTAATGTTCTGGACAATGGAGCGCAATATTAAACCGGGTTGGCGAGGCGCACTGCTTGGAGCGCTGTTGACCATGAAACCACAATCAGCACTTATATTGCTCCCCTGGCATCTGGTTGACTGGTTAAAGCATGACCGATTAACATTAGCGAAGTGGTTTGTTTGTACGGGTACGCTTTGGGGATTACCGTTGTTATGGCGGCCCGATTGGATTAGCACATGGTTAGTTGGGCGCGGGGGAGATGCTAACTTCATTTATTCTGCTAGTGTGACGACTGGTCTTTTCAGTGTGCTGCGACTGACAGGGCTACCGCTAACCTCACCGTACAGCACCCCGCTGACGATTGTCATTATTATCTTAGCAATTTTAGCTTTAGTCATATTTATCGCTGGTCAGTTCCAATCGTCTAAAGAAATAGGTAAAGCCTGTGCGCTATTGGTTAGCCCGCTTGGTCTACTCTACACCCAGATGACACTGATGGGTACCGCGCCTGCCTTGTTACTGGTTCCAGTTAACTTGGTGTCGCTCGCTATTGCGCTTACCACTGGTAATTTTGTTGCGTGTATGGCTGTTCCTTTGTCTGTAATCGCATGGCATTTGTGGAATCATCGAAAGGCAGCACAGGTTAAACCAGCACTGACATAGGTTGTTTTAAGCCGAACTTTCATAGTATTTGCATAAAGTCATACCTAATGGGAAGTGTTCAATTTGAGTAGCCCGGAATCCAACCGCGTACTAACCGTTCAATTGCCCTCATTACCCCGCTGTGTTAATATTCTGTAACGGGGTCTTTGGGGGAAGTTACAAACGAGGCTAATTATGCGGCGACGTTCGCTCATTACATTTGTCATACTGAATATTCTTATCACGGCAGTTGTTATTATTGTTGTAACGAGTGTGCTGAATTCGAATGCACCGCCGCCCACTACAAGCCAGCTGGTCATTACCGTTCCGATACTCGTGACGGCGACCACTGACCCGAATGCAGGGCCAACCATCAAAATCGTGACTGCCACGCCGCAGCCGGGTACGGTGATTCTGCCGACCGGTATTTTGGTGACGGCTGACGGATCATCCGCACAGACTGTAGGGACTATTGATGCGAATGCGATTGCCGTTAACCCTGGTGATGCTCAGTCGGTTAGTGGAGTCACCACAGCGCTGCCAGCGAATTGCATCACCCATACGCTGGTTTCGGGTGACACACCTTTTGCTGTAGCCGAGCAATATGGCGCTGATCCGTTCAAGCTGATGGAAGTCAATGGCTTGAATGACGAAACCGCGTCACTCTTGCAAATTGGTGATATTCTCATCGTGCCGCTTGAGGGCTGTCCACTTTCGGGGCCGGTTACTACCCCTGTTCCCACATTGAGCGATACGCTCGAAGCGGGCAGCGAAGCCACTGCGGAAGCTACTGCGGGTTCAACGGCTACCCCGACACTGCGCCCAACATTGACCCTTCCACCGACAGCCACAAATGCCAAAGTGGAAATTGCCGAAGTCGTTGGCGCGGGGCAAATTACTGCTGAAGGAATCACCATTCGTAACAACGGCAATAACGTCAACCTCAAAGGCTGGACGATAGAAACATCGAGCGGCAATGTTTATACATTTGCCGAGCGCATCCTTTTCTCGAATGGATTGGTGACCGTTTACAGCCGAGTCGGGCAGGATACTGCCATCGCGCTCTTCTGGAATCGGACGGCTCCTGCCTTCCAACCCGGCGATGTGGTTACACTCAAGGACAACACAGGCAAGGTACAGGGCAGCTATCGTTTGCCTGCACCTGTCACACTGCCATAGGGTTAGTACTGGCGCTATTAAAAGAGGAACATCGTTTATATGTTCCTCTTTTTGTTTAAGCTGTGATCGTGCCTGTTTCCGCCATAGGTATCACAGTTTTGCTTGAGTTTTCAGCATGCAGTTATTTGTAATATGGTGTAATTGTGTTTGATTGAGAAAAATAGTACAATCGCTGAAATTGTCTTGTCATCTATGGAGGGGTTGGATGAATCAGTGGGAAACTGCCGTTGATGTTGCGATCCGTAAAGCGATGGAGGCGGGTGAGTTCAACAACCTACCCGGCACAGGACGACCAATCGACCTCAATGCCGATGCCAACGTTCCATCGGATATGCAGCTTGCCTATAAAATCATGCGCGAGAACGGCATCGCGCCGGATTGGATTGTGCAGAGTAAAGCGATTACCGCCAAAATAGAATCATGGCAATCACGCTTAAACAACGCCTATAAAAATTATCGGGCGACCAAAAGTGAATACGCGTGGATGGCTGCACGTGAAAAACTGGGCGAGGATGCCGAGAAGCTCAATAAGGAAATTGTTTCCTTCAACCTCAAACTACCGCCTGCAATTGCACATCGTCCGCTGATTAATCTTCGACAAGCTGTCGAACGCTTGTCATCAGGCTAACAACAATAGACAGTCGCAAGTGAGTTGGTAGAATCAATAAAGGCGAGGGATTGGGCCTCGCCTGTGTTCCGCAGCAGCGGTTTTAGGCCTTGGTTTCTTCGACCGGCTTGGTTTCGTCGACGACTTTAGCGTCCTTCTTATTGCCTTCTTCCATACCTTTACGGAAGTTAGCAACAGCGCTGCCCAGTTCGCCACCGATGCGACCAACGCGCCCAACACCAAATAGCAGAATAACGATCACAAGAATAATGATTAGTTCTGTAGGACCTAGACTCACGATAGATGCTCCTCTCATTGTCAACTTGTGGTCATTATAACACCGTTGATGGTAGGAAGGGGTAGGCTACATAAGCCAATTCTCATTATTCGG
Source organism: Aggregatilineales bacterium (assembly GCA_038251045.1). Classification (GTDB taxonomy): domain Bacteria; phylum Chloroflexota; class Anaerolineae; order Aggregatilineales; family Phototrophicaceae; genus CFX2. The sequence goes on along the minus strand of JBBSBS010000170.1, from coordinate 7,155 downwards.
TTCTGTTTTCGCTTGCATATATGCGCCGATAACCTGTTTTAACCCCTCATGGTATTGCCCCACACGAACGGAAATGCTAGACTCTATGGTGTAAGTTATCAAAATTCTCCATCAAGAAATTGAAAGTCAGCAGGGGATGACCAACCCGCGAGGCGTACTGCCTTGAAATGGTTTAGGCAGGAGGCAATCAGTGCCAAAACAAGCACTTTATCTCAAATGGCGACCGATGTCGTTTGACGACATGATTGGACAAGAGCATATCACCCGTACGCTGCGAAACTCGCTCAAGACGGGACGTATTCGCCACGCTTATCTATTCAGCGGGCCGCGTGGTACGGGCAAGACCACATCGGCTCGTTTGCTGGCGAAGGCCATCAACTGCCAGAATGCTGATTCTGATAAACGCCCGTGTAACGAATGTGCATCCTGTATCGCCGTTAATGAGGGGCGTTACCTCGACTTGATCGAGATTGACGCGGCGACTCATACGGGTGTGGATGATGTGCGCGATTTGCGCGATAAGATTGCTTTTTCGCCCGGTGAAGGTCAGTACAAGGTTTATATCATTGATGAAGTACACCGTTTTACCGGCAATGCTTTTGATGCGCTGCTGAAAACGCTGGAAGAACCTCCGGAACATGCCATTTTTATTCTGGCGACCACCGAAATTGATAAAGTGCCTCAAACGATCAAGAGTCGCTGCCTGCCTTTCGAGTTCCGGCTGTTCTCGGTGCGTGAAGTGGCTGACCGCTTGCAAACCATCGCTGAAACCGAGGGGCTGCACATTGAGCGCGATGCTTTGGAACTGGTTGCCCGACAGGGTACCGGCAGTATGCGGGACAGCATCAGCCTGCTCGACCAGATTGTTTCCGACCCTGAGGAAGTGATTACACTCGATATAGTCGAAGGTATTCTGGGCACAGCCAGCTTTGGTGCGGTTAAAGACGTAGTTGCCGCGCTGATTGATGAGGATGCGGCGCGTGGATTACATGTCATTGCGGCGGCAGTCGATTCGGGTTCTGATCCGCGCCAATTTGGTGAACAGGTGGTGGAGCATTTGCGAGCCGTGTTGCTGACCCAAACCGCCAGCGCCGATTTAGTAGAAGCCTCCGCTGAAGATCGTGCTCTTTTTGAAGACCAGTCCATATTGATTGGTCGTGGACGGTTACTGGCAGCTATCAAAGCATTTAATGATGCGGTCAATAATTATAAAGGTGGATGGCAGCCGCAGCTCACACTTGAATTGGCGCTGCTGGAAAGTTTGAAGCAGGAAGAAGTGACAGTTGATATGGGCGCGAGTTATGCTCAACCGGCATATGTTCCACCCGCGCAATCTACGCAGCACGCGCCACCACTGCCGCCAGAAAATGCATTGCCGCCGGGAGCGCCACCGGTGGTTGAACCGGCTATTGTCCGCGAGAAGTGGAACATTGCGCTGAAGGCACTGTATCGCTATAGCAAGAATGGGCCGGATGTGATGCAGTATTTTCGTGTGGTACGGGTGGATGGTAGTACACTCTATCTCGGTACTGACAATACGTTATATTATGAAAAGCTTCAGCACCCCGAAAAGATTCAACTGCTGGAACGGGTTTTTTACGAAGTGCATCGGGTAAGGCTGCACGTCCGGCTGACAATGGTGAGCGCCAATGATGCGCCGGATGTGGATATGGATTCACAAGGCTTTGATCCTAATGATCCGCTGCTTTCGGAAGGCGCACAGCTTGGTGCGAAAATTACACCGGTTGATCAGCGGAAGCGTGCCGAGGAAAACAGCTCGACTGAATGAGGACAGACCCTCATTTGGTATTACAGGATATTCGTGGACGTGAAGTATCGCGTTCCTCGTTATTGGCTAAGAATAAGGAGTATAGAATGGCAAAAGGAAAACGCGGCGGTTTTGGTGGGGGCGGTGGCGGTATGCCGGGTGGAATGCAAGGCGGCATGGGCGGCATGATGAAGCAAATTCAGAAGATGCAGGAAGATATGGTTACCGCTCAAGAAGCCCTCGAAAAAGAAAATGTGGAAGTCTCGGTCGGGGGTGGCGCGGTCAAGATTGTGATCAGCGGTCATCAGCGGGTGCAGTCGATCACCATCAACAAAGATATGATTGACCCAAGCGACGAGGAATGGCTGAGCGATCTGCAAGAATTGGTTATGCTGGCTGTTAATCAGGCGATTGAGCAAAGCCAAGAAATGTCGGCACGCCGTATGGAAGGCATTACCGGCGGCCTCGGTGACAATCCACTGCTCAGTGGTTTGCTGGGCGGGTAGATCCTCTGTCCATAGCCTCAAGGCACATCTGACCAACGATGATTGTAAACTGAAAGAGGGGTGGAAGTATTCCGCCTCTTTTTCATCCCGTCATCTGTTACAGGTCATGCTGCCTGAGTAAAGCGTTCATTAGTGAAAATTCATTTCAAAGGACTCAATGCGCTGCGGTTGTACGCTGCGGTGTCAGTTGTTGTTCACCACATTATGTATAACCCGCGCGTGTGGTACGGCCTACCGGATTTGCCAGATACGGTTGGGCGTTTCTTTATTAATGGCACGGATGCGGTTCATCTCTTTTATGTCCTCAGCGGTTTCCTGATTACCTATTTGATGTTGGTCGAACGTGAACGCAGCGGTACGGTGGCTGTAAAGAAGTTTTATGTTCGGCGTGTGTTGCGTATATGGCCGCTTTACTTCGCGCTGATTTTGGCTACGGCTGTGATATTGCCATTTATCGTCCCTGATTTTAAGAACCCGCTAGCTAATCCGTTGTTGGCGGTATTGCTACTGCTGTTTCAAGGGAATATTGCTTTCATTTTATTTTATCCGTTTCCACCGTTGGAGCATCTCTGGTCGATTGCGATTGAGGAACAATTTTATCTAGTGATTCCGCACATTGGAAAGTCAGGCGCGAATCTCGCGAAGTTTTTCATCGCGATTATCGTTTTTTGGTGGTCGTTGATGGCAATTACCAGTTGGCTGATGCCTGATAATTTTTTCACGATTTTGATTGTTTATACCCGTTATGACTGTATCGCGATTGGTGCTTTGTTCGCCTGTGCTTACTACTATAAGCATTGGATAGTCAAGTGGATTTATCACCCTCTGGTGGGTGGCTTATCGGTGGTGGTGACAGCAGTGATTGCTATATTTTTTCCTGAGACTATTGGCATCCCCTATACCGTGTTTACGGCTGTGTCATTTGGCGTGCTGATGATGAATATCGCGACCAACGAAAAGTTCTTCCTAAAGTTAGACCATCCCTGGTTGGAAACCGCTGGCAATTGGTCGTATGCAATTTATATGCTGCATCCGTTTATACTGCTGGTTTTCTTGAGTGCTGTACACACGTATATGAATGAGCCAATCTACCAATTTGTGATTTATCCGGTTATCATCATTAGTACAATTGTGCTATCTTGGTTGTCGTACCGGCTTTTCGAAACTCCTTTCTTGCGACTAAAAGATCGGTTCAAAGTTGCGAGATGAGATACATGGTTATGCCACTCATTGTTTGAATCAGTGACTGCCAAAGATAGGATTATGGCTCAATTTATAAAACGTCACCCCAATGTCTCGATTGCCGTACTGCTGCTCGTAGTTGATATTCTGCTGTTCGCGCCTTATTTGACGCAACCGGATTCGTTGATGTGGCCGCGTTCCGGGTTGGGCTCGGATATGCTGACGTATAACTGGCCTGCGGTTCAGTTTTTTCGCGAGGCAGTTCGCGAGACGGGGCAGCTTCCTTTATGGCAGAACACATCGGCGGGCGGGCAGCCGATGATTGGTAATCCAGCAATAAGGGTGTTCTATCCACCTCAGTTGGTGATGTCGCTGCTGCCCATTCCTATTTTGCTGGGCTATGCCTTACTCAATGTGTTTCATTTTTGGTTGGCGGGAATTGGTGGATATGGGCTGGCTCGTTCGGTACTAAAACTGGATTACCCGGCGGCATTACTGGCGGGGTTGCTGGTGATGCTGACTCCAAGGTTGAGTTCGAATGTCGTAGGCGATGTTGGATATACCTATGGTCTATGCTGGCTTCCATTATGTTTATTATGGATGCGGCTGGCATTTGACCGCTTATCGTGGCGATGGGCTATCGCGACCGGATTGGCATTGTGCTGTATTTATCTGACCAATATTCAATTTATTCTATATGCGGGTTGGTTCGTTGGTTTGTATTTTGTCTACTGCTGTGTTGAGTTCATTATTAAACGGTCGTCGCGCCGTGTGTGGATACAGCATATTGGTATGATGCTCATTATCGGCGTGTCCTTTATAGGGTTTTCGGCTTTTCAATCATTCACTTTTGCCAGTTACCTCCCGTATCAAACCCGTCAGGCAATGACATTGGCCGATGCCAATTATCTGGCGCTGCCGCCAATTGTGTTGATGAACACGATGTTTCCCTTGGCACAGAAGTTCCCGGAATGGGAAATATACGCCGGATTGCTGCCGCTGATATTCGCACCACTGGCTATTTTGTATCACACGCGGCGTGAAGTAGGATGGTGGCTGGGAGTATTCATTTTTGCAGGGTTGTTTTCGCTGGGCAGTGTTACACCTTTGTATACGTTGATGTTTTACGGTGTGCCGGGTTTCAATCTGCTGCGCGTTCCAGCACGGATGTGGTTTGTGGCGGCGATTGCGCTTGCGTTGCTGACCGCTGTGGCAGTCGATGGGCTGTTGCATGAACGGAAGCTTTCGAGATGGGCATGGCGCTGGTTAGGCGGAAGCACGCTACTGCTAGTAGTGGTGACGCTTGGCGGACGTTTTATCACTCGTCAAGCGGGTGAAATGGATTGGTTAATCGGTTTTTTTGCCAGCGCAGGGGTAATTCTCAGTCTAATTGGATTATGGTTTTGGCTGCGAGGGCGTTTATCGACTTCGGTTTTCGCGATTATTTTAGCGGGAGCCGTAATTATAGATTTATTCCCGCTGGATATGACCTTTGGGACACCACGACCGATAAACGACTTCTTGCAAGTTCCACCGATTGTTCAAAGTATGATGCACCATGCAAGTAGCAACGATGATTTGTACCGCGTGTATTCGACGCGACGCGAGATTAGTGACGCGGTGGCGGTTGCTAATGATTTACAAACGGTCGATGGGTTAAACTCATTTCAGTTCGCTTCTTATGCACAATTTATCCGTGTGGCATCGGGATGTGATTTGAAAGGGATAGCGGCTGCAACACCACCTTGTACCGCCAATGAAATTTCGGATACCGCTTGGTTAGATGCGGTGCCCGATGCGAAATTGCTTGGTTTAGTCAATACAAGATATGTGATTACGTCACTTGATTTGTCAAGCATTTCGTCGCTCAAACAAATTGATGTTGTTGGTGACAGCCACTTATACGAAAATTCAGCGGCTCAACCTCGCGCTTTCACTGTTGGTCGAGCCGAGCTTTTTACGGGCGCTATGTCCGCGTATTTACCTGAACTCGGTCAGCGAGCGATTGCCTTACTTGACTCTGGACAGGATATTCAATTTGATCTTCCGATGAATGATTTTTCTGGAAGCGCTCAAATCGTACGTTATACTCCTAATAATGTTCAGATACAGGCAGAGATGCCCACAAGTGGGTTGCTGGTATTAGGTGACACTTGGATACCCGGTTGGATGGCTTATGTGGATGATCAACCCGTAGTCAATTTACGAGTCGATGGTGCATTACGAGGTGTTTATCTGACTGCTGGTTCCCATAAGGTAATGTTTGAATTTCGCCCGCCCGCGTTTGTAATTGGCTTGATTGTGACAATTGCTACGATTTTGATTGTGAGTGGATTTGTCCTGTTCTATAAACGTAGAGAAAGTTCTCTGGTTATCTAATTATGGCTAATGCGATTCCTGAACCGGTTTCTAAACTGGTTGATGCCTTTTCTCGTTTACCGGGTGTTGGCCCGAAGTCTGCCTCCAGATTGACTTACTATTTGCTGCGTGCGCCGGATGAGGTGGCTCTTAATTTGGCGAATGCACTGACTAACCTCAAAAGTCAGATTGTATTTTGCTCGACCTGTTTCAACATCACACTGGATGATCCATGCCCGATTTGCAGCGATCCGCGTCGTGATCAGCATGTCATTGCGGTGGTTGAAGAACCGTTGGATGTAATGGCTCTGGAACGCACCGGCGCATATGACGGGTTATATCACGTGCTGCATGGCGCGATTTCGCCGGTTAATGGCATAGGGCCGGATGATCTGAAGATTCGTGAATTGGTTAAGCGTGTTGAGAATAGCGATGCAGTTGAAGTTGTTGTGGCTACTAACCCGGGGCAGGAGGGGGATGCAACTGCATTCTACATCCAGAAAGAATTGAAGCCGCGTGGTATCAAGATTACTCGATTGGCGCGTGGCCTGCCGGTTGGTGGCGATATTGAATATGTTGACTCGGTAACACTCAGCCGCGCTCTACAGGGGCGCAGTGAGTTATAACGGGTCAATAATTGACCAATGTGGCGAATTGGTGTCAAATTTCACAAGTCGCCCTTGACGGCATATAGCCTATGCCTTACAGTATCGGTCGCTTCGCAAGAAGCATAACTTAACAAGGTAATGCCGGACAGTCCGGGAACGCAAACCGGGCTGTTTTTGTCTCTAAATACCAAGTATTAAAAACTGGTTTGAAAACAGTTTGAAACAGGTGTTGACAGCGTAAAAATGGCATGATATAGTTTACATCCCGCTGAGAAATGCAGCTTAACAGTTGTAACAAGCAGTTCGGTTCGCCGAACTGTTTTCATGTGAGATAGCAACATTTGGAGATTGAGGGTTGTGCAGAATAACCCAAATATCCCAAACGAGTTTTGTGAGAAATTACAAAGCGGCTTGACGGGCACACAGACGGGAGGTAGACTTAACCCTACCTTAACACACAGCAATGTGTGTGGACGCAACTTAACAACAGAAGAGTGAGATGGAAGACGCAGTGGATTGACACTGCGACAAAGAAAAACAATCAAGCCAAGTAATACAGCAAGGCAGTAAGCCTTGTCAGTTTCGAGAGTAAAATCAAACGGAGAGTTTGATCCTGGCTCAGGATGAACGTTGGCGGCGTGCCTAACACATGCAAGTCGAACGCAGATAGCAATATTTGAGTGGCGCACGGGTGAGTAACACGTAGCTTATCTACCTCAAAGCGCGGGATAAC